>NZ_JBSWWX010000006.1:0-415724 GCF_056160305.1 Planctobacterium sp. AWM4_229 | reverse complement strand
CCCACTACGTTACTTACCCAAAAGATAATACAGAATAACAATAAAAATAAATGACGTGGGAAAGGTATAACTGATAATCCATGACAGGAGAGTTCACTCATGGCCAATAATAGTACCTCAGTCATTGAACTTGCTGCCTCAGAAAATCTGGATGAAGAAGCTTCAGATATGGAAGTCGAGGAAATAGATCAAAGTGACGCACTCGAAGACATACTTGCCAGTCAGGAAGAAATTCATAAGAATCTTGACGCCACACAACTCTATCTTGGAGAGATAGGATTTTCACCATTACTTTCAGCTGAAGAAGAAGTTTATTTTGCACGCCGAGCTCTTAAGGGAGACGAAGCTTCGCGCAAACGCATGATAGTCAGTAACTTGCGTTTGGTTGTTAAAATCGCGCGTCGTTACAACAACCGCGGTTTGGCTCTCTTGGATTTAATCGAAGAAGGCAATCTTGGTTTAATTCGCGCCGTTGAAAAGTTTGATCCAGAACGTGGTTTCCGCTTCTCAACCTACGCCACCTGGTGGATTCGCCAGACAATTGAACGCGCCATCATGAATCAAACTCGTACTATTCGATTACCGATTCATGTAGTTAAAGAGCTCAACGTGTATTTGCGTGCAGCCAGAGAACTAGCGCAGAAATTGGATCACGAACCGACCGCAGAAGAAATCGCAGAAGCGCTACAAAAACCCGTGAAAGACGTGGCAAAGATGTTGCGCCTTAATGAGCGTATTACTTCTGTTGACACTCCCATTGGTAGTGAAAATGACAAAGCGCTATTAGACGTTATTGCCGATGAGCGGGGCAGTGGCCCTGAAGACGAAGTACAAGACAACGATATTCGTTGCAATATTGTGGAATGGTTGGGTGAGCTCAATCCTAAACAACGAGAAGTACTTGCACGACGTTTTGGCTTATTAGGCTATGAGCCATCAACACTTGAGGATGTAGGCGCTGAGATAGGCTTAACGCGTGAGCGTGTGAGACAAATTCAAGTGGAAGCACTACGCCGATTGCGAGAGATCTTGTCGCAACAAGGTTTGAGTCTCGAGTCGTTGTTTAACAAACTGCAATAGTCAGTTTCAAACTAAAAACAAAGCCACATTGATATGTGGCTTTTTTGTAGGTTCGCATTAAGCTACAGGGACGTACTGAATGCCGATTTTGTCGGGAACATTAATCGGCGATGCGGACAACATTGGTTTAATCTCGATTCCGTGTCTAAATGAGTGATTTTTTACTCTTGCAAATTAGGCATTCCACCATCTACGGTGATTAAGCAGAACTCCATGAATGCCTTTTATGTCGGGAACATTTAAACGGCGAGCTGCAGGGATGTAGTGAATGCCGTTTATGTCGGGAACATTTAAATGGCCACTCGGACAGCATTGCTTGAACGTCACACCTTTGTTCTCACAAAACGTGCTGGTAGATAGCATAAAAGTGACATCCTCCGCCAATCATCACCATGATATGGAACCCAGCATGGGTATAAGGCAAACGTTTAAAGGAATACAATATAGCGCCAATGGTATACACCACCCCGCCTGCGGCAAGCCACAAAAAGCCTTGGTAGGAAAGGTTTTCAAGCAACGTCTTACCCACAAACACAATTAGCCACCCCATGAATAAATATACCCCCGTTGAGAGTAACTTAAAGCGGCCGGTAAAAAACAACTTGAGAGTAATGCCAATCGTTGCTAAAGCCCAGCTAATACCGAAAATCCACCAGCCAGTTTCAGCGGGCAATATTAACAATGTAAAAGGGGTATAAGTGCCAGCAATAAACACAAAGATAGCACAGTGATCCAGCACTCTTAATTTCGCTCTTACGCGGGGGTTGGTAGCACGGTGATACAGAGTAGAAGCTAAAAACAGCAGTACCATGCTAAAGCCAAAGATAACCGCAGAAGTAAAAGCAACATAATTCAGCGAATAGCTCTTGAGCACCAGCAACACCAAACCAACACAAGCTAAAACTAAGCCGAGAAAATGAGACCAGATGTTAATTTGTTCTTCGCGCTGCGAATATTGGGCCGCTTGAGCGCTCATTGTGCCTCCAAAGCTTGTGCGGGTGTGAACAGCTTCTTAAATGAAAATGCGCTTGCAGTGTCGCCGTTAGTTCTGAGATAAGCTAACTTGTCTTTCGCTTCAGACAGCGTGGGAATGTGCCCTTGGGGTATCCACCATAACACGTAGGTAGCCTCCTTCACTGATTTGAACCACTCTTTTTTTCGTTTCAAAAAATGGGCATGTTCAGTTTTGAAAAGAAACGACTTTAAACTCTTAGGATCCCGCCAAACGGTTAAATTGGCAATAATATTTGGATCTTCGTAAACCGGGATGGCGGTTGCATTGCCTGTGTCATCTTTCATGCGCCAAATAAAGCCAGGAGAAGACTCACCAAGGGAATTGATCCTTTCAAGGTTATCCACAAATTCCTGCATTACCGGGGAATCCAATGAAGCTAATGCAGTGGCTATGTTCAATTGAGCAAGATGATAGTTTGCCATCGCTTGTCCGTTTTAGCGTCGTTGTCGTTGTATTTTGTCACCTTACCCGTTCCAGCAGGTAAATCACAATTTTTCCGCACAATTAATTTTGTAAAAAGATACGACTAATATACTATTTTCAAAGGCGAACAAGGGTCTTACACTCTACTTTCTTATGGAATCAATGAAGCGGTCTTATGGCAAGATTTAAACAGCATGGAAAATTTGAAGCACAACTTGTGGGCCGTATCATTGTATTTAAGGGCACCGGCCCTTGGAATGTGGAATCCATGAATGCCGCTGCAGACGAATTTATTGCGTTGACTGAGCCCCTTTATAACAAGCCTTGGGGGATGGTAGGAGACTTTTACGGACAGCCAGTACACGTGCCAGAAGCGGCCGAAAAACTGGTGGAAATCGTCAAACAGGAAAAGCAGCTCGGTCGCGTAGCAACAGGATTAGTCACTGTTCATTGTGACGTACCCGCAATGGCAAAACAGCACCTGAAAACAATTTATGAGCAAGCGGGCGAACCCCACAAGTTTTTCGACTCCACAGACGACGCCATTGCATGGGTAAATGAACAGATATCAGCCGCTATACCATGACAATGTACCACTGCGCCCAAAAGACCATTTCAGATACACGTTTAAATATTCAATACCGTATAACCCCAAACACAAGCCGCAATCAGGCTCATTACAGCAGCACCTAATTTTTCACTATTATCGTTTGGCATGTTCGAGGCCCTCTCAAAACATTTATCAGGTTGTTATGGTGACAAGGACATGACCAATACAAAAGCAGGAAAATGGGGAACACTATTCAGAAAAAAGCGAAATTATCTGCTCCAATACCAGAGTAAGCGAGACTATACCAATAGCCCTTTGAGTTTAGAGCTTAAATTCCAGAAGCGGTAATGTTCGCCCGGCAATGCTCTGTGAAGGAATGAGTGAGACGCGTTTTGCGCCCATTTTTAAATAAAAGGCCTCCGCGTTTGGGTCAGAAGCAATGGATAACGTCTTTGCACCGGACTGCTGAGCACATACCACTAAATCCTGCCATAAAATCCTTCCTACGCCGCTACCGATGTAATCTGGTGAAACAAATAACGCTTCTACCTCAAAATGACTGTCGGTATGTTGCTCAAGACAATAAAACCCTGCGATTTCGTCTCCTGATTCAAGTAGCTTAAACTGATATGGTGACGCCAATAACTTTTCAGGAGTGATGGTTAATTCTGAACGACAATTGGCAATGAACCCATCGGAATATCCCCAATATTGCTTTGAATCTAATGCCAATTTCGTTAACCGGGCGACCTCATCTATACGGGGTTTCCTGAGCAAAGCGGATACCTTATTCATGTCAAAGCAAATTCGATTGCCGCTGCTGCGTGTATTTGCGTGGTGTCAAACAATGGCAGGCTACAGTTTTCCTGTTGTACCAGCAGTCCGATTTCCGTGCATCCCAAAATCACCGCTTGAGCCCCTTGTTCCTCTAACCCGCTAATAATCTTGAGATAGACCTCTTCTGAAGCGGGATTAATCCTGCCAAGACAAAGCTCGTCATAAATTATCTTATTTATCAGGGCCTGTTCGGCTGCTTCGGGTACAATAACCTCAATACCAAACCGCTCTTGTATACGCCCCTTATAAAAGTCTTTTTGCATGGTAAATACCGTGCCCAGTAAAGCCACTTTATTTAGATTTTCGCTTTGAATGACTTGTGCTGTGGCATCTGCGATATGCAACAACGGAATATTAATTGCCGCAGCAACTTCATCTGCAACCAGGTGCATGGTATTCGTGCCAATCAGGACACAATCGGCCCCTGCCTTTTCTAAGGCCTTAGCATGAGAACACAATAATTCTGCCATCTGCTCCCATTGCTCTTGTTCTTGCATTTGGGCGATGGGCGCGAAATCAACACTGCGTATAACTATTTCAGCAGAGTGTAAGCCCCCCAACCTATCCGCAACGCCTTGATTTATTTGTTGATAGTAGCCTTGTGTACTTTGCCAACTCATGCCTCCTAATATACCAATTACCCTCAAAACCATTACTCCTCGGATGGAAACTGTGAACAACGTTTGGCTTTAATACCAGCCTCATACCAATTAGCTTTGTCATCCCAGAAAATATTGTAATCAATTAAATCAATGGGTGGATTGTCAAGGCTGCCAATGGGTACGAACATCCACTCGCCAGACTTGCCCATGAAGGGCAGTCCCGAGCCACAGTTACGGCAAAAAGCATTGCTAAAGGCTCGGCCTGTGGGACAGGAAAATTGACTTATCCACTCCTCGCCCCGACTAAACTGCACGGCCTCAGGTTTGATCTGCATATTACTGGCATGTGCCGACCCCGTTAATTTGCGACACTGCTGGCAATGACAAAAATAGCTGGCTTTAGGGGTCCCTTTCACCTGGAATGCGACCTTGCCGCAGTAGCATCCTCCTGAAAGCGTTAACTCAGTCATGAGGGAGTATCCTGCTTTTCGGTTACTTTGACCTGCTGCCATAGTAATTCTAGCTCTTGCAATGACATAGCTTGCAAATCCTGTTGGGCAGTCGCCAGTTCTTCCACCTGGCGAAAGCGCCGTTCAAACTTGCGATTGGCTTTTAATAGCGCTTGTTCTGGGTCTACGTTGCAATGCCTCGCCAGATTTAAGGTAGCAAATAGCAAATCACCAATTTCTTCCGCCTGTGCTTCACCGTCCTGCTGCGCACAGGCCTCTAGTACTTCGGTAATTTCCTCATGTATCTTATCTGCCACTTGCTGTTTGTCATCCCAATCAAATCCCACTTTGGCGCAGCGCTTTTGCAGCTTAATGGCTCTCTTCATCGGCGCCATCCCTCTTGGGATATTGGCAAGAATGCTGCCATCCTCCACTTTACCTTGCTCTTGTCGCTCCTGTTGCTTAATCGCTTCCCAATTAGCATTGAGTTCTTCTTCAGTATTTATTTGGCTATCAGAAAACACATGAGGGTGGCGTCTTATTAGCTTTTCAGCAACATGCGCCGCGATTTGGTCAAAATCAAACGCTGTCTGCTCTTGCCCCAACTGCGCATAAAACACCACCTGGAATAACAAATCGCCCAGTTCATCTTTGATATCCGCCATATTGCCTTCAGCAATGGCATCAGCGACTTCATAAGCCTCTTCAATGGTAAACGGGACAATGCTGCCAAAGGTTTGCTCTTTGTCCCATGGACACCCCGAAACCGGATGCCGCAACTGTTCCATCACCCATAAGATACGGGCAACTCCCGGAAATTCCTGGTTATTAGAAGACATAAAATCAAAAGTACACTAATGAAATAAATTGACTTGTTATATTGGCGAGTTCGGGTAAGAAAAGCCAGAGCTAGTTAAAAAATCACGGATAGTCCGATATTAGCCTGCCGTCCGGCGCCAGCTGGATGCGTGTTAATGCTGCCCCCCGCAATGTCCGGTTGATAAAGTACGTCATCAAGCGCATTGGTAATATAAACACTTAAAAAGCTTTGTGTGTCACTCAGCCAATTGAGAGGGTGGCGGTAGTGCAATGTCAATTCAAAGCGACGATCTGCTTCAGGGTTTACCGGTTGCGCGTTTGGACTGCGAATTGTATTGGAATGAAACGCATCTTGGGCATTTAAGAACGCAGAAAGCTGACTACCAGATGCGAAAGTTTTCGACATGCCAATTTTAAACAACCAGTCCGGCATCAGGGTATAGTCATCTTTGCCATGGGCTTCATTTTGCTGCCAGATAAAGGCTGCATCCAGTTGCAGATCAGTACTGAAATAGTGCTTCATTTCCCACTCCAATCCCCAAGAGTCAAGGCTTCCGGTATTGATAAAATCCAGTACTCTATCTGCCGCGCGCGTTCGGCCGATTAAATTGGTCAGCTCACTGCGAAACCCGGTTAACGCCCAATGAGTTTGTTCGTTGTTGCTGTAATACTGAATCTCAAGGGTTTCGATTTCCTCAGGCTCCAGCCCCGGATTTCCTCTCAGTCCACCTCGATTGTTACCCTCAGCATCGCAGCAAACAACCAAGTCAAAGTTAGTCTCTACTGAGTACGCTGCACGAAATGCTTCGCCCCACAACAGCTTGATGCCACGTTGTGTATCTATGGTCCAGTTTAGTCCTCCACGAAACACCCATTTACCTTGTACATCTGGCACCTTGTTATATTGGATACCGATAAAGCCATTGAGACGCTCGAAGTCTTCCGTCTGAAACTGCAGATAGGCATTTTCCCAATTGCGAGAAAAAGCGGGTATGGGCGCTGCGCGCAAACCGTCTTTTGTCTCCACCTCCTGATGCCATACCGTCCCCCCTGCTAATAAATGGCCTTTCCAGATGTCAGTGTGATGCCAGGTGACCTCCGCCAACCAATTATCAGACAACGCATCATAATTATAATGACTAAAGTCTGACCCCGAATAACTGAGATTGGTGTCAATATATTGCGCTTGTGACAGTGTTAATTGGTAACCAATATCCAGTGTAGTGCGCTGTGAGGTAACCTGACGCTGTGCTTGTGGAGGGTCACCAGACCAGACCGAAACAGCCCCCCAAAAGTCTTGTTCACTGCGCATAATCGCCCCGGACCAGGTAAACTGTCCCTGCTTACCGGATAACACTAAGCTGGCATTTTTCTCTCCAGCATCAAAGGCTCCTGATTGACCTCGATTGTCGATGGCACTATGGCGCCATCCCGACTCTGAATAAAGTTTTCCGGCGACATTCCAATAACCGTTTTCGAGGCTCTCTCCCCAGTTTAGCTCGGCATTGGCTTTGCCATCTTCGCCAATAGCCAGGTGCAGCTGTTTTGCACTTTCAGTATGGGTGATGATGTTAATCACCCCCAAAAAGGCATTACTGCCATAAAGAACCGAGCCCGGTCCTCTAATCATTTCAATTTGCTGAATACTTGAGACGGGAAAAGCAGAAAAGATAGCGAAATTCTGTCCGCCAGTAAAACTATCCCTCAAAGGGCGTCCATTAATAAGTATCAATACTTCATTATTTGAATGGGTCAATTGAGTACCGCGAAGAACCGCGAGATTTTGCGGATAAAAGAAGGAACCCATCATTTGCACGCTGGGTAATCGTTGTAATACTTCCAGTAAGGATTGTGCCCCGTAACTGGCAATGTCTTCTTTGCTTAGGATCGATATTACCGCAGGAGATTGCTCACGGCTTTGCACAAACTTGCCCGCGGTGGCCACATTGACGTTGAGCAATTCTTCGAAGGAAAAATCCGCCAGCTCATTGAGGCTGTCATCAGCCTGGCAGGGTATCATCAAAACACTTGCGGCTATCGCAAAAGCGATTCTTTTCATCTGTTAATCACTTTTTCAGTTTCTCTAATAAAGCTAGATTAATTCAGCGAATTGTGCGAACTAGATTATTTCTAAATTGTGTCTTTTATCACTCATTTTCGGGACTCGTCATATAAGACACTATGTTACACCTCTATCTTCAGCGGCTTTACTATCGAGTGCTTCACTGCGCAAGGCATTGTGAATGGCCACAGCAGAATATGCCGCGATGGATTCAATATTGTGACATTGCTCGGCATCCAAAGCTTGCTTGCGAGCCATAAATAACGTCAACAAACCAATGAGCTTTCCATCAATTTGTATTGGCACCACAAACACACTGCCGTGCTGTAATTGCGGATTATTTGCCATAAGATGCAGCAGCGCTTGCTGTTCTTCATTATCGAGGTAGTGCTCTGAACAGCGCAGCAAATCAAACAAATACAAAGATGTTTGATTTTTAATTACCCATTGCTCCATCATTTCAAAGACCTTTAGAGCCTCGTCATTGAGACTCAGGCTTCCTGCTGGTTGGCGGATTAATTTGGGTACCAGCTTGTCGCCTTCGACAATCATTGCGCGAAAACAATCAAAGCTAGCCAACTCGCAAATATTGCTATGAACCACTTCCATAATGTCATTTAACTTCCGGGTTCGTGTTATTTTTTGGCCTATTTGGGTAAGCAGGCTCAAGTGATCTGAAACTTTGCGAAAGTGATCGGCGCGCCGCTCAGAGCTTTTTGCTTCCCGAGATAAACTTAGCATTCCCCACAAGGTGAACAGGGCAGCCGCCGTCTTAAAGCTATTCTCCAACAAAGCCGGCCAGTGACGCACTACAAAAAACTCATCGATAAAATCGGCACTGCCGCCAATGAACATACACAACATGGCAGCAACCAGGCGAACCTTGGTGCTTTCGTGCATATTCGAAGCAGCGATAAATGAGGAAAATATACCGGCCATTATCACGGTACTGGCTTCGCCGATAACATCCAGCACATCGACATCTGCCCAAGCAATCGGCGGGAAAACAAAATAAACGATAACACACCAAAGTATGCTACTCAGAGCCATTAGCCAAAGCGCTTTAGCAATAAATAACTGCCTGTAAGACATCAACACCTGCCGCATATTAACCTTCGCTTATTGCACCATCAATGTGTGTCAAAACGATGAACGCAATCAGGCTATTCACCTCAATGCTCTATGCGTTTTACTTCCAGCACGTTACGCACTTTTTCCAGTTTAGTAATGAGTCGAGCCAGGGAGTTCAGATCTTTTACCTCCAATGTCAAACCGATATTGGCGGTGTGTTCCTGTTCGTTACTTTCACTGTGTACCCCTAAAAGCGACACTTTCTCATTGCCCAGCACGGTGGTTATTTCTCGTAAAATACCGTCACGGTCATAACAGAAAATATCCACTTTGGTTTTAAACGCGCCTTTAACTTCTGAAGACCAGTTGACTTCAATGCCCCGCTCCGGGTTTTGCGTCAACATACCCTTTAATTGCTCACAGTCTTTTTTGTGAACACTCACACCTCGTCCCAGCGTGATGTATCCGTACACGGGGTCGCCCGGTAACGGCTGACAACAACCCGCCAGCACCGACATCAGGTTCCCCACGCCTTCCACGACAATTTGATCCCCCGAGCTCGCTTTAGACTTAGTCGCTTTGGTTTTAACCCGTGGGTCGATGTCTGGCTTTGGCTGAACTTTTTGTTGTAGGTGATTGATAACCTGCATAACACCTACGTCGCCGCCGCCCACAGCAACGTATAAGTCTTCCAGCGATTGCACGTTGAATCGATCGTGGACATCGTTCAACAGGTCTTTATCCAGGCGCGCTTTCAGAATTTCATTCAACAGCATATCCTTGCCTGCCTGCAGATTTTTATCCTTGTCTTGTTTTTTGAACCAGGTAGCAATTTTGGCTCGGGCTCGACTGGACAATACGTAACCCATACTGGAATTCATCCAGTCCCGGCTGGGGTTAGCGTGCTTGCCTGTGAGGATCTCTACCTGATCCCCAGTCTGCAGCTGATAAGTGAGCGGCACAATGCGCCCGGCTATTTTCGCGCCATTACAGCGATGTCCAACATTGGTATGCACATAATAGGCGAAATCCAATGGCGTACTGCCTCTGGGCAAATCAATAATGTCGCCTTTCGGCGTAAAGACATAAACCCGATCATCGAAAACCTGGCTACGCAATTCTTCCACAATATCCCCCGACTCTGACATATCGTCTTGCCAGGCGAGAATTTTGCGCAGCCAGTTAATTTTATCTTCAAAGCTGTCGTTACTGCCGCTTTTCCCCTCTTTGTATTTCCAGTGGGCTGCCACGCCTAATTCGGCATCATCGTGCATCTTCTGGGTGCGAATTTGCACTTCAATGGTTTTGCCTTCCGGCCCTAAAATAACGGTGTGAATAGACTGATAACCATTGGGCTTAGGTGTCGCTATATAATCATCAAATTCGCGCGGAATATGCTGCCAACTGGCATGCACGGCACCTAACACCGTGTAACAGTCTTGCAGGGAGTCAGCAATAATACGGGTTGCGCGGATATCGAAAAGCTGCTCAAAAGTCAGGCCTTTCTTTTGCATCTTTTTCCAGATACTGAAAATGTGCTTTGGTCGTCCGTAAACTTTCGCCTTAACCCCTTGCTCATCTAAACGTTGCTGCATCACCTCGACAAAGTGCTCAACATAATTAAGTCGTTCGGTGCGTTTTTCCCGCAACATTTTGGCAATCTGTTTGTAGGACTCAGGATGCAAATAGCGAAATGAGAGATCTTCCAGTTCCCACTTCAACTGACCAATCCCCAACCGGTTGGCCAATGGCGCGTAGATACTAGCGCACTCGCGGGCGGTCATGACTCGGGTTTCTTCATCGGCATCTTTAACTTGCCGCAGTTTAATAATGCGTTCCGCCAGTTTAATCACCACAGCCCGCACATCTTGCACCATGGACAACAACATGCGGCGAATGTTGTCAATTTGGCCTTCATCGGCTTTGATATATTGGCTGGAATGCAAAGTTCGAATGGCACTCATGCGACGCACGCCCTGAACCAGAGCTTGAATCTCAGGCGAGAACTGCTCTGCGATGGCTTCATCGGATAACTCTCTGACCTGACAATAGGTATAAACGAAAGACGCCAACATGGTCTCATCATCCATTTGCAGCTCTTGCAGCATTTCTACCATTTCCTGGCCGATTAACAGGATTTCAGGTTGTTCGAGAATTGTGGCCAGCTTTTCTTTGGTTTTGTCAGAGACTTTGAGGTTGTCCAACCACTCCTCAAACCCGGGGCGGATATCGCTATGGACAGTTCTGACTGAAACCATGAGTTAACTTACTCCTTTATTTTCTGGCGGGGACAAATAATCCCATAATTTCTGTATGGGCAGTTTGTGGAAACATATCAATTAAAGACAATTTTGTTAATTGATAGTTTGCGGATAGTAATTTTGCAATATCTCTGCCGAAAGTGGCCGGATTGCAGGAAATATACAGTATTGCTTCGGGAGCCTTGGAAATAAGCGTCTCTATCGCCTCGAAAGCACCAGCTCGCGCGGGGTCCAGAACCACCTTGTTACATTTTAGCCGAGATACGGCTTTCAAGGTATCTGCCCCAGATAGATCGCCGGATATAAATTCCACATTGTGAATATTGTTCCGTTGTGCATTGTTTTGCGCCATTTGCACCATTTCGGGTACACCCTCAAAGCCAATAACGCGATGGCACTGTTGCGCCATAGGTAAAGTGAAGTTACCTACCCCACAAAACAAATCCAGCACCTGATCTTGCTCAGTTAGTTCCAACCAATTCAGCGCTTGCTGCACCATAGCTTGATTCAGTTGCGGATTGACCTGGACAAAATCGTCTGGTGCGATGCGAAAGACAATATCTTGCTCATTATCACCAGCCAAACCACTTTGCAGTGCATAGGCCATAAGCGCTGGCTCACCACTTAGCCATTCATAACGCTTCTGGCCATAGTCGATAATCAGCAAACAATCTTGTTCAGTTTGAAACTGCTCCAGCAAGTGTTTATCAGACGAACCAAGGGCTCTGGTCATTCTCAGGGTGACATAGTTCTGTGGCTTATAACCCGCTCCACAGGTGTATTGCGCTGACTCCTGTACACCTGAAAACAGAATGACATGTCCAAGATATTTTACTGACTTTAAAAGGGCCAGCATCCGATTCAGTGGCTGCAACAGTTTTTGCAGTTCAGGTTCCAGCACCTGACACTCAGAGACAGATACAACCTCATTGCCCTCTCCGCGAAAGCCCAGCTTGATCTGCTCAGGATTTCGGGCGTCTACAGCCAATCGAACCTTGCGTCGATAACCGCGACTGTTGCAGATTAATGGTGCGTTCCAGGGTAAATATCTGGTGCTTAACCCGGTCAATTTAGCCAGTAATTTGGCAACGGCATTTTGCTTTTCTGAGAGTAAATATTCAGGTTCAGCGTATTGTGTTTGACAGCCGCCACAGGTGTCAAAATGAGGACAAAATGGCTCGATTCTATGGGGCGAAGCCTGTTCTATTTCCAGCACATTTGCTTTAATCACATTTTTCTGATGGCTGCTTTCCTGTACCCGGCAAGACTCCCCCGGCAATGCTCCGGAAACAAACATGACGGGAGCGCCGGGTACCACGCCTTTGGCTTCGTGCTCAAGGTGATCAATCGTGACCCGATGTTGTTTGCCTGTGTTGCGCAGTGCAGCTTTACCGTTAGCCGAGCGTTTCCTGGACGGGCCCTTTTTCGGGCGAAAAACCTGAACCATAAGCTGCTGACGACTAGCGTCTCGCCTCTTGCATTAAATTGCGCATGTCGGTTACCGCCTTGGCTAAACCATCAAAAGCGGCTCTGGCAATAATTGCATGGCCAATATTCAATTCGATCAACTGTGGAATGGCGGCAATGGGCTTAACATTGTGATAATGCAGTCCGTGGCCCGCATTGACTTTGAGGCCAATGGAATCAGCGTATTCAATGCCCACTTTGAGTTTTTGCAGCTCAACTTGTTGTTCGTGCTCTGATTGAGCTTCGGCGTATTGGCCAGTGTGAATTTCAATATATTCAGCGCCCGTGGCTTTGGCGGCATCAATCTGGGCTTTATCAGCATCAATAAACAAAGATACGATAATCCCCTGCGCCATTAATTTTGCAGAGGCATCGCTGACTCGCTCAAGACTGCCAACTACGTCAAGTCCACCTTCGGTGGTCAACTCTTCGCGTTTTTCCGGCACCAAACAACAAAACACAGGATTAACTTCAGTGGCGATATTGACCATTTCATCAGTCACAGCCATTTCCAGGTTCAAGCGGGTATTTATGGTTTCTTTTAACAAACGCACGTCGCGATCTTTGATGTGGCGTCGATCTTCTCTGAGGTGCACGGTGATGCCATCGGCACCCGCTCGCTCGGCGATATCCGCAGCGTGAACAGGATCCGGGTAATGCGTACCTCTTGCGTTGCGCAAGGTTGCAATATGATCAATGTTCACCCCTAAATAAATATCATTCATGTTGGTCCCTTCAATTCTTGTATTACTTATTTTACAGAGGTTTTTGAAATAACTCTCGGCTCTTTAGCGGTTTATTACCTAAAAACGGACTCAATGCCAGACGAGTGAAGCGTTTTGCCGCTTTCAAACTATCAGGCGTCCAGTGAAGCTGGCCTATAGCCAACAAATCCGCACCATAAAATTGCTGTTGGCGCCTGTTGCTGCCCGCTCTTGTAAAGCCGTATTCAGGCACATAATCGTATACGTACTCCTCAACCACAGGTTCAGCCGAAGTCGCATCACTGCCAAAATCATAAGCTGCGCCCATTTCCTGCAATAAAAAAAGCTCGAACTCTCTCAGGATGGGTTCCGGATTTTCTTGCAGTGACAACTGATTCAATGTCTGCTGATAAAAGGCAAACAAGTCTTCATTTGGCTCTTCTGGTGGTAGTACCCGCACCAGCACCTCATTGCAATACATGGCGCAATACAGCGCATTGCCATGTAAGGGAATGGCTCTTGCCAGGGCCTCAGTAGCAAAGCTGGATTTTAACTCCCCATTGCCTTGTAAGCGACAAGAAAACAGCGTAAAGGGTTGAGTTAATCCCTTGTATTTATTGCTTTTACCATAAACTCCTTTGGCCACATAACGCACTTTTCCCAATTCACGACTAAAGCCAGTGACCAAGGCACTGGTTTCTTTATAGGGGGTTGCGTGCAGTAAAAACTGCTCAACCAGAAATTCAGCCATTTACACGCTCTTCTTGTCAACTTGTGCGTAATCGCACAACCCGCATGTACTCGAATTCCATGCCCGCCACTTCTTCCGTATCGGGATAGTAAGTCAGATTGACACGCGCTCCTTTTAAGTTCTTGTAGTGCTTTTTGCGGCGATACTTAAACGGCACTTCAACGCCTTCAATCATCAAGGTATGTAGCACCCAATCATCTTGTTCCCGCTGCACATGAGAAATGACCTTGCGATTCTCCGAATGAGTCAAAGCGGTGTGTTGCTCAAGCAGCTTTTTGGTTTGCTTTTCCACAATAATGCCCCTTTGTTAGCCGCTCATTTTTAATTTATTGGCTGGCCGCTTGCGCGAAATTTTCCAGTACCATACTCACCTTCTCCAGCACTGCATAACAAGGACTGTCCATATCAATATCATGGCGCTGTGCCAAATACAGTGGATCATTATACCCCAACCAAACCTGTCCTTGCTCATCTTGCCAGGCCAGCATTTTTTGCGGTAAATCCATAGCAATACTCTGCTGACATTGCATCAATGGCGTACCCACGTTGGGATTGCCAAAAATGAGTAAGGAAGTGGCGCGTAGCTGCTTGCCAACCTTTGACGCTCCCGCCTGATGGTCAATCCGACTAAACACTGTCATGCCTTTAGCTGTAAGGCCCTGGCTTAGGTTATCAAGTGTCTGAGTCACTGAATGTTGGCTTTTTATTGCAATAAGACCTTGTGCAGCAAAAACTGATGTGGAGATAAAGACGCTAAAAAGTAATACCAATTTGACTAGTTTCATATTTTTCCCGATAAGGCTTGTTCAATAAGGAGTCAGTGCATCCACCAATAACTGCACTGATTGTTGTCCGCGAAATTCATTAACATCCAGCTTATAAACTAACTGTATTTTATCACGACTGTGATTGGGCCACTGAGTCAGATCAACGTTAAAGGCGATGGCATCCAGCAAACAACCATCGGCACTCTTCACCTGCATTTTCAGGTGCTTCTCACCCACGATGCGTTGTGATATCAAACTAAAAACCCCGTCAAAAACCGGTTCCGGGAAGCCTTGTCCCCAAGGCCCTGCAGAACGCAACATTCTGGCAAAATCCAGGCTAAACTCCTGTCTGGACAACTCCCCGTCTGTCAGTATTTCTCCGCTCAACGCCTCTGGTGATAACCACTCGCTACACAAGCTTGCAAATACGGTGCGAAACTGCTGGAAATCTTCGGTATTTATAGACAAACCTGCAGCAGCAGCGTGGCCACCAAACTTGATGATCAGGCCCGGATAACGATTATTGATCTCTTCCAATAAATCTCGAAAATGCAGACCGGGAATAGAACGTCCGGATCCCTTGAGAGTATTCTCATCCTGCTGGGCAAATGCCACCACAGGCCTGAAATGCTTATCTTTAATTCTGCCGGCCAAAATACCCACAATTCCCTGGTGCCAATGGGGTTCATATAAGGCTAAGCCATCGGGCAATTGCTCACCTGCCAGTTGCATTTCAGAGAGGATGTGTTGTGCTTCTTGCTGCATTTCTGATTCAATGCTGCGCCTTTCTTGATTGAGCTGATCCAGCTGAAATGCAAAGCTACGCGCCGCTCCCGCATTGTCAGCTAATAAACACTGAATTCCTACAGTCATATCATCTAATCGACCTGCGGCATTGAGCCTGGGTCCCACGGCAAAAGCCAGATCGCTGGCAACAATATCGCTTTGCTGTCGCTTGGCCAATTCCAATAACGCACTGATACCGGGCCGGCATTTGCCGGAGCGGATGCGCTGAATTCCCTGGTGCACCAAAATACGGTTATTGTTATCCAACGGCACAACGTCGGCGACGGTTCCCAATGCCACCAAATCCAGTAACGTGCCAAGATTGGGTTTGTTCAGTTGCCGCTGTTGAAACAAACCCTGTTGCTCAAAGTGAGCACGCAAGGCCACTAGCAGGTAAAACGCTACACCGACACCCGCCAGATTTTTTGACGGAAACTCACAATCTTGCAAATTGGGATTAATAATGGCGGCGGCGTCGGGCAATTGCTCTCCCGGCAAGTGATGGTCCGTAATGATCACCGGAATTTGCAGAGAATTGGCACGCGCCACACCTTGAATACTGGAAATACCATTATCTACGGTGATCAGTATTTTTGCTCCTTCGGCAGCGGCAACATCGACGATTTCAGGACTCAGGCCATAGCCAAAATCAAAGCGGTTAGGCACCAGAAAGTCGACATTGTGAAAACCGAATTGATGCAACCCCAAGAGCAACACAGCAGTGCTGGTGGCACCGTCAGCATCAAAATCGCCGACGATGATTATCTTGTCTTGACTTGCCAATACCTGTTGCAACAATTCAACCGCTTTTTGCATGCCCGAAAGCTGTTGATAATGCAGTAATCCGGAAGCTTGATACTGTAAATCGTTATCGCAGGTGACACCGCGCGCGGCAAATAGTCGCGTCATGGTTTCAGGCCAGTGGCTCAATTCAGGTAACTCAGATGGCGCCTTGCGCCGGGTAATCTTTAACATTGAAGAAAATATTCGCAAATAGTGATCAAAAAAGGCCAGCGAACTGGCCTTGATAACAAATACTGGAGAATTTACAGCGAAGCCAACAGCTGCAACAACTGCTCTGGTGGACGATAGCCAGGCTCAAGTGTGCCATCTTCCATAATAATCGACGGAGTCGCTGTTATCCCTACCTGCTGCGCAAAAGCAAACTGTTCAGCGACACTAGTTTCACATTCTTTAGCGTTTACTGAGCCACCTGCTTTGGCATTTGTCATCGCTTCTCTAGGATCCGTTGCGCACCAAATAGACACCAGGTCATCATGAGACTTACTACCTAAGCCTCCACGTGGAAACGCCAGGTAACGCACGGTAATGCCCATGGCATTGTATTCTTCTATTTGATTGTGCAGCTTGCGGCAATAACCACAGGTGATATCGGTGAAAATCGTTATCGCATACTTTTCATCTTTGGCCTTAAATTCAATAACGTCATCATTGAATTTAGCGATCCCTTCTTTGCGCACACCCACCAATGCTTCTTCGGTTTCGTTGCGCATGCCGTCATCCATATTGTAGATACGACCATGCAACAGGTATTTGCCATCACTGCTGACGTAAAACAAGCCGCGCTCGGTCATCACTTGCAAAATACCATCTACCGGAGAATCCGCCACACTGCTCACTGACATGCGCAGCATCGACTCAATCTTTTGCTTGGCAAGCGTTCCTGGCTCTTGCTCAGCGTTAACCAACCCACCTGCCAAAAGGCAAGTTAACCCAACCACTTTAATCCAATTTTTCATATACTACTTTGTCCACCTTATTCCAGGGAATAAACAACCTTTGTTGATATAGACCCCAGATATGCAAATAAATTGCATAGAGTTTTTTAGCTGCGTCCAGTCTAGAACATATCGAGGTAAATTTCAGCCCCTTGGATGATGTTGTGCCACCAACTTTTGTAACCTTTCTGTAGCGATGTGTGTATAGATTTGGGTAGTAGAAAGATCACTGTGGCCCAATAGCATTTGCACAACACGTAAATCTGCACCGTGATTTAACAAATGAGTGGCAAAGGCATGACGCAATGTATGTGGTGACAGCTCGGCTTTTATTCCCGCTTTTTTGGCGTAGTACTTAATGCGATGCCAGAAAGTTTGTCGCGTCATTTGTACCCCTCGACTGCTGGGAAATAACACATCAACATTGTTTTTAAGCAACAAGCCTCGTCCTTGACACATAAAGCGCTCTATCCACTCAATAGCATCCTCGCCCATTGGTACCAGACGCTCTTTATTGCCTTTACCAATAACCCTGATCACCCCCTGCTGCAAACTCACCTGGTTTAATTGTAAGCTCGTCAGCTCTGTTACTCGCAAGCCGGAAGCATAGAGCAACTCCAGCATCGCTTTGTCTCGAAGTTGTACCGGATCTTCATCCGTTTGCGGCGCACTCAACAACGCTTCTACCTGTTTTTCCGTCAACGCTTTTGGCAATGATTTTGGCAATTTCGGATTCTGTATCAAGGAGATGGGATCGTCTTCCCGCAAATTATTTTCCTGACACCAACTTAAAAACGCCCGTAAACTACTTAAAAAACGGGCTGTGCTGCGCTCTGACAAGCCGCAATCATAGCGATGTCCCAGGTACTCGTGAACCTGATATTGGTCAAAACTAAGCAATGAAAAGGCAAAATTGCTTTTAAACAGGAACTCACTCATTTTGAGCAAATCAGTACGGTACGACGCCAGGGTATTTTGACTCAAGCCTTTTTCTATCCAAATGCTATCCAGAAACTCTTCTATCAATTGCAGATTGGCTTCATCAAGCTTGGGGGTTCTATGTTTCTTTACCATTGCACTATGTATGTGATAACGAACTATCTTTGAATTTCAGCATTCCACATGTTCGCCTATTTTGACCGCCCTGAACAGTCCGAGCTAAAAATCGTAAAAATTCGTAATTTTTTCCAAAAAAGTGCTTACAAAACAGACAGAGTTGCTAGACTGTGAGTGTTTTTTAACCCCTGTAAAGAGAGCACAACAGATGGAACTCGGAAAGTTTTGCTTAAGCCTGTCAGTCGAGGATATTCAGCAATCCAGAGATTTTTACCAAAAATTGGGTTTCGAACCTGTACCTGGGTGTGGCTCTATGGAGGCCAAATGGCTGATCATGCAAAACGGCGAAAATATGATTGGTCTGTTCCAGGGTATGTTTCAAGGCAACATCTTTACCTTCAACCCTAAAGATGTGCATCAACTTCAAGATGATTTGAAAGAAAATGGGGTGCAACTGGACAAGGAAGCCGAGTCAGGGGATGGTCCTTCTCATATTATGCTGCGGGATCCTGACGGCAATGTAATCATGCTGGACCAGATATAAACCGCCCCCACATACTCAGTACAACTGGAAAGCATCGACGAATTTCATTAAACTGCGCCCCCTTTGCAGTCCAATGGAACAGCATAAATGAAAATTGCCCTTTTTTATGGTTCAACCACCTGTTACACCGAGATGGCAGCAGAAAAAATTGTTGCTGAATTCGCCTCAGTATCAGAATTAAAAGATATCCCGCTGTTCAATATAAAAGACACGAATCTTGCCAAAATGGCTGAGTTCGATGTACTGATCTTGGGTATTTCTACGTGGGACTTCGGAGAGATACAGGAGGATTGGGAGTCGCAATGGCAAGATATCGCCGATGTTAATCTAAAGGGTAAAACCATCGCGCTTTACGGTATGGGTGATCAGTTGGGCTATGCCGATTGGTTCCAGGACGCATTGGGTATGCTGCATGATGAAGTGATTCTGCAGGATTGCACTGTCATTGGTTATTGGCCTAATGAAGGTTACGAGTTTAGCGCTTCCAAAGCCGTCACTGAGGACGGCGAATTCTTTGTCGGTTTGTCGCTAGATGATGAAAACCAATATGAGCAATCTGATGAGCGCATTGCCCAATGGGTTGCCCAGATCAACGCTGAACTTGCCGAGCTCTAATACCAATTAGTAATAATAACTAACTATCAAAAAAACCGAACCGAGTATCAGCGCTAAGCGAGAAATTATTTTCAAGAGCCAGACCATCAAGGCCCAGATATTCCCTTAGTTCTGTCATCACATGGGCGGGGTGGATAATGCTGCCGGACTGTTCATCAGACTGCCAGTTCGCAGGATTGATAGGTATGACATTATGCCCTTCGTCAGTCATTCCCACGGTGCGATTGGTATAAGCGGCCCCTTTTTCCATCACGATATAGCTACTGATGGGCCAGTGATCTTTACCCTCGCCGTCGTTGTAATGAGGCGTTCGCCCAAAGTCAGATCCCACCATAACCACCAGACGATCTGCAATGCCCTGCTGTTCCGCATAGGTCCAGAGGAAATCGATACTCCTGGCCAACTCAGTAAAGAGCCAGTCATGCTGGGCGTCGTGATTTTCATGAGTGTCATATCCTCCCATGATTAAATCCGCAGAAACGCACACTCCAGAGCCCATTGCCAAAGTTGCTACTTGAGCCTGTCGACTTAACGATGACCAAAGAAAATTGCCATCATCCACGGGCTCCTGTAAATCACCGACATTTTCCAATGCAGTTGAGAACTGTGACAATATACTGCCGTTTTCCACAGCTGCGGCGAAATTACCCCGGCTGCGTTGTTGTAAGGTTGTCAGTTCCTGAGCTTGCTGAAGTTCCGTTAAGCGTTGATTTTTCATTACTTCAATGCGGGCCCAATCATTATCATGCAGATAATTATTGTCACCCCAACGCGCTCTGTTGGGGTAGATAACATTATTCAGAGCTTGAATGTTATCCAGTTGCGTGTAACGGGTTAGCCCCCCTGTGGCGGAATACCCCCCATTGCTGATATAGGCTACAGGTAAACTGCCACCATATTGCGCTGCAAACAAAGCCGTTAAAGAGGGAAAGCCATCGGATAAGCGTCCACTCCAGTTATGCACAACACCTGCAGTATGGCTGTTGGTTTGCGCGTCAACACCATTTATTACCAACATGTCCTGGTAGTACTTGTCGAAAAACCATTGATTGTTAGCAAAAGCAGCATAACGTAAGTTGCCTGATTCGCCTGGCTCGCCATTACTTGCCCAATTATTGATAAATATATCACCGGTATTGATCTTCGGGTCGCAGAACGAAGTGACATCCCATCCCCCCTCGGCCTGTATCGTGATGAGAAATTTACCATTGTAATCGGCGGGAGCAGCAAACAAGTTAAAACTAGCAGGCAGAGAGGCTGCAACCGAAGTCAGTCCAAGCGTTTTAAAAAAGTGTCGTCTGTTCATGTTGGCTCTCTCTAGTCGTGAAGATATTGATAGTCAGTCATCAGATAAACCATGACGGCTCGCCATCCCGCAAGTGCACCAAAAGGGTCTTGCCCAACGATATTACCGCCCCACTGCTCTTCCGTATCCCAGTCACTGGTATCAAAATTACAGCTTGTTCCATTATCCCACTCCCAAATCAAACCACTGCCAGAACGGCTGCGCTTATCTTCCATGGTTTCGTTAAAGAGTGTCATCAAGCGGGTAATTTCCGTGTCTTGAGGGTCATGCTTTTGCCCCCAGAAAAGCTGTACCAACTCCACCATTTTGTCTCTGAGTACATCACCTGTAGGGCTGGATTGGGTTATGGGGTCTAAGACGCCAACACTCATTGCCACATTGGCAAAACCGATAACTCTGTCATCGCCGTCTTCCAGTGCGCCATCATTGTTGTATTCTTGATAATAAGCTTCCATCACCAGGGTATAATCACCCGCTTCATCAAATTCTACGGGTAAGGTCACCGAGCAATTGCCCCAAAACACTCTGTCTGTAGGTCGATTGGTATCCTCAGCGTGATTCCAGGTAGTATTGGAACAGATCCCATCCATTGGCGTACCCGATACGATATCTAAATCAGCTGCCGTTACTGACAGCAACGCATTGTTTTGAGCGTCATAGATAGAGATGTGATCCATAATCAAATCTTGGTGGGAACCCGTCTCGCCAATCCAGGTATCATTGGTATAAGCCAAAATGATGTTATTTGTACCAGCCTCAACGCTAAAATTGAGTTCATAAGCTTCACTTTGTTCAGAGCCTAAACCATCTACTTCAGCATCCCGCTCAATGAGAATACCCGGCACCGTGCTGCGTTCGATGCCGTTGAACAATCGGCGTTGCCCTTGTGTTTGGTTGATGTCCAACAACACCGTGGGACAAGACGCCTCTGCGGCATGGGCGGTAGCCACTTTGGCCATAATCGACGTCATGTCTCGAGCGCGTTTGGTCACGCCAAAGGAGTCAATACCGCCGTACATGATGTTGTAATTGTAATTCCATTCAGTGCGCAACATACCGTGGTTCCAGCCGTCCAACCACGGATTCCAAAGGTAATTGGTCAGGGAGCGGGTTTTGCGTTCCAACTCTTCCGGTGTTAACAATCTCTCGCTGCCAGCCACTGCGTATTGCAAAGCGGCATCGGCATTAGCTGATTGCCCTGCCACACGGAACCAAGGGCTAATCGCTAAATCGGCAATGGTTTGTCTTAAGCTGCCGTGTTCTCTGAGTTGTTCAGCGAGCGTCAAAATAAAAGCACTTTGCTCCATGAAAGCTTCGTTTTTGGCAGAATAGTCGGCTTCATCCAATGATTGCGGTGCAGTTAAGGGGTCACTGCCAAAAATAGCTTCCCAGAAAAACTTCACCATGGCGATGGCAAAACGATCATCTGCGGCAATTTGCTGTCCCAGCCATTGTATACTGTCTTGTCCTTGCGGAACCGGATTGGTTTCCAGGCCGGGGGCTAGCATATCGCGATACCAAGTATCCCCCTCCTGATAAAGAGAGTCGTCATCTTCGGGCCATTTATAAGTCCAGGGCAATGAATCCTGTCCACCCCACTGGTCTTTGTAGTTACCCCAGTCACCATAGTCCTGATACGCCCCGGCAATCGGATCCAGTGTTTGATGGCACACGGTACAGTTGGCGTTATTCAGGGTCGGATTGTTGGTGTCAGCCAAAGCATCAGGGTCTTGCGTGCGCTGTGCCGACTTTTCGATATCAAAGTCCAGAAAGTGATAGTAAGTCCAACGAGAACGCGCTCTGTTGCGATTCGTTGCGGTGGAGGGGTAGCGGTTTAACCAGGCCAAATCATTCAATAATCCTGCATGCGGCCATTCGATATTGCTGCCTTCACTGATGATATTCAAGCCAAACTGAGTCCATTCACCATCGAAACTCTCGTCGTGGATCATGGCCCCTGTCATTTGTCCGGGGGCAAACTGCCAAGCGTCATCTCCCACCACATCAGCATCGCCTCGCAACGCCTCATTGGTGAAAGAGTTGAGCATCATATAATCCGCGGTCACAATCTCAGTAAATGGCAAATCGTTTTCCACCACATGGGCGATTAATTCCACCGGAGCACGTAAAATGCCAATCTCGACCCCACGACGCCAGCGCCAGTAAGCGTCTGTTGCCTCTTGAGATTGTTCTAATCCGGCTTCGTAATTACGCGCCGCAATTTCCGGAAAATAGCTGTCATCCAGTACTTCCATACCACGCTCAAAAAACTTGTCAGTTAACAATCTGTCATTGGCGGCCGTTACCAGAAACTCATGAAAGCCTTCCCCCGTTAGCTGGTTTAAAATAGCTTCACGCAATGCAGTATCATCCGCAGCAGCCAGATTGTCCATTTCGCTTAAATCTGGAACTCTTCCCGTGAGCAACAATAATGCTCTGCGATAACTCAAATCTGCGGATAACATGGAGGCATTAGCCCAAAAGCCCGCATCGTCGCCACTACCATTGTCGTTATCATCTTCGTCGCCTGAGCCGGAGTCCGAGGTTAGCAAAACAAGGTAGGTTTCAAAGGCTTGATATTCCTCACTACCAGCAGGCAACTGGGTACCACCGATATGCCCCAGGCCACCACTGGCTTTACCCAAAAAGTAGTCGCTATCAACACCATCCAACGCCAGGAAATCAGCGATGCGTTGCTGATTGATAGCAAGATAATCACTTTCCGTATTGCGCTCGAATATCAATCTCGCCTGCCCGTCAGCGGCTCCACCTGATATATGGCATGCGATACATCGGCTTTGCACAATACCGTCGGAGATATTTTGTTGATAATACTCATCAGCATCAATCTGCGAGGGGTTATCATCTGAGTCGGCGTCTTGTTGGCGCATTAACACCTTAATTGACCAGGGCGCTAAAGCGGGAATATCGGTGGACTCTCGTCCAAAGTTAAAGCGGTTAATCGAGCCTTCCAGACTACTAAGATAAATAAATTCTCCCGTGGCAGGTCGGCGAATAGCTAAATCAGCTTTGCCATCGCCATCGTAATCCGCTGGCACTGGAATGTCGGTACTTTGTTTGCCAAAAACCCGTTCGTAGCGACTACCACCTTCTGGGTAGTTGCCGGAGGAATAATAGATATACCAGGTGCCGGTGGCAGGACGCCAAATTGCAATATCACTCAGGCCATCACCGTCATAATCAGCGGGCAGCTTTAAATCAGTCTCTTGCCGACCTAGAAAAGTGCGCACAGTTGTGTTGCTGGAAGTTTGTCGCACATACCAGGTACCATCTCGCCATATAGCGAAATCGGCGCGCGCATCGGCGTCAAAGTAGCCAATAAGTGGGGTATCAGTAGCCAACCGGCCATAATCTACTTGTTTCAACTCGCCATTTTCAGAAGCGAGGTAATACCAACGCCCCTCGGAAGGACGACGCACGATGACTTCATCAATACCATCCCCGGTGCGATCTGCAATAAAGGGAATGTCACCAGTTTGCCCTAGCTGCACTGTAGTTTGGCTGTCGTCATCGTAACGAATGTGCCATAGCCCGGTATCTTCATACCAAACAGCGAAGTCGGTTAAGCCATTACCATTGAGGTCACCGGTCAAAGGTACGCCACTTGTGCCTTGTCCCAATTCGCTGCGGGTCAAGATACTATTGTCTTGTGGAGATTTACTGTAAAAAGTGAGATTCGAAGGACGCCAGAGAGTAAAGTCAGCCTGCCCATCTCCGTTTACGTCGTCAGTCGCTAACACTACCGGTGAGGTCAATATCGACACCATCAGTGTATTTAGCCAAATGTATTTTTTCACAGTCATACTCCTGCGCAACAGTGCCCGGCACCCTTCATTTTTAATCAGCAATACTCTTATAGCAAGGATATCGTCCACAATGCAGCTTAATTAAAGGTAAATGTGAAAGGGTTAACAGTAATACTGAAAAGTTGCTCAATTCTTACCAATTATCACCTGAATTTACCGCCTATCACTTTTCTTCCCCTAAAAAATACTCCTTATTGCAATCTGGTACGGCACTGAAGGAGGTCGTTATGAATTTGACACACACGAACAGCGAACAGCATTTTGAAACCGGCGCTAAGCACTATCTGGCACCGATGCTGACACTACTGTTTTCGGGAAACTGGTTGTTTTTGTCAGTAATGCAATCGCTTTACCCGGCGATGGTGGCTTCACAATCCACAACCCTGTTGCTATGGGCTGGACTCATTTCCGCCTTTGTTAGTGCATTTAGCTTCAAAAATAAACAAGGAGAATAACTCATGGCCACCTTATCTGCACCCGCGGCACTACTGGATATCTATGCTGCCCCTAAGGATGTTTTCAGCACGTTAAAACAAAATAGAGGCATCACCTGGCTGGCATTGCTACTACTGGTTACTCTTACCGCTGGCAGTATCCTCTGGTTTTACTCCGGGATGAGCGACCAATGGATAGTGGACCAACAATTGCTGCAAATGAGCTTTGAATCCCCAACAGAGCAAGCGCAAGTTGAGCAGTTCATGTTGGAAAATGCCCCTCACACCGGCACCTTAGGGGCCATTTTCAGCGTCGTGTTTTTAATAATTATGCTGGCCGTACTAGCGCTGTATTTCAAACTCGTCGGCCGTCGGGATGAGCAAGCCACTTATGGAGATTGGTTTGCCTTTAGCGTCTGGACCCAGATGCCTATGGCATTGCAATTGATTGGATTTATTGCATTGTTTGTCAGTGCTGGCGGCGGTGATCTATCCATAAATCTGCCCAACTACACTTCCGTTAATCAATTGTTCCTCAATCTGCCAGTTCAACACAATTGGTTTCAGTTTGCTGAGGCCGCCAATGTGTTTTTCTTGTGGAGTATCTTATTGGGTGCCAAAGGTTTAATGCAGTGGTGCAACATGACCATGCTAAAAGCCACAAGTCTGTCAGCCGCACCGTACCTTGCCATTTTTGCCATCTGGGCAGTCTTCATCTAATCGCGGAGCACAAATATGAAAAAAGCTATCATCTTTAGCAGTCTTGCGGTTGCCATGGTGGCACTCATCAGCTGGAAAAATTTATCAGCCAGTCAGCAGGCTTTTGAGGTGGAAGTGTCAACCGCCACTGAAGGCTATCTTGCAGAGACCGTACTGGCTTCCGGTAACTTTATTTTCAATGAACAAATAAATATCCGACCGCAAGTCTCTGGAAGAGTACAAACCCTGTACGTGGAAGAAGGCGACATGGTGCAACAAGGAGAGTTACTGTTGCAGTTGGACCCTGAAGCATTTGAGGCTGAGACTGAAAAAGCGCAAGCGGAAGTGACCGCCAGACAAATTGCGATAGAAGCAGCCAAGGAAACCTTGAGTAACCTGGAGAAGCAATGGCAGCGCCAGTCCCGACTGTTAACTCAAGGATTACAGCAACAAGAAGTGGTGGATGATTTACTCAACCAGGTAAACCTTGCTCGCATTCAAGTGAGAGCGGCACAAGCCAATCTGGAACAGGCTCATGCCACTCTCAAATTCGTGCAAGACCAGTTGGCTAAAACCAGCTTTATTGCGCCCATGAGCGGATTGGTATCCAGTCTGGATATCAAGCAAGGAGAGACGGTCATTGCCGGCACCACCAATATTGTTGGCTCCGACTTAATGACCATTGCGGATCCTAGTGTCATTCTGGCTGAAATCAGAGTAGATGAAGCGGATATCGCCACCATTGCTTTGGGTCAACAAGTTGAGATTTACGCTGCTGCGTGGCCTAAACATCCATTTACCGGAAAAATTACTCAGATCGGCACCAGTGCTAAGCATCATGGTCAAAATCCTGGCTTGTCCTTCAGTGTTAAAGTGTTACTGGAAAGCAGTGAACTGCCGGTATTTCCGGGCATGAGTTGTCGTGCCGAAATCATTACTGCTGTCGGTGAGCAAACCACCAACATTCCCATCGCAGCGGTGCAACACGAACAAAATAAACCCTATGTATGGGTGGTTGAAAACAACAGCGTTGTGCGCAAAAACGTGGCCTTGGGAATGGCTTCGGATACGGAACAGGCTATCGCTACCGGGTTGGCTGCTGGTGAGCAAATTGTTATTGGCCCCACTCGCACAATGTCACAGTTGCAAAGCGACAGTAAAATATCCATCAGGGAGAAAAGCTAATGTGGGCGCAAAACAAGTCGCCCTCATCGGGGTCAAACACCGATAAGGGTATCATTCAACTGCGGAATATAGTGAAAAGCTATCCCTGTGGAGATGAGACCTTCTATGCACTGAAAGATATCAATCTCGACATCAAAAAAAACGATTATGTGGCCATTGTGGGCCCTTCGGGATCCGGTAAGTCCACTCTGATGAACCTGCTGGGTTGTCTGGATACGCCATGCTCTGGTGAATATTTATTGGCCGACAAAGCAATAGAGCAATTGCCAGAAACAGAATTGGCCCACTTACGAAATAAATCCGTGGGCTTTATCTTCCAGAGTTTTAATTTATTACCCAGAGCCACAGCGTTAGCCAATGTCATGCAGCCTTTGGTATACCGCTTTATTCCTCATAAACAGCGTTTGGCAATGGCCACCGAAGCACTAGAGCGAGTGGGCTTGAAAGACAAAATCCAACACTTCCCCAACCAGCTTTCCGGCGGTCAACGTCAGAGGGTTGCGATAGCTAGAGCATTGGTAACCCAACCGGATATTTTGTTGGGGGATGAGCCAACAGGGAACCTTGATAGCCAAACCACACAAGAAGTGATGAGCCTGTTTGATGAATTACACAACGAGGGACACACCATAGTGCTGATCACCCATGAGCAGGAAATTGCCGATCATTGCCTGCGTGTCATCAGGCTTGTGGATGGTGAAATACACTCAGACATTCGGAATCATTTATATGTTTAAAAATCTTTTAGCCGTTTACGAAGGCAGTATGGCGGCTTTTCACGCCATTCGAGCCCACGCGATGCGCAGTACACTTACCACCTTGGGAATTATTATCGGTGTCGCGGCGGTCATTGCCGTGGTGGCAATAATGCAAGGGCTCACCCAATCCATCACCAAACAACTTGATGATCTGGGAAGTGACGTAGTCACCATTACCGCTCACACTAACAGGGAAGATATGTTACTGGGCTTTGAAAACACCCTGAGTTATCACGATTTTGAGTCTCTCAAAGGTAAAGTAGAGGGCCTGGAAGATATCAGTGTTTCCATGAAAGCCTTCAGTTTTGGGGCCAGTGTACAGTATGGTCGCAATGTGACCCAAACCCAGATCATAGGCACCGACAGCGCTTATCAAAGAGTGATCAGAATCTTTCCCGAAGCCGGGCGCTTTTTATCTGAAAGTGATGATTTGCGTCGCCGCCGAGTAGCCTTTGTCGGCGCAACTATCGTCAAAGAACTCAATATCGAAGGCAATCCTGTCGGTGAATTTATCAGCCTTAATGGCGAATGGTTTCGCATCATTGGCATAGCCGAAAAGCAAGGAACCCTGTTTGGATTTGACCAGGACAACTACATCATCGCTCCATTTGGTACCCTCAAATCTTTGAGCGGCGAACAGGTTACCCGGAATGTGGACATTATGTATCGTCCCAAGCCGGATGCGGATGAAGAGGCTATTAAGCAGCAAATCAGTCAGATTTTACGCAAACGTCACAATCTCACCGAGAATGAGGCTGACGACTTTGAATTTGTCAGCGCTGAGCGCACCAAGTCCCAGTTTAAAACCATTACCACCTCAGTCACATTGGTAGCAGGTGGTGTGGTTGGCATCAGCTTACTGGTAGGTGGCATTGGCGTGATGAATATCATGCTGGTATCAGTAACCGAGCGCACCAGAGAAATAGGTACCCAAAAAGCGTTAGGTGCGACTCCGGGTTTCATCATGACGCAATTTCTTATCGAAGCACTGGTATTATCCCTGTTCGGTGGCATTCTTGGGCTGCTATTAGGCTACGGCGTTGCCGCCATGCTAGCCATGATGATCCCCGGGTTGTCGGACACCTTAGTCCCGGTATGGGCCATTTTACTTTCTCTTGGATTCACCACGGCAATTGGGGTATTGTTTGGCCTGGCACCAGCCATGAAAGCCGCCAAACTCAACCCTATTGATGCGCTAAGATACGAATAACAAGAATCAAAAGACAATGATCACCGGACCTCAATTTAAACGTTTTGTTGCCTACTACTGGCGACTGAGCAGAAACTACTCCACCCCCTATGCGATTGCTCAGTTGCTGGTTTTCGCTGTCACCACTTTCAACATATTGTCCAACATTTTGGTGTTAGGACTGGATGAATCTTTGGGTGGCTTAGCCGGGTACGTGGCTCGCGGCCTGACCGAGGGATTATTATTTTTAATCTTCTGCCATTATGTACTCAGAGGCTATTTAAAAACCCAATTTATCCAATACAGTGTCAACCTGAAACGCTGTTTTAAATTGTTGGCAATATTGGCAGGTATATCCGCATTACACGTGCTGTTCATTTACCATTTTGATGCATCCAGCTACTTTGGTGATCTGGAAACCGACTCTATGACCATAGTGATCAATGGCAAAGAACATCAAGTAGATTTTAACACACCACAGATCTGGGTAATCGCTCTGCTCAACCAGATTATTCTCTATTTACTCTGGTCGCTTCTCTATATTTTCTGGCACGCCACAAAAAGCAAACGGGAGCTGCAAAAACAAGTACAGGAAGCGCGCATTCAACAATTAACCAACCAGTTAAATCCCCACTTTTTGTTTAATACCCTAAATAGTATCCGGGCCATGATTTTTGAAGATAAAACCAAAGCCGCGGAACTGGTAACCCAACTGAGCGAATTGTTTCGCACCCATTTACAGGCTCATTTGAAACCTTCAACCACACTAGAAGAAGAATGGCGTATTGCAAAACAATATCTGGACATTGAGAAAGTGCGTCTGGAAGAAAGGTTGCAAATGAGCATCGATATTGCCCCAGACACGCAACAGCAAAAACTGCCCACCTTGCTGCTGTTAACCTTGGCAGAAAATGCGATTAAACACGGCATTGCCCCTGTGGCTAGCGAAGGGTTATTGAGCCTGAAAACCCAAAAAACTGCTCCCGAACGCTGGCAGTTGATTATGAGTAATAGCGTTGCTCAGGAACAGCAAATGCCAGGTACTAAAACCGGCCTGAAAAACACTCGCCAACGTTTACAATTGATGTTTGCAGATAGTGCGCAATTACACATCACGAAATCCGCTGACAGTTTCACGGTAATCTTGGATATGCCCTATGTTTAAAGCACTTATTGTTGATGACGAACGCCTGGCCAGAGCTGAGCTTAAACGTTTACTGTCAGAATATCAGGATACCATTCAGGTTGTGGCAGAAGCCGCAAATGCGGAGGCAGCTTTGGAAAAGCTGGGCAATTGCGATATCGATTTAGTGTTTCTGGATGTGCAAATGCCGGGCATGACAGGCGTGGAACTGGCAGAGCAAATCGACTCCGATATCCAGTTCATATTTTGCACCGCCTTTGATCAATATGCAGTGGATGCCTTCACCTTGAATGCCGTGGATTACCTGGTTAAGCCCATCAACCCACAACGACTGGCACAGTGCATTAAAAAATTACAGCGAGATACGAGCGCGGCTTCGGCAGATAGCACAACTTCCCATACTGAAAACTACCTACCCGATCATCATGGCCTGTTGCTCAAATTCGGTGATGTAAACCGAATCGTTAAACTGGCCGAAATTGAACGCTTCGAGAGCATTGGTAATCACTGTGCCGTCTATTCACCATCAGGCAAGTCATGGGTGCACAGTTCACTGTCAAAAGTAGAGTCACGCTTGGATCCCACGGTGTTTTTCAAAGCCAGTCGGTCAGAGTTGATCCGGGTTGATGCTATAGAACGTATTGAACCGGGAATGAAAACCGGCTCTTATGTCGCCATCATGAATTCAGGACAAATGATAGAATTGAGCCGCAGGCAAGCACAAACCCTGAAGCAGTTATTCAGTGCATTTTAGGGTATCCTTAACCACAAATACTCATTTAGAAAAACCCCTACTACAATATGATTTCTGACAACCCCGTAATTATCACAGGTGGCGCACAGCGTCTTGGTTTGGCCACGGCCAAAACTCTTAATCAACAAGGATATAAGGTGGTCATTAGCTATCGTCAGGAGCGCCCTGTTATCCAGAAACTTAAACAACAAGGCATCGATTGCCTCTATGCCGATTTTTCCAGTAACCAAGGGATAACAACCTTTATTGACGAAATAAAGCAGCGCTATACTCACCTCAGAGCTTTGATACACAACGCATCAACCTGGTCTCGGGATCCAAAACCCTACAATGCTGAGGACGGAGCCGATATCATGGACGACATGATGCAGGTACACGTAAAAACCCCTTTGCTCATCAATAAAGCACTAGCAGAAAGAATTGAAGACCAAGGTGATATTCTTCATATTAGTGACCAGGTGGCTACTATAGGTAGTTTTAAACACATGGCATATGCCGCATCAAAAGCTGCCCTGGAAAACCTCACAATGTCTTTTGCCAGAGATCTGGCACCGCGTATAAAAGTTAACGCAATCGCTCCCGCCCTCATCAAATTTAACGAATGGGACGATGCCGAATATCGCGAAAAAGCGTTGCAAAAGTCCTTACTAGGCACAGAACCGGGAGAGCAATGCTTTACCGAAAGCGTCTCATTTTTATTGCAGAATACTTATATTACCGGCCGCGTTTTACCTTTGGATGGTGGCCGTCACCTCAAACTTCCATAAATTAATGTTTGCTTGATTTTTACCGAGCGCCCGCTATTAATTTAGTGGGACAGGTATTGGAAGAGCAGTAATGGAAAAAGCAAAACTCGCTGGGATCTTAAAAAAAATTCCCTTATTCAAAAAGCTCAGTGAAGCTGAAATAGACATGATATTGGCTATGCCTAAAAGCTATGTCAGTTTCAGTCAGGGGGAAGTGATAATGGAAGAGGGAGAGCGAGATGACGCTTTTTTTATCTTAATGCACGGAGAGGTGTCCATCTGGCGCAATGAACAAGTGATTGCCAATGTACAGCCTCCAAACTTTTTAGGTGAAGTCGGCTTTATAGTGGGTGATCCTCGCGTGGCGACGGTCACTGCGGCGAGCGACAATGTCGTCGCCATGAAGATAACCGCCTTTCACTTTAAATCGCTAAATAGTCATATTCGCGAGTGCATTAAAGACAAAATCATAGAAGGCCTGGTGTTGCGTTTAAACCAAACCATAGACGCCGCCCGCAAACAAACCACTTCACCGGATACCAGTTTTGACAAACTTTTGGATGAAAAGTACGCTCAAGGCGAAACTTGGTAGCCGTCACCTAATTTCCAATTTCGCAATAAGTACAATAAGGAACATCCAATGATTCGATATTTACTGCTCATTTTCAGTATTTTCTCATTTGCCAGCGGGTCTCAAGAGCAAGGTCGAACAATTACAGCAATGCCCGAGGTTTTATCTTTTAAAGAGCGCGTTGCACCGATTAATGCCATGGTAACCGACAGGCTGAATAATCTTTTACCTCAACTTATGACAGATTCGGATCTGGATATGTGGTTGGTTATCAATCGCGAATACGGTGAAGATCGCCTGTTTTATACTTTGGTGCCACAACCCACCTTTGCCGCCCGCCGAACCACTATTTTGGTATTTCACAAGCTACCCGACGGTTCGGTAGAACGCTTCAGTGTCAGTCGATATCCCATTGGTGAGCTGTACCCTACCGTCTGGCAAGGCGGTAGCAAAGAACAACAGTGGCAACGACTGGCAGAGATCATTGCAGAGCGCGACCCACAGCGCATTGGCATTAATAGCAGCGAAAACTGGGCATTGGCTGATGGCTTAAGCGTCGGTTTACACAACAAACTCAAATCCGTATTGCCAACAAAATACCAACAACGCCTGGTGAGCGCCGAAGATTTAGTGGTGCGCTGGATGGAAACCAGAAGTGATAAAGAAATCCAGGTGTATCCGCAAGTTGTCACCATTGCTCGAGGCGTTATCGCTGAAGCATTTTCCAACAAGGTTATTACACCCGGCATCACCACTACCGACGATATTGCCTGGTATATCCGGGAACGATTCGAGGAACTGCAGGTACGCCCCTGGTTCCAGCCTTACGTCAATATCCAGCGTCGCGGCGATGCAACCTCAAAGCAAGATGTATTTATGGGCAAATCACCGCGTACCGTATTGCCGGGGGATGTACTGCACACTGATGTAGGTATTTGTTATTTGCAGTTGTGTACTGATACCCAGGAAATGGGCTACGTTCTAAAACTGGGAGAGTCATCCGTTCCGCAAGGCTTGGTTAGCGCACTCAAAATCGGCAACCAATGGCAGGACCTGCTCACTGACGCATTTGAAACAGGTAAAACCGGAAATCAGATTCTGGCAGATACCCACAAAAACAGTAAACAGCAAGGCATCCTCAGCAGCACCTACACCCACCCCTTGGGCTTTGTAGGACATGCCTCAGGCCCAACGATTGGTATGTGGGACAACCAGGGTGACACTCCGATTCAAGGAGACTGGTTACTCTACCCCAATACTGCCTATGCCATCGAAGGCAATATCAAAGCACAAGTCCCCGAATGGGATGATCAGTGGGTTCAAATCAAACTGGAGCAAAGCGCCCTGTTCGACGGCACTACCGTCTGGTACTTAGCCGGCCGTCAAACCCAGTGGCATGTGATTCGATAAGAATGGCAGTGGCGCTCCAGGAGGGGAAATAGGATGGCTCTTCAAAAAATATTCTAAGCGTCGGTTTCCGCCTCCGTTAGCAAATTTCTGAAGGGCATTTCAACTTCCTGACAAAACAACAAAAACCCATAACCTTATGATTTTATCAACAAAAATATAAGCAAAAGGGGCCAAATAGTAAAAATCGGCAAAAATCAAACTATCTGAAAAAAAACATATGTTATTAAGGAGATATTAAAAATGCTGCTGCAAATAACCCAAAATCTGAATTCAAGTTCGTTGAATCCAGGGCTTCAAGTATCCAACAACGCTTTCACTCGCTTCAACAAAGTTTCACTGCTGAACGGCTTAGTTAACACTTGTTCTTCTTGTATATGGGGTTGCGTATCAGCACAACGGTCACCAATATAACCACTCACTAGCAAGATTTTTGTATTGGGGAAGTCTTCCATGATCTTGCTGCTTAATTCCCAGCCATCCATGTGTGGCATGATCACATCGGAAATCACCAGGTCAAAAGTCTGTTCTTGCATTTTTTGAATGGCCTCAGCGCCACTGTAACAACCGGATACCGAATAGCCATAAGCGCTGAGCATTAATCGAGATATTTCCACTAACTCTCGCTCATCATCCACAACCAGTATTGACTCTGAACCTTGTAACCGACTCTGCTCTTGGTGTTGCGCGTTTTCGGTTGTTCTGTCTGGTGATGGTTTAGAAGGAAAATATAATTCAAAACGGGTGCCTTGTCCGAGATTAGAGTGCACTTCAACAAAGCCTTTGCTTCTCTGGGTAAACCCATACACCTGACTTAAACCAAGGCCTGTGCCCTTCTCCGCTTTGGTGGTAAAGAAAGGTTCGAATAATTGCTCCTGTATGTCCTGGCTCATACCACAACCATTGTCTTCAATAGCCAGCTGCACAAATTGGGTATCGCTACGTTGTTTTTTCTTCGGCGCCTGAAAGATCTTGTTTTGCGTACTGATGGTTAAGGTGCCCTTGTGCTCCATAGCATGGATCGCATTGAGCACCATATTAATCAATGCATCCTCAAAATCTGAAACATCAAGCTCACACCACCATAAATCAGGACTTAATTCCAGCTGCAACTCAATACTGACCGTCATTATCTTCTGCAGCATATCGACATTGTTTTGTAGTACATCATTGAGGTTAACAACTTGTTTTTGCACGCTTTGTTTGCTAGAAAAGGCCAATAAACGCCGAGTGAGTTTTTCACCTCGCGTACAAGCTTTATTGATGTGCTGCGCATGATTGTGGATGGGGCCATCTAACGCTATGGCATTGCGCTCAATCAAGCTGGCATAGCCAACTATAATCCCCAACAGATTATTAAAGTCATGAGCCACCCCCCCCGTTAATTTGCCAAGGGCATCCATTTTCTGAGTACGACGCAGTTGCTCTTCTTGCTGCCGCCGTTCAGTGATATCCGTTGAAATACCGCACATAGCATAAATTTCACCATCGCTATCAAACAGTGGAAATTTTTCCGAGATGTAAAGCCGAAAGCCTTCCTCCTGAGGGATCTCCTCCTCTATTTCATGATGTTCACCGGTGGTAATGACCCGTCTGTCGTTAGCCATCACTTCTTGTGCCACTGATGGCGGTAAAAAATCGGTATCTTTGTTACCTAAAACTTTGTTTCTCGGGATACTCAATACCTGTTCGTACTTTTTATTTACAAACAGATATCGGCCTTCAGTGTCTTTGACGTACACCACGGCTGGAGAGTGATCCATGATATCTTGCATACTTTTTTGGCTGGCGAGTAATTCCTGCCGCATACCATACTTGTCAGTGATATCTTGAAACACCCCGAACACCCGAACGCATTGTCCGTTGGCTGATTCAGCGTTGCCGATAACCCGAACAATGCGCTCTCTGCCCGTTTGAGTGACTATGGTCAACTCAACATCCCAAGGAACACTGGCATTTACGGCGTTGTTAAACAATTCGGTTATCTTTGCCCGGTCTTGCCCTGCTTTATAAAAATTTATGGCCTCTGCAACGTTAGGCTCGTATTCGTCATCAACTTCATGAATACGTCGGGTCTGCTCACTCCAGACGAGATTATTAGTAGTAAGATCCACTTCCCAGGTACCAATATTGGCGGCAGCCTCAAGTTTGCAGAGGCGCTCAGCCATGTTTTTGAGCCAGCCCTTTTCTCCCAGATCATTGGGCTGCTCCGCGAAACACTGCAGTTGTTTCAGTTCTTTTTGATAATTCCTGCATTGGGCCTCTTGTGCTTTTTGTTCCGACAAGTCTCGAACATAAGCAATAAGGCCTTGTTGATCGTCAATATTGAAATAGATCGCCTTAATGCTGACAGGCAAAATGTCGCCAAACTTAGTTTGGTGCTGGGTTTCAAACTGAACTTGCCCGGAGGCTTTTATCTCCGCCCAAAAAGTTGGCCACACTTCTCTCGGGAAAAGTGGATCCCACTCCCAAACATACTTGCCAATAAGTTCGTTGCGTTGATATTGCAGTGTTTTACAGGCACTGTGATTTACGTAAAAAATTCGCGAGTCGGCATGCATCCAGAAAACTTCTTCTTCCGCTGCTTCAGCACTTATTTGTAGCAGAGATATAATGCTTGAAGACTCTAAGTTTAATGGAAAATTATTGGCCAATTCTCCATGTGACAGCTTTTCCAGCGTGACATTAAGTGGTGCATCAAATCTCATAATGCTATGCAGTTAGTTTCATTTATTTCCATAGCATAGCCCATGCATCCAGACTTGCACTTATCAGGAGGCTTTTAGTAAAGCGTACCTCCTGCCAATACTGGCAATGACATAGCGCAATAGCATAATGTTAAACAACAATAAAAGCCCGGGGATCACCACCAGCGTTAACAGCAGATGAGCTGCAGAGCGCATCACGATATGTGAACTTCGTTGCACCTTTTGATTTAGCTTGGCGGCCGCGGCCTTGTGTAAAAAGTGGACGCCCGATTTACCTTTGTCTTTTAAATCAGCCTGCGCAGCTACAGAAGATTGACCGCTCAGCTCTTCAGCGACGTGCGAGAAGTATTGATGGCTGGATTGCATCCCCAAAAGCTTATTAACCACTTGTGTGGCGCCTGAACTCAGGTGAATACTATAGGGTATCGCAAGATGACTAATCAAAAACAAGACTGTTATGAGTTTCACCACTTGCCCCATGATCACCGAGTGCATTGCACTTTGAAACAGTAAACTGGTCAGACTCCATAAAAACACAATAAGCAATAATAATTCGAATAAATAAGGAGCCAGGTATTCACTCACCAAAGCTATGGCTTCCAGCGCACCAATCGCGGCCATCGCCATTAATAAATAGCCCTTACCTCTATCGAGAATATCAGCGAGGTTATTGAGTAACTCGCCCACCTGAACGTTCATCTCGAAGATAAACGAAAGGCCAAACTGACTGCTGGCGGCCACATCAACAACGGCACTTAAACCCAATAGCCCCATATAATCAGCCAACAAACGCGACTCTAATCCAGCAAGATATTCAGAGTTGGCTTTTACCAACGCCCCTTGTTGAAACCAGACGGCAACACCTGACAACCAGCCCTGCGAATAACAAACCCACAAAAGCAATAAACTGACATTGAGCAGCAGCAAATAACGCCTTGAATGAAGCCACTGAATGATGGCATTTTTGCCACTGAGTTGCGAATTAGCCATCTTATTGCCCCTTATATGCGCAGCGTAGTGCGGTCATTCCGGACTCACCGCTAAGCAATCGGTCTCGGTCCACATTACCCGTTATGCCCGGCACCCGCCCGGTTTCACTGTATTGCCACATGATCAGGTTTTCGACGCCCTCGGGAGCGTTCATCATGGCACTATAATCCGCCAACCAAAAGGGATAGTGATTGAATTGTGGGCCGATATTGTCCTGCCAAAAATCTTTATAGGAATAAATGATAGGTGTGCACCCGGTGGCTTTCTGCACCACCTCTAGCCAGGTTTTCAAGCGCTGCTGAATTTCACCGCTTGTTTGGTTTTTGGTGGTTTCCACATCCACCATGGGGACCAACGTCAAAGGTTTGCCTTTAATGGTGTTTAAAAAATTTTGCGCTTGTTTCTGCGGATCATCCTCAGCTTCAAAAAAGTGATAAGCGCCAATATCAACTTTTAAAGCGCTCAAGGATTGCAGGTTTTTGTCGAACATTGGATCTTGCCAGGTGATGCCATCACTGGCCTTGTGATACACAAACTGTATACCACTGCCAACCACCTGACTCCAATTGACCTCCCCCTGGTCATGGGACACATCAATTCCCTGGATAACCTCGGTATTGGTTATATTAGCGGCTTCTGCAGTTGGCTGCGAACCTACCAATAGGGGGCGAGAGATAATACCAATAACTAATACTAAAACCAGTGCAATAATTAGCAAAAATTCTGAAGATTTGAGATATACACTATGATTTTGCGTCACCTTTTTTATCCCTAAAAACAAACACCCGGCATCGCTTGTGATTGGAAAATATCAGCAATACGGGTAACTAAATGTACCTATAATAAACTTAGAGGTTATTGCTGTTTATTCAAGGAAAAATCAGCGTGAATTCTGCACCTTGACCTCGTGGCTCTTCCAGCCGAATATTGCCACCGTGCACCAGCATGATTTGTCGGGCAAGCGCCAGCCCCACACCAGAGCCGGATTTTTTGGTGGTAAAAAAAGGCACAAAGATTTTGTCTTTTATCTCCGGGGCAATACCACAACCATCATCGCAAATACTGACCACCAGCTTACTGCGTTTGTTTAATGCGACTTTCACCGTCAGGTTCAAAGGAGTTTCTGGGGCCGATTTCGCCTGTTCGGCATTTTGAAACAGATTGATAAACAACTGCTCCAACATTTGCGGATCGGCGCTGACTTCCAATTCCGGATCAGCCACCTCCAGATGAAATAAGATATGCTGCTCCTGCCACTGCTGTGAGAACAGGCTTTGTACTCGGGTGAGCAACTGCACAATCTTAACCGGCTTTTTTACCGGTGCAGGTAAGTGGGTTATGCTGCGATAACTATTGACAAAACTCTGCAATCCTTCGCAGCGTTTCGCTACCGTGGAAATGGCCTGCCTGGCATCGTCAAGATCATCCCCTGCCATTTCTTTTGGTAACTCCGCCAGGATGCTATCTGCCGTACCGGCAAGGCTGGATATTGGCGTAATGCTGTTAATAATTTCATGGGTCAGTACCTTCACCAGATCTTGCCATGCATCAATTTGAGTCTTTTCCAGCTCTGAGGCAATATCTTGTAGCGAAATGACTCTATCGCGGTTGCCTCCGTGTATCACTTCCCGCACAGAGATACTCAGTTGATGCTCGATACCATCAGCGACGAACTTCACCAAACGGCGTTGCGGACCGGATATAGATTGCATCACGTGCAAAAACTCAGTACCAAATCGTTCCAGATCCTCAACTCGCGTCAGGCTACTACTGTTGAACAAACGCCGGACAGCGTTATTCCACAAGGTCAAACGCCCATCAGCATGAATACTCAACAGTGGCACAGGTACCTGCTCAATAACTGACTTGAGTCGTTGGGTGGTTTGTTCCTGTAACTCACGGCGCTGTTGTTCCTGTTGAATAGTCTCTGTAATCTCCCTGCCCAATTCCTCAAAACCGTCACCGTAGCCCTTAAAATCGAATCGCGTCGAAAAGTCTCGATAGCGCAAGGCTTGTAAAAATCGAGCGATCTGAAGATTCGTTCTGGTTATCTGCTGCTGAATCCCCCAAAACTGCAACACAATCAGGCCACCCAGCACCCACTGGGTGACTAAAAAGCCTTGCAACTGCAACAAATGAGCAAAGGCATACAAACTGCTTGCCAGCACTAGCACTCGCAAGAAAAGTTGACTGGAGTAACGCTTAAAGATCATGTTTTTCCATCCTGCGGTACAGCGCTGCCCGGGTTAAACCTAGTGCCTTGGCTGCATGAGATATGTTGTATTTGTGCTTGCGCAAAGCTTGCTGGATCACCTGTTTTTCCATGCGCTCAAGATTCAAATCCCGCTCTTCCATTGCCGAGTTCTGATTATCCGGCAATGTTTTTTGCAGTTGAAAGTCCTGAATATTCAAATGCTCGGTGTCGCTTAATATGACTGCTCTTTCCAAGGCATGCTTTAACTCTCGCACATTGCCAGGCCAATGGTAATCCAGCAAAGTTGCTTTGCTTTCAGGTGATAATTTTAAGCCCGTTTTTTGGTATTTACGGGCAAACAGTGCAAGGTAGTGCTGGGCAATTTCTTCGATATCTTCTTTGCGCTCTCGCAGAGGAGGTAAGGTAACCTCTACCGTATTGAGTCGAAATAACAAATCTTGTCGAAAATACTGTTCATCCTGCAATTTCTCGACACTCAAGTTAGTAGCAGAAATCAGACGAATATCCACCTCTATGGGTTGATTACTGCCAAGCGGTACGACTTTTCGTTGCTCCAATACGGTTAACAATCGGGTTTGTAAATGCAAGGGTAAATTGCCGATTTCATCCAGAAACAGCGTCCCCCCGTTGGCTGCCTGAATTTTTCCGGTTCGGTCTTCTCTGGCATCGGTAAAAGCCCCTTTTTTATGTCCGAATAGCTCACTTTCGAACAGGTTTTCCGGTACAGCGCCTAAATCGATGCTCATGAAAACATTGTCTACTCTCTGGCTGTTGGCGTGAATAGTGCGGGCCAGCATTTCTTTACCTGTACCATTTTCTCCCAATAACAGCATATTGGCGTTAGTGGCCGCCGCTTTAGATACAATGTGTTTAACCTTTTCTAGTGCTTTTGAACGCCCCAACATAGGATGTGCTTCGCTACCCGCAATTGCCGCACTTAACGCCTTATTGGTTTGTTTGAGTTGCGTTGCTTCCATGCGAGTTTGACGTAACTGACATGCCGCAGAGACAGTGGCTAATAACTTTTCATTTTGCCAGGGTTTGGCCACAAAGTCGGTAGCGCCTTGCTTCATCGCCTCAACAGCAAGGTTGATAGCACCATGAGCTGTGATAAGGACAACGACGGCTTGGGGGTCGATCTCCAGTATTTGCCGTAACCAACTAAAACCTTGCTCGCAGCTGCTTTCACCCGGACCAAAATTCATATCCAATAAAATCACATCAAAGGCGGGTTGAGCTTGTGCCATTAGCTGCGGAATTTGCTCAGGGCGATTGCAGATCATCACTTCATCAAAATGCCTTTTGAGCAATAATTTACTGGCCACAAGAATGTCTTCGTCATCATCTACGATTAGAATTTTATTGTTCACGCTGGATTCGTTTTCTTTTCAAACTGTTCATTAACGTACACCAACTGTTCAAATTCGTACACTATTAGTTGCCATCGCTTCCATAAAAACTAATTTTCAACAATAAATTCAGACACTTAGACTTTGGCACAAGACTTGTTTTAAGGATAACAGTTGTCACACACAATTGGCGTCATACGCGATGGAACTCAAAGCTCAGCACAAAAAAACCTTTCAGATCCCCGAGGCTGGACGAGCCAACAAGTCTCGCTCTGGCGCTGGCATGGACAAAAAAATCATTGCCAGCAGTGCACCATGGAAAAAGGCTCTTATTTTTGCTTGCGCCGCTATTGTTGTGGCCGCTCTCGTTTGGGGGCTTAGCCAAACCGGCGAACGAGCCTTAACAGTGGACAAAAATCGCCTCAACATAGCAACCGTAGAACGCGGTATTTTCGAAGATTTTATCCCGTTGCGCGGTCGCGTCACCCCTGCCAAAACGGTTTTTCTGGACGCTATTGAAGGTGGCCGGGTTGAAGCCATTTTTGTTGAAGATGGAGCCAGTTTAGAGGCTGGTGACATGATTGCCCGTTTATCCAATACTTCGCTGCAGCTCAGTGTAACCAGCAATGAAGCCCTGGTGGCGGAACAACTCAACAACATACGCTCCATTGAGCTACAGCTGGAACAAAATCGTCTGCAGCACAAACGCAATTTGTTAGATATTAATCATCAAATTCGCTTGCTTACCCGCCAACTAGACCACGAGCAAGAATTATTGAATAACAATCTGATCGCCAAAAATCAGGTGGACGACACCAGAGACACGCTTGCCTGGTACACCGACACCTTAACGGTTTCCCTGGAGAGCCAGCGCACCGATGAACTGATGCAGCAACAACAATTGGCGTTTCTCAAATCAACCGGTGAGCAACTGGAAAAAGCACTGCAAATTTCCCGACAAAATCTGGAAAACATGAATATCCGCGCGCCAGTGGCTGGCAAGCTCTCTGGCTTCGATGCTGAAATAGGCCAGAGTATCGCCCGAGGGGGACGCTTGGGACAGATTGATACACCGGATGACTTCAAGGTAAGTGCTTTTATAGACGAATTTTATCTGGGCCGAGTGGATCTGGAGCAAAAAGCGTCCTTATCCCGTAACAATCAAAACTTCTCGCTGAGCATCAGTAAAATTTATCCGCAAGTGCGCAATGGACAATTTGAAGTGGACTTGCAATTCGATGCCCAAAAACCCGGTGATATTCGCCGCGGTCAAACACTGCAAACCAGGCTGCAGCTTAGTGATGCTGAGCCCGCCATTTTGATCCCCAACGCCGCTTTTTTTCAGGACACCGGTGGCAACTGGATATTCGTAGTTTCGGAAGACGGCAGCGAAGCAGTGAAGCGCAATATCAGAACTGGTCGACGTAACAATCAATACATTGAAGTCATTTCTGGCCTGGCTGCAGATGAACGCGTCATCGTGTCATCTTATGGCGAATATCAACAGATAGAACGACTCAACCTCAGCCTATGAACCATACCAACATTGAAAGGAACGAATCATGATTAAGCTAAACAACATTTCCAGGGTTTATCAATCTAATGATATCGAGACAACGGCGCTTGATCAGGTAAGCCTGGATATAGAACACGGTGAATTTGTTGCCATTATGGGACCATCCGGTTGTGGTAAATCTACTCTGCTGAATATTCTGGGCATGCTGGACAGTCCCAGCAGTGGCGAATATCACTTCCTTGATCAGGAAATTTCTGGATTCAAAGAAAGTCAGTTAAGTGCCATCCGTAAACACAATATTGGTTTTATTTTCCAAAGCTTTAACCTGGTGGATGAACTATCGGTACAGGAAAATATCGAATTAGCCCTGCTCTATCACGACATCCCCGCCCATGAACGTCGCAACAGAGTATTGCAGGTGATGGACAAAGTGGGCATTGCCCATCGCGCCAATCACATGCCCGGACAATTGTCCGGTGGACAGCAACAACGGGTGGCTGTGGCTCGCGCTGTGGTAGGTGACCAGGCGATGATCCTGGCCGATGAACCCACTGGAAACCTGGACAGTGCCCATGGCCAGGAAGTGATGGAAATGCTGCAACAATTGAACGCAGAAGGTACCACTATTGTGATGGTAACTCACAGTGCGGCACATGCCGATTACGCCACGCGTACCGTTAATTTATTCGATGGCAAAGTAGTCACCGAAAGCGTCAAAGCAGCCTGAGGGAACGTGAACTATGTTTAAAAACTACCTGCAAATTGCCTGGCGCAATATCATTAGTGACAAGCTGTATAGCTTGATCAATATTCTCGGCCTGGCCATAGGTCTCGCCAGTTGTTTGTTACTGTTTATTTTTATTGAAGATGAGACCGGATTCGATCAGCAATGGCCAGCTCCGCAGCGCACCTACGTGATTGAATCAACCTACTCCATTCCAGGCAGTGAGCCGCAATCTTTTAATGTAGCTCCGGGCCCATTAAAACACACTTTATTGGATTATTTTCCCGACCAGATCGAAGCCACAGCCAGGCTGAATCGACAATGGCCGATAGTGACAACTCGCAACGACATCTACGAGGAGCCGCTGTACTTTGTGGATCCAGAAGTCATCGATATTTTGGCGTTTGAAACCTTACGCGGTGACTTAGCCAGCACGCTTAACGATAATGCGGGTATCGCTTTATCTGAACAATTGGCCATCAAATATTTCGGCAATCTGGATGCAATTGGCGAGGTGATCACCATTGACAGTTGGGGAGTGGTAAAGGATTTCCGCGTAGGGGCGGTATACAAAAACGTGGCCCATAACACCAGCATAGAGGGCTTGACCGCACTGGTTAAAATTGTTGAAGAAGATTACATCGAAACTCAGTCCTGGATGTATACCGATTGGGGGGGCGGCAATAACCTGACTTTAGTTACGTTAAAGTCTGGTGCCAGTGTAGAAGATATCAATGGACGCTTAGAACAACTGGTGAAAGACAGAGTGATTTTGCCGGAATTTATCCAGGAAACTTATGCTGAGCCTCAAGATTGGATTGCCTTTTTAGCTCGCCCACTCTTCGATATTTACCTGAGTGAACCTGGCAGGCAAACCAATATTGCCATCTTTACCAGTATTGCCTTGGTGATTCTGCTGATTGCCAGTATCAATTTTACCAACTTGTCTGTAGCGCGCTCTACCCGACGCGCAAAAGAAGTGGCACTGCGTAAAGTCATGGGGGCCTCAAGGCCGCAACTCATTATGCAGTTTTTAGGTGAGACCATTTTCCTGACTGCCATCGCGCTGATCTTTGCCCTGGTTTTTGTGGAGTTGGCTTTGCCCGCTTATAGCCAGTTTTTAGAGCGAGACCTGGTGTTTGAGTACATGGGTTCCAATACCCTGGTGATGCTACTTTTGGTCTTTGTGGTGGGTATATTGGGCGGCATTTATCCGGCGCTGATTTTATCCGCCTTCCATCCAGCCAAGGTACTAAAAGCCAATAAATCGGCAGAGACTTCAGGCAGTGTCATGCTGCGCAATCTGCTGGTGGTGGCCCAATTCGCCATATCCATTGCGCTGATTGTTTGCGCCATAGTGATGTTCGCACAACGACAACACGCCATGAATATGGAAGTGGGTTACGACAAAGACCAGATCGTTATGTTACATGGTGTCGGCCGGGAACCCGTTGCCCAATCCTCAAGACAAAAGCTTATCCGGGAACAGATACTGAAACTACCTGATATGCAGGCAGCCACCTACATAAATATGTTCCCGGCGATGGCCAACAACTGGCAGTTGGGTGTGTCCTTCAACCGCGAAGATGGCTCCCGCTATAGCCAGAATACTCCTTTCAGAAATGTCGATGAAGGCTTTCTGGATACCTTCAACGCAGAAATCGTGGCCGGTCGCTATTTTGATATCAATATCGCCAAAGACATCCGCCCTGATTTTCAGGAATTGTTGCAGAATCCGGATATCAGACAAATCAATACCCTGGTGAACGAAGAAGCGGTGCAGCAATTTGGCTATAGCTCCAATGAAGAAATATTGGGTAAAGAATTGGAATACCAATTCGGCGATATCACCATTTTTGCCACGGTGGTGGGAGTAGTCAACAACATCAACTACCGTACCGTGAGAGAGCGAATTCAACCGGAAGTCTATATTTTTGTGGACTACGGCGGTATTGGCTTTTTAGCGGTACGCTTTGATGGTTCACCGCAAAAGGCGGAGCAATCACTGCTTTCATATTGGCAACAACATGTTCCTGAACTGCCCTTTGTGCGCACTTATGTCAGTGAAGTCATCGAACGCGATTTTCAGGGTGAACAAAAACAAGCGCAATTACTGGCAGTAGCCTCAGCACTAGCGGTAGTGGTGTCATGTCTCGGATTGTTTGGCTTGGCCAGCTTCACGGCCGAGCGCCGATTCAAGGAAATCGGCATTCGAAAAGTCATGGGAGCCAGCGTATTGGATATTGTCAAACTACTCACCTGGCAGTTCTCCAAGCCAGTGCTGCTGGCCAGTTTATTGGGCTGTGCCGTTGCTGCATTGCTCATGACCAATTGGCTGCAGGCATTCCCTTACCGTATCAGTGAATTATGGGTGTTCATCAGCTGCCTGGTTGCGAGTTTGTTGGCCCTGTTGATCGCCTGGCTGACAGTTGGAGGGAAAGCCACCAAAGTAGCGCGAGCAACGCCCATCAAGGCATTGCGCTACGAGTAAAAACACGGTTCCCGTTTCTCCTGCGTTTTCATAGAAGAAATTTATTCAAGGATGAATGCGCAGGAGGTTTTTGTGTCGACGCTATGCAAGTAGCTTTAACTGCTCGACATATTGCAATCTTGCTGCTCTCCAAAAGGATCTAAAAGATTAATATCAGCGCCTCCCGGAAAATCTTCTCTGGGCAGATAGTTTATCCAGTCGACTTGTTTCTGGATCAGTCCATTTTCATCAAATGTCTGAATGATCACGAATTTCCAATGGCTATATGATTGCCCGTCGTAGTTAATTGGCTCAAACGTGCCGATTGTCACCCCGGTATCACCATCCAAAAGTTGCTTTTGAATTGACAGACTATTGCCCTCATTTAATTTTAGAAGCGGATCACCCCACCTCAGAAATTCGCGAATAGCTTGCTTGCCTTTAGCGCAATGACCATAAACAACATCAATCAGTACAGCGTCACTTGCGTAGTGCGAGAGCAATTGTTTGAAGTCCTCCCGGGCATCGTATATAGCGAAAAAAGTGCTCATTTTTTTCGCTAATTCACTATGCTCATAACTTTTCGGGACTGTGCTGCATCCGCTAAAAAGCGATATCACCACAAAACAAAAAGTCCACCTGGTAAGGCGTTTAATAAACCTGGAATGAGTGACTTTTTTTACAAAAGATAAACCCGAGTTATGCAATTGTTCCCTCTTTGTGCCTGCGGCAAAAATACAAAATAACACAGTGCTTTTAATCACCATAAACAGATCACCTGTAGAGTTAAGGGCTACTTGATTCCATTCGGGAAGAAACAAGACGTTGCTTAAAACTAACGGCGTAATAACGCAGCATTAAAACACTCAATACTATGCCACTAATGGTATACAACAGGCTATCTTGATGTTCATGCAACTGCTCAGCAACGTTCACTTGCCAGCCGGTCTGTTGCAACACATAATCGAGACTTATGCCCATTGCCACAGCCGTCAATATAACGCCCAGCAGATAGGCAATAATGGCGCGCTTACCCAGCTCTTTTCCCAACACGCCCAAAGTCGCAAGATTGGTAGCGGGACCAGTAAGCATGAACACCAACACAGCACCGGGAGAGACGCCCGCCAAGATAAATCCAGCCCCGATAGGTGTAGACGCTGTAGCACAGATGTACATAGGAATACTCACTACAATCATCAACATCATAGTAAGAATACTATCACCCCATTGCACAAAGAGAGATTCCGGTACCCAGGTTTGTACCATGGCAGCAAAGGCCAGGCCCACCAGCAACCAGGTAGCGGTATCTCCCAATAACTTTCCAAATGAAAACTGCAACACCGCAGTCCAGCTTTTATCTTCTGTGGTATCGTTAGAATGCTTATGGCCACAGCAACTGTGTACTTTCGGTTTTTCAACTGCTACCCCTTCTTTGTCGGTCAAACGTACAAGTTCTCCCGCAACAATCGCGCTGGTTATCGCCGCGATGGGTCGCACTATTGCCATTAAAGGTCCCATTAAGGCATAGGTGACCGATACCGAATCCACGCCAGTTTCGGGGGTTGCTACCATGAATGACGCAGTGGCATTTTTGGATGCGCCGCGCTTTCTCAATCCCAAGGCTGTCGGGATCACGCCACATGAACACAGTGGTAGAGGTGCACCAATAAACGCCGCCTTAACCGAATGACCAAAAGACGCCTTACCCAACTGACTTTCCATCCACTTTTTAGGTAAATATACATTCATCAACCCTGCGATAAAGTAGCCCAACAATAGCCAGGGAGCAGACAGCACCAACAAATCCCAAAAATTAATTAACAGGTTCATGCTACCTTCTCCTCTATTGCTTCCAGAATAGAACAATGTTCGGCACTCTCAGGCCCACCGCAACAGGTGGCCACCACTTTTTTAAGAGTTGTTTCAAAGCGTTGTAATTGTTGAATTTTTTGCTGAATATCCGCCAGTTTATGCTCCGCGATGTGTTTTACCTCGCCACAAGTATGAGCGCCTTTTTCAACTTTGATATCCAGCAACTCTTTCACTTCTTTGAGAGTAAAACCCAGATTCTTGGCAGATTGAATAAAACGCAGACGCACTCTATCGTCTTCGCTGTACAAGCGATAGCCATTATCTGCTCGCAAACCTGGCGATAAGATCCCTTGCTGATCGTAAAAGCGCAGCGCTTCTACCGTAATGTCCTCCGCCTTAGCCAGTTGTCCAATCTTGTACATAACATTCTCTTCGGTGTTTCAAGGTTACAATCAAGAATAAACCCTATAGTTATATATAAGGTCAAGGGTTTAATATCACTTAATTGTGGAAAACGTCTTTGAAGAGGCTATTTGATTAGGTCATGCTGTGGAAAGCCGGCTCTGCAGTTCTGAGATAAAGCGATTTAACCAGCCTGAGGCTTTACTTGGTTTATACACCAGACAGAGTTTTTCTCGATAATGCCAAGGTAGTTCACTCACATTCAAGCGCTTTAATATCCCGGAAGCAGCGCACAAATCTGGCATATAGGCCAAAGTACGTCCCTGTTGTACCAACATCAACAAGGTGCTGAAATCATCACATCGATAAGCAATCTCTCGCGATAAAACATCATCTCGCCAGCCATCGGAGCCGATTCCCCGCTTAATACCACAAAACGGCGAAACCGCCGGACAAGCAAAAGGGTATTGGAGAATATTCTCATGAGAAAGGGTGTTATTGCGATGCTGCAGCAGCAATGGATGAGCAGGCCCTGCCATAACAGCAAATTCGGTTTCACCCAAAGCAACCTTTGCGAGATCTGTATTGCCACTGGCAATCGCTTCGGCAGTAACGATGGCCAAATGGGCAGAGCCATCACTTACCTGTTTCAGCGCCTCTCCTTCCCATTGCGCCGCAATATGCACCTGAAACTGATTATCCGGTAAGCAGTCCAGTACCTTAGGGAGTAAGTATTGCAATAACACCACAGGTCCAGAAACATTAACGATGGTTTTATGTTGCCCTTGTCCAAAAGCACTAATGGCTTGCTCAGATTCATGCACTATAACCCGAGCGTAATCACAAAAACGTTCGCCCTGCAGGTTTAAGCGAATGTTCCTGCCTTGTCGCTCAAACAGTTGGGTATTGGTCAATGCCTCAATGCGACGTATCGCTTTAGACAAAGCACCGGGTGTTTTATTGAGTTCTTTGGCCGCGACTTGCAGGTTATTACTGCGGGCTACGGTCAAAAAATAGCGTAAATCGTTGAGGTCCACAATTCACCAAACATACACAATCAAAGTAATACCATATCCCAATAGGAAACATTTATGCACTCTATTTCGATGTTTTTATAACAGCCAGTATCAGACAATAGCGATTATTGATGTGTCACTGATGGAAAAACGCTTGTGCTCCGAATTCGCTTACTCACACTGTTCAGCCTGTTAACCATTTTTATTTCGATGCCTAATTGGGCAGATGCCCCCCAGGCTTTCAACTCTCAGGCAGACAATGTCAAGACTGACAAACATACCCACCATCAACGTTCAGGCTCTCATGGCATGGTGTTGTTTACTGATGGTCAACAGCTCTTCGCCAGCCACTTACCACTGTATCGAGCACCACACGACTACCAGTTGATATACCAAATAAAAGTGGTACACGCGGCGCAGTATATCGGTTATTTAATGTCTCAAAAGAGCACTGCGCAGCCCACGGCGGCTTTAACACTGCTACCCGAACCGTTTGATCTCAACAGGTTAATAGAGGGAGAGTCTTTTTCCCTTGAGGCCACAGTATTTCAAGGTCACTTTGAGCGTGGTGGTAAGCAATGGTTAAAAGACACTGTAGAATTTGAACAGCTAATCTATCGAAGACATCTTTCTACATCTCTACCAGAATCCGCTCCGGTTACTCAGTGGCAACTGATCCCGTTGCCGTCAAACCGGCAGCTATTGGTGCACCAGATAAGACAAGCTCCGTCCTTTGATGCTATTTATCTGGCCGAAAACTGTGCTGAGTCATACAAAAGCCCGATAAATGTTTTGGTTTCAGAGGCCAATCAAACACTGACAGTGGACTTCAGGCACTGTCAGCAACATCGCCCCCTGTATGTAGAGCTTCAGGATTTTTTGCAATAACACATTATGACCAATCTTACTTATAGCTTGCTACGTCTATTATTCACTTGGGTTATCAGTGTCCAGGCTAACTCAACGCCCCACACAACTGTTACAGACAATGATCTCCAGAAACTACAGCAACACCAGTGGCAGCACGGCGCAGCAAATTGTCTTATCCAGCAGGCTACGGCGATTGAATCCTATCAATACAATGCCCAAACGTTTGTGCTTCGTCAGAACAAATGCCTGCATTACGAAGCGCCTTTCATTTATCTGCTCATTGGTAAGGAACGGGCCCTGCTCCTGGATACTGGTGCCACGGCCAACGCCAATGAATTTCCTCTCTACGATGAAGTGCAGAAACTAGTGTCATCAGTGAGTTCAAGCAACCATTCCATGCCACTATTGGTGTTACATTCTCATGGCCATAGTGACCATGTTGCCGCAGATGGACAATTTCAGAATCGCCCCGGAACCACGCTCATTCCCCCCAATCTCAGTGGCGTAAAGGCGCACTTTGGCTACGGTCCAAAAGGCCTCAATTGGCCAGATGATACTAAATTGATTGACTTGGGTGGCCGAAAGCTCACGCTTATACCTATACCCGGTCACAGTGAGGATGCTATTGCGCTTTTCGACGAACAAACTGGATGGCTACTCACGGGAGATAGTCTGTATCCCGGCAGGCTTTACGTGCGCAACTGGCAACAATACCGTCTCAGTATCCAACGCTTATATGAATACACAGCATCGTTAGCCGTTACCGCTATTATGGGAACACACGTTGAAATGAGTAAGACGCCAGGTGTTGATTACCCTATGGGGGCAACCTATCAGCCCAACGAGGCCCCTCTTCCGCTGGACTTTGAACAACTCAAAATATTGCAAGACTTGTTGCAAATTACGCCTTCCCCAACCAGACGAGTGGGCGACACATTTATCCTGCAACCTCTGGACTAGTTCACGGATGGGGTTTTCAATTAAACGCTAATGCCATTCAATTTCCATTTTCAACGCTTCAGGGTCTGGAGTCATGCCGCACATCTCATCATACGGCGTATTTTGCTTTAACCACACTTTTTCGAAACGCTCGTTGTCCAGAAAAGACTTTATCTCATTGATACAGTTAAATTTCTTCGGATGATTTTGCTCATCGTAAAGATACCAGGTGCGGTTTTCGCCCTCAATCGAGGCCAGATAAAAGCCCCCTTCAAAGGATTCTATGTGTAAGTTCATGTTTGTTCCCCGTTTGACAACTTGTGTTTTAAACGAGCAACCGGAGAATTTAGTTCATTAAATAGCCGGAATCAGGCAACCAACTTGCCACCTAACCAGTCCCGCTTGGATGAAAACTGCATACTCAAATACTCCTTTTGATCTTCCAGTATGCGATTATTACGCAAATAGAGTTGCTCATACATGTTGGGTTTGAAGGGTATAGCAATAAGGTGCATATTGGCCTCTTCTGGCGTGCGGGCCCCTTTTTGCACGTTACAGCGTTTACAGGCTGTTGCCGAATTCATCCAGGTTTTCTTGCCTCCACGGGAACGCGGTACTATGTGGTCGAGCGTTAACTGGCCCGGACGGAATTGATGGGCACAATACAAACAGGTGTAATTATCTCGGGCAAAAAGCCAGCGATTGCACAAAGGGATTTTACCATTCTGATTAACCACCTTACCCTTGCAGCCGATAATGGAAGCAATTTGCAGTTGGCTTTGCTCGCCGTTCCGATTATGGCCGCCGAGCAAAGTTCGCTTAGCGGTGCCCAATTCAAACAACACATTGCCAAGAGAATATTGCTTACAGGCTTCTTCGATAGTGATCCATCCCAAAGGCATGGTACTTTGATTGAGTCTTAATACATACATAGGCTGTTACCGTTATTATTATTGTTCAGCTGACTATATTTTGTACACAAAGTATGACAGATTTTTAAAAAACAGGTTAAATTTCACTCATTTTTGATTTGAGCAAGAATCTTACTCAGTAATAATTACAGCTGTTGAGCGCTTATTTATCGTACTGAAAACCATCTGGTCCGACCTTTATCACTAAAATCTATAATCGCCATCTAAATAAGTAATTTAGCTTTTCCGCCGGATTTTCATACTCTGTAACATAAGCCATCGTTATTGGAGTCGAAATGAAAATATTTGTTGTGAATGAAACACCCGGGATCGCACAAGATTCTGAGAATGTTTCTTTGGAGCGCAGATGCAGCGCAACTCCCGCCACAGTTAAAAAGTTAACTCTGGCTGGTGCTTCAATTACCGTGGAAACAGGTACTGGATTATTGGCAGGCTATGATGATGCCAGCTTTGTTGAAGCCGGAGCTAAAATCAGTGACGACCGGGCGTCAGGGCTTAAAGAAGCCGATATCGTTTTGTATGTTACAAGGCCAACCCAGGATGATATTGAGCACCTGCAAGCGGGTGCATTGGTGATTGGACATTTAGATCCTTTCTTCCAGCAACCGCTGATAGAGCAATTACAAGCGAAGCAAGTCACCGCCATCAGCGTGGAAATGATACCGCGCACCACACGTTCACAAAAAATGGATGCCTTGAGCTCCCAAACCAACCTGGCAGGATATGTGATGGTGCTCAATGGGGCCAGCCAGTTAGACACCATCCTCCCTATGATGATGACCCCGGCGGGGACAGTAAAACCTGCCAAGGTATTTATCATTGGTGCGGGTGTGGCAGGTTTGCAAGCGATTGCCACAGCCAAGCGACTTGGTGCCAGTGTGACCGCCTTCGATACGCGCCCTGTGGTGGCAGAACAAGTGCAGTCGCTGGGAGCCAAATTTCTGGAAATTGATTTAGGTGAAACCGGACAAACCAGTCAGGGTTATGCCAACGCCCTCACACAAGAGCAGATGCAAAAACAAAAAGAAGGGCAACGTCAGGCGATTGCCGATTCAGACCTTGTAATAACTACCGCGCAACTGTTCGGTCGTAAACCGCCTCTTATCGTCAGCGAGGAAGATATTGCCGGTATGAAACCCGGAAGTGTGCTGGTAGATATGGCGGCGGAAAATGGCGGCAATGTCGCCGGCTCTGAGCCGGGTAAAACCGTAGTTAAAAACGGCGTAAAAATTGTCGGTACTGGCAACTGGCCCAATCAGGTGCCTAAAGATGCCAGCGATTTGTACGCCAACAACCTGTTTAATCTGCTGGATGAATACTGGGACAAAGAGCAAAAGCGCTTTGTACTGGACCTGGAAGACGACATTTTAGATGGTTGCGTGATTGTCCATCAGCAGGAATTGCGTAATGCCATGCTCATAAAACACTTTGCCGCCACTGAAGGAGACGCCTGATGGAACTGATTTACTTACTCTTTATCCTGGTACTTGCAGGCTTCCTGGGTTTTGAACTGATTCACAAAGTCCCTGCTACCCTGCATACCCCGTTAATGTCGGGTGCCAACGCGATTTCCGGTGTTACCTTGATTGGAGCCATGGTATCGGCAGGCTCCGATAATACCCAACTTACCACCATATTGGGTGTGGTCGCGGTTATTTTTGCCACAGTAAACGTGGTGGGTGGTTACATGGTCACTGACCGTATGCTGTCCATGTTTAAGTCCAAACAAAAGAATAAGGAGGCCAAATAATGGACATGCTTATTTTAGTGAATATCAGCTATGTTATTGCTGCCATCCTGTTTATTGTGGGCCTCAAATTGTTGAGCCACCCTGCCACGGCTAAGAAGGGTAACCTCACTTCCGCGCTGGGTATGTTTATCGCCATCGTCATGACTTTGCTGCACAAGGATATCATCAGCTATGAGTTAATTTTTGCCGGCATCTTAATCGGTGGCGTACTCGGTGCCTGGATGGCAAAACGGGTGGAGATGACCGCCATGCCAGAGCTGGTTTCCCTGTTTAATGGTTTTGGCGGCCTGGCGAGCTTGCTACTGGGTTTATCGACGCTCACCATTAGCAATAGCAACAGCCTGACAATCACCACTATGGTAATTGCCTATATTTCCATACTCATCGGTGGCGTCACCTTCAGTGGAAGTTTGATTGCCTGGGCTAAACTAGGCGGCAGAATGGCCAGTAAAGCCTTAATTTTTCCGGGCCAGCGCTGGCTAAATGGGTTGATTATCATCACCGCTATTGCACTGCCTTTTGTCATTGCCACACAGCCCTTTAACTTGCAATGGTTTTACATCGCCATCGCTTTAGCTCTGGTATTTGGCATCCTGGCCACCATCCCGATTGGCGGTGCAGATATGCCAGTGGTGATTTCACTGCTCAACAGCTATTCCGGATTAGCCGCTACCGCCGCAGGTCTTGCTATCCAGAACAATATTCTGATTGTGGCGGGCTTACTGGTGGGTGCCAGCGGGATTATTCTGACGCAAATCATGTGTAAAGCCATGAATCGCTCATTGATGAATATCCTGCTCTCCGGTTTTGCTAAACCCATTGAAGCCGGTGAAAAAATCGAAGGTGAAATTAAATCACTGTCAGCTGAAGACGCCTTTTATGTCTTAGAGGCAGCCCAAAGTGTGGTAGTGATCCCCGGCTATGGTATGGCGGTAGCTCAGGCGCAACATGCGGTTAAAGAGTTACAGGAACTATTGGAGCAAAATGGTGCAGAAGTAGCTTATGCTATTCACCCGGTAGCAGGTCGCATGCCTGGCCACATGAACGTATTACTGGCCGAAGCCGATGTGCCCTACGAGCAGCTGTACGAAATGGATGCCATTAATCCGCGTATGGACAGCTTTGATGTCGCCATTATTATCGGTGCCAACGATGTGGTTAATCCGGCCGCGAAAGAAATGAAAGGCAGTCCTATCTATGGCATGCCAATCATTGAGGCGCACAGAGCCAGGAACGTATTTGTGCTGAAACGCTCCGCCTCAGCCGGTTTCGCCGGTGTGGATAACCCACTGTTCTTCAAAGATAACACCCGAATGGTATTTGGCGATGCCAAAGATACCCTCAACACCGTTATCCGGGAATTTGGGGATTAAAACGAGTATTTCTACTCTACACAGGCCAGCATTTTGCTGGCCTTTTTTATTCTGTTATTTTTGTCTTAGCCTCTTTGTCGAGCACCTACACTTGTCCCAAATGGACTTTTAATGTCTTAACTGAATCTTACTTAATTTCGCCAACTGAGTGACCCTGATGTTACTGCTTGCTGATTTTCAACAAGTAATTCTCCTACACAACTCAATTAAGGAATTAAAATGTCTGTAGTTATGATTTCTACTTTTACCGTAAAAGACGCTGATAAGTTTCAGTCATACCTGGTTCAATCTAAGCAGTTGGCCTCCGAGCATGAGGCTGAACTCGTTCTTCGCGGTACGTTAAGTCGGGTGCTCAATGGTAATGGTTATAACGCTCAACAAGTGGTTATTGCTCGATTTCCTTCTCAGGAAAAAGTGGATGCCTGGTTTGACTCATCTGAGTACAAAGCGCTTATCGATACCAGGGAGCAGGCCGCTGACATGGCCATGATGACCTATGAAGTCATGAATTAAAGATGCCAAAGGAAGAGGCATTGGTAAATATCCCTTTCCTCTTTCTAATTTTCTTGCCTCAATGCTAACGAGTTTGATCCCCCCCCTTAAATAATCTTCGGTATTCTTTGGGGGATATCCCAACCAGCCTTTTAAATAAACGCCGAAAAAAGCTGACATTTTCATAACCTAGCAATTGCGCCACATGCTCAAAAGAGACCGTCTCAGTCTCCAAAATTCGACGAGCCTCTTCTACTTTGAGATGTTGAATGTATTCGTTGACCGCATAATTGGTGGCCTTCTTAAATTTTCGATTTAATGTTTTAGTGGTTAAGTTGCTGACAATTGCCAACTCAGAGATGGTTATGGAGCGATGCAAATTGTCTGTTATATGTTGTTGGCAGAGCAAAACGGCACTATCACCGTGGGTTTTGTTGATCACAAAAGATTTAAAACTCGACTGTTTATTATTGTGAAAATCCACCAACGTACACTTCGCCGTTTGCAGCGCTACGTCTCTGTCGCAACACCTTTCAATCAAGCGCATGCACAAGTCCTGATCGGCACTGACTCCACCCGCAGTTAACAAATTCCCCTCCTCTGCAATCAATAAATTAGTATCCAGTTTAACCTCAGGAAAAGCCGCTCTAAACAGTGGCTCTAGTGCCCAATGGGTAGTGGCTGTTTTGCCATTTAACAATCCTGTTGCAGCCAATAAAAAGGCGCCCGTACAGATACTGGCAACAATTGCCCCACGATCGTGCATCAGTTTGATGTAAGCGACTCTGCGTTTGAAACTCTGGCTGTGTGGTTGAATATTCATTCCTTCTGACGGCACTATCACCAAATCAAAGTCATCATCATCTGAAATTCTATTGTGAGGCCGTATTTTCGCGCCGCTTAGCCCAGTAATTTCTTTATCTGTGAGTCCCGTAATTGAAACATCAAAATTTGGTGTCAGTGGTAAATCATGGATCTTATTCCAGAAAACACCTGCCTGTATGAACATATCGAATGGCCCAAACACAGTGGAAAATAGCGCGTTTTCACTCACCAAAATGTTGACTTTCAAGACCTGCATACAAATGTCCTATATGGAGCTTTTTTGTCCAATTTGAAGCTTAAATAAGTTTTCTGATGAGTGCAACATGTGCTCTAGAGCTTCAGGAGATAACGATATGACACAAAAAATACTGGTGACCGCAGCCAATGGAAATACCGGATTCACTACTTCACTGGCACTGCTAAAACGCGGGCTTGCTGTCAAAGCTGTAGTAAGAAACACTCAGTCAGAGAAGTCGAAACAGCTACAATCTCTGGGTGCGGAAATTGTACAGGGAAACTTAGATGATTACCGGGATATTGAATCGGCACTTAACGGCGTTTCTGGTGCTTATTTTTGCGCTCCGTTTGAACAAGATGCCTTATTAAAAACTGCAAATTTCATTGTAGCGGCAGAACATGCTGAAGTGGAGCATGTTGTCTATATGAACCAATGGTTAGCCTCAGCGGCCCATCCGGCAATTCACACACGTGAACAATGGTTAACCAAACAACTGGCAAACCTGCATAAAAATACGGCTTACACTTTTATCAATACCGGCCTGTTTGGTTTTACCTATTTTTTCACCTTAGAGATGGTGACTCAACTGGGCATTTATCCCACCTTGTTAACTGAGCATGAGCTTGCGCACAAAGCCTTAAATGCGCCCCCTTCAGAGGAAGACCAGGGCCGGGTTATTGCTGAAATTTTGCAAAACCCCGACAACCATAAATTCAAGACCTATCGGATAACAGGGCCTAAGCTCATTTCCCACCAGGATGTCATTGACTGCTATTCACAAGCCCTGGGAAGAAAAATCCGGCCTATGACTATCAGCAAGAAAATGTTGTTTAAGTCTCTAAAGGCCATGGGATTTGATACCTACCAGATGGTAAATGTTAATTATTATCTTGAAGAATTAGAACACGGAGTTTTTGCTTCAAAAGAGGGGGTCAATGACCTGGTGTTTGAGCTTACGGGGGTGCATGCCGAAAGCTTCGAGATTATATTGCAGCGTCATTTGCAACAATCAGATTTACAGAATCGTACTTTTAAATCTGTCGCTAACGCGCTGCTTTTCTTTGTAAAAATGTTGTTCACACGCTCACCAGATTTGGACAGTTTTCAAAGACAGCAGCGCTTTCCTGAGTTCTTTCGGGCCCCGGTTTACGCCTATGAAAGTGGTGACTGGCAACAAATTCATCTAGCAGACCAGCAGTTATTATCGACAAACACCCCACCCCCTCGTTAAGAAACCGACGAAACAAGCGTGTCATTAAACAATTAAGGAGTATTTATGGATCCTTTTTATCTTGCATTGCTTTATAACCTGGTGCTTTATTTCATGCTACTAGGTTTACAAGTTGTATACCGCACCAGAAGTTACGGATTGGCTTATGCCTTATCTAACCTAGACGCGCAAAAAACAGAGCAAAAATGCCAGCTTAGAGCTCGACGAGCAAAAGATAATCAAACTGAGTTTTTGGTGTTTTTTTGCGGATTATTCATCTGCCTGGAAGCGAGTGAAATTAGCGTCGCCCAATTAAGCTTTTTAGCCATTGTTATCATGGTATCCAGAAGCATCTATATATTGAGTGTTTTATTGGGGCTCCCTTATATACGTTCGTTGTCTTGGCTATCGGGCTTAATTCCGTTGCTTTATATTTTGGTGTTGCTTCTGAGCTAGTACGAAAAGAGCGTTCATTGCTATGCATATATAGCGAGTTTTACTCGCTATATTTTGTGACTATCGAAAATGCAGCTTCATACTTAGTAACGACTGACTGTTTTTTAAATTGCCTCAAAATACTGCTATCATCGCGCTAAATTGCAGTGTTTGTTTACAAGTTTGAGCCAATCTCAGAAAGCCTCCCGGTTACATCAATCCTATTATCGCAATGGGCCCAGCCACCGCGACGGTGCGGATGTCTCTTTTAATGACATCATTAAGATTTTCGGCTTTAAAACCGCCACAGTTGGCAACTGGGTGACCAAACAAGAGCAACAAATCGCAGCCAATTTGTTTTTTGATGCCCTTTGCGATCTGATGACCATACTCCAGGTGCCGGAACAGGTTATTTCTTTAAACGGCACACTATCTTTGGCCTTTGGCAAAGGTGGACAAAAATACAGTTCCGCCCACTACAATGCCGGTACGCGAACGTTGGCGCTGGCGAAAAATGCCGGGGGCGGCGCATTGGCCCATGAATGGTTTCATGCTTTTGATCATTACATCAGTCAAAAGCTATTCCAGAAAGCCCGGCATACAGACTTTGCTTCCGTATTATGGCTTAAAAATATTCAGGTCATTGAACACCCGATTAATCATTTGCTGGAAAACTGCTACCAGCATATTTTTCTCAAACCCAACAGTGACGAACTCAGCGACCTGTTTATTAAAAGTGCGGCAGCGGATAAATCTCTCAACACTTATTATTATGCGCAACCGCAAGAGGTGTGTGCCCGGGCCTTTGAAGCCTGGGTGCAAGATCAGCCTGTTAAAAACGCGTTTTTAGTACAAGGCACCAAACAATCTACTGAAGCGAAACTAGGGATCTACCCTGAGCCACAACAGCGCTCTGAAATTGCTGCTCACTTTATGCGTTATTTTGCTGCATTGGGGACGGCATTAGATAGAATGGAAGGTGAATCCCGACAACAATAACTAACGAGCTCCTGATGAAAATACAACAAGTTACCCATGACCAACTTGAACAATGTGCAGACTTATTCGATCAGTACCGCCAGTTTTATCAACAACGTAGCGATTTAGATTCAGCGCGAGCTTTTATTTCAGCGCGCCTGGTGAAACAAGACTCCGTTATTTATATCGCGTTAGATGAAAATAACAACGGCATGGGATTTACCCAACTGTTCCCATCCTTCTCTTCGGTTGCCATGAAGCAGGTTTATATCCTGAATGATTTATATGTCACTGAAAAAGCGCGCAAGCAAGGAGTAGCAAAAGCCTTGATGATGACAGCACAAGCGTTTGCTCAGAAAAACAAAGCGCATGCGATTAAGCTGGCGACGGCAAAAGACAACGTTCAGGCAAAAGCGCTTTATGAGCAACTGGGCTATAAAATGATCGACAGCTTTGACTACTATACTCTTAAGATTTAATCTGGAAAACGAATCTAATGCTGATGAAAACTAAAAAGGTAACTTGCAAGAACTTAAAAGTGTTACTTCTAATGTTCATTTTTACTCCATTTTTAACGCTAGCCGGAGGCTACTCAAACTGGGCAAAAGTGACTCAAATAGATCTGGAGAGGGGCAACGGTATTATGGTTTTTGGTGAGTTTGGTAACCCCAGCCAATGTACTATCGCCGATCGTTTGTATATCCCTGCCAGTCATCCCGAATATGAAAAAATGTATTCTATGCTGTTAACTGCGTTTGCAGCTCAATACGACGTTAGAGCCTATTCGCATTCATGTGGGCCCGTTGGATGGTATACAGTAGCAACCACCACCTACAACTTTGTGGATAGTGGTTCGCTTGGTATAAGGCAATAATCGCCTCGGTTAGTTACACAAAATCCTTCACAATTTTGCGCACCGAACGATGGTAAAATGGCAACAATAAATTGTCTTTTACCTCGTCTGCGGGGTAGCCAAACAAACCAAATTTATTGCCCTTACTTTGGCTGATCACCACGATGTGATTGGGGCGCTCTTCCAGACGGCCGTGCAGGGGATCAATAACCGGTACCAGATAACGCCCCAGTTTTATCATGCCTACTTTGCGATTTTCGCGATAGACGATTTTGTCAAATACGGGATTATCCAACACCGCATAAACGGCAAACTTAGGCACCTGAATAGGAATATTCCGGCAATAGAATTGCACCACCTGCAGCGAATCGGTCAGATGGCTGATACATGAAGGTAATTGACTCTCGCTCATAACAGCTCCCCTTCAAAGGTTATCCTGTCCGTGGAAAAAGTCCTGATTTGTTTTTGATGTTGTTAAATGCACAGTTTTAACTGCCCACATCTTTAATATAGCAACACCTGGAAAAAAGGAAATCCGAAATTTGTAACGGATTTATTTCCTACTTAGGTTATCTGCTGCTATGTGCGAAAGGTTTAAGTTGAATCAGTTTTTAAAAACGCTTTTTTATAATTAAAAATTCAGATAAAAATCTCGACACAATGTTTTATACGCATCGGTGTAATCACCTGTATCATCCCGGATGATTATTTCCTGAATGCTTTCGTCGTTGAGGCTTTTTTCTGGACCAGAACTGACATCATCCCCGATTAATTCTGCGCTCTGAACACCTAAATGCCACAGTTGACAGTAGGGTGCCTTAGCTGGCGTGGCTTTTACGTCCAGTCGCGCTAATAGCTCAAAGTGAAGCTTTTCTGTCAGCATTTCTACCTGAGATTCAGCTGAAGTCGGCAATACCAAATAAAAATGACCAGCACTGGCCAATAGTGTCGCCACTGACTGAAACAATGACTCCAGACTGAGCTGACTTTGCTGTCTTGCCACGGTGCGCTTTGCATCCCGTTGCTGATTGCTGGCGTTATGAGCAGCAGAGGGCGCATGCTCAAACCACGGCGGATTGGCGAGGATCACATCATATTGTTGGCGGTTGTGATGCCACCAGCTAGCGAAGTTTGCATGATGTAAAGTGATCTTGTCTGGCCATGGTGATGCCTGGAAATTATCTTGTGCTTGAAGTGCGGCATCGCTATCAATTTCGACAGCCGTAATCTGGCAATTTGAATGACTCTTTTGTGCCATCATCAAACTCAAAATGCCCGTTCCTGTGCCAATATCAAGTATTGTGTTCGCGGCTCCCGGCTGACACCAACTGCCCAATAATAAGCTATCGGTGCTCACTTTCATGGCACATTTATCTTGCACAACCGTAAATCGTTTACAGCGGAACATCTATTAGTCCCACAGCTGCAAGGCCATCATTTGTCTGGCGACGTCAATAGCGTGGACCGGGCGATATTTGCGTAAGGAACCCAGCATTAGAGGGGATAATAGCGGACTGAGCCAAACACCTAACCTTTCGCCAAGACGAAATTCATCCCGCTCACCCAGCAATAGCGAAGGCTGAACCGGTTTAGCATGCAATTCAGTCATGTTGGCGATGGCGTTTTCCAGTTCACCTTTAACCCGCAAATAAAAATTGGAACTGGTGGCGTCGGCACCAACAGAGGATATCCACGCGAAGCTCTGCGCATGTTCGGCTTTAGCTAACTGTGCTGCCTGCAGCACGTAATCGTAATCTACCCGGCGAAACGCCTGCTCACTACCCGCTTTTTTAATGGTAGTTCCGAGGCATACATAGATATGTGAAGCACCAAAATACGAGCTACAAGCTGACAAATTTTCGTAGTCCACAACTTCTAACTGCAACTTACCGGCGCTGCTCATGGTGGCATATTCCCCAGTGGGTTTAGTGCGCACCAAACAAATAATTCGGTCGTACCTGGGGTCATCCAGTAACAAAGTCAGTAAGTGCTGACCGACTAATCCTGTCGCACCTAGTAACAAAGCGGTTTTGTGGTTTTGTGCTCGCATGTTATAACTTAGCCATAATGCAATATATTGCTGATTTTACTGATCTGTGCTGGTTTATTAACCATATTATTCGCTGAACAACAACTTTAATATGAAGCACTCCAGATCCACTACTAAATTTGCCTACAGGATACTCTGAAGCATGAAAAAACTCACCCTGCTTTCTGGCCTGATCATGAGCAGTACTTTGGTACATGCGCAAGCGCCAGAAAAACTCAGTATTGAACGAATATTTTCCTCTCCCGCCCTTGAAGGCAGCGCACCAGCCAAATTGAAAGTTTCCCCCGATGGACAGAGAGTTACTTTTATTCAGGGCAAGGTAAGCGATTACGAACGCTACGACCTTTGGGAATACAACGTTGAAAGCGGTAAAACCCAGGTATTATTTGACGCCGACAATTTGCACTCCGGTAAAGAAGAGCTGTCCGATGAAGAAAAAGCCCGCCGAGAGCGCCGTCGCGAATACGGCACGGGTATCATGGAATATCAATGGTCTAGTGACGGCAAAGCCTTGTTATTCCCTCTGGCAGGAGATGCTTGGTATTACCCCATGGGCAGCGCTAAAGCGCAACAAATCTTAGAGACGGAAAGCTTTGAGACAGACATCAAAATTTCACCCAAAAACACCTTCATTTCCTTCATTCGCGAACAAAACCTGTACCTTAAAAATATCGCCACGGGTGAAGAGACTCAGGTAACCACGGATGGTGGCAACGCCATTAAAAACGGCATGGCGGAGTTTGTGGCGCAAGAAGAAATGAGCCGCATGACTGGCTACTGGGTAGCACCTGATGAATCTAAAATTGCCTTTATCCGGGTTGATGAATCGCCGGTAGATATCATCACTCGCACCGAAATTTACGCAGACAATGTCAAGGTTGTACAACAGCGTTATCCCCGTGCCGGTACCCCCAATGTTACTGTAAAACTGGCAATATATGATGTAGCCACAAAACAAACCCAATGGGTAGACCTGGGACAAGAGCAAGATATCTATCTGGCCCGCGGTAAATGGCTCAATAACAGCAAACAATTTAGCTTCCAGCAGCAAAGTCGCGACCAAAAGCAACTGCAACTCAAAGTCGTCGACACCGTTAGCAATAAGGTATCGGTTCTATTGACGGAAAATAGCTCAACCTGGATTAACTTGCACGACGACTTGTACTTCCTCAAAAAGCAGGATGCTTTTGTCTGGGCCTCAGAGAAAGATGGATTTAAGCATCTCTACCTGATGGATAACAAAGGCAAGCAGCTTACACAATTGACCTCCGGTGACTGGGTGGTGGATTCTGTTGCCGCCATTGATGAAAAAGCCGGGCAAATCTACTTCACCGGTCGCAAAGATACGCCGGTTGAGCGTCACCTTTACAAGGTTTCGTTAAAGGGCGGTGACATAACCAAGGTGAGCCAACGTTCCGGTTTTCATTCCATTGCTTTTTCAAAAGACGCCAGCATTTACGTAGATAACTTCTCTACCATCAATACGCCACCTCAAGTAAGTCTGCACAAAGCGTCTGGGGAGCACCTTACCTGGCTAAGCGAAAATGCCATTGACGACAGTCACCCACTGGCAGCTTATCAGGAGCAATGGGTGCAGCCTGAATTCGGTACCATCAAAACCCAGGATGACGTCACGCTACACTACAGAATGTGGACACCCAAAGAAATCAGTGGCAAGCACCCTGCTATCGTATTTTTATACGGTGGGCCACACGCTCAAATAGTACAAAACAAGTGGTATGGGAACCGTGGACTGCTAATGCAGCATTGGGTTGATAAAGGGTACGTGGTATTTACCGTTGATAACCGCGGTTCCAATTACCGTGGCAAGGCGTTTGAAGATCCTATTCATGAACGCATGGGGGAAATCGAAGTTCAAGACCAGGTGGCGGGTGTGAAATTCTTACATACCCTGCCCTATGTAGATAAAGACAAAGTTGGTGTGTATGGCCACAGCTACGGTGGTTACATGACGTTAATGAGCATGTTTAAAGAGCCTGACTATTTCGCCGCAGGTGTGTCTGGCGCCCCAGTCACTGACTGGCGTTTGTACGACACTCATTACACCGAACGCTATATGGGTAACCCCACCACTAACCCTGAGGCCTATACTCGCTCATCAGTATTTCCCTATGCAGAAAATTTAAAAGGTGATTTGTTGATTTATCACGGAATGGCAGATGACAACGTGTTATTCACCCACTCCACCATGTTGTACAAACACTTGCAGGATCTGGCCATTCCGTTTGAAGTAATGGATTACCCGGGTAAAAAACACAGTATCAGAGGTAAACAAACCGGAATACATTTGTACAATACCATTACCAATTTCTTTGATCGCACCTTGCGTTAAAAGCTGAAATAAAGCACCAAAAAGCCGCTGGCGAATTCATTCTCCAGCGGCTTTTTTCATGGGGTCTTCTGCTCACTAATTATTCTGCAGCTTATAGCTCAACATGATCTGGTTTTCTGCTTCAGCGATCATTATAGCGAGTTCTCCAGAATCCCTGAGTTGCCTGATTGTTTCATCGATAATAGCAACCAATTCCTGGTGATCTTGATGGATGTAATGGTAAAGGTTAAGCGTGGCCAAGGGAGCTCCTTGGGGAGAGACATCGTTTAAACCCAATTGTTGAATGGTCATCACGCCATCGAGGGTATTGGTCAATCCAACATCAACCAGCCCTTGTTCCAGCAGTCGCATTATTTCTACTGTATTGCTGACATCTGAAACTTGCTTTAATCCTTCACTGATGAGGTTGGTATGCTTGACGCCTCTTACTTTAGCAATCGAGTAATGTCTGAGATCATCTCGGCTTTGTATCAATATCCCCGTGCCGTCTCTGGTAAAGGCCATAGTTTGTAGCTGGTAGTAAGCGGTCGGCACTCGCAGCACGGTTGGATTCTCTTCGCCATAACTAAAAATCCTCATGATCTCACCGTCACGCAAACCTGAGGTTGCTTCAAATTCAGCGCGCTTGCCAGGCAACGACGTTATGGTGATTTCTATCCCCGCACGCTCATAAATCCGCGGAAGCAATAATTTGCCAATTTCTTGCTCTACCAAATGTTCAATAGCAACAAAATGGTAAGTTGCCGCTTCTGTATGCGCAACCAGGAAAAATGACAAAATGAAAAGTTTTGCACGCTGAGTAAGTGTGATTAAGGAGCTCAGAAACAAGCCCCGCGAGGCTTTTGCATTTGCCGGTGCATTTATTCGGGCAGTGAAGTATTGACTGCCCATTCGATTAAAGCACAATAATTGCTTCACTAGCTGACTCAAACACTTAGTCTTTTTTCGTTTTGGGCAGTAGGCGATAGCTATTAATAATCGCATCCACCTCTCCACTGTCCCACATTTTCTCTATTCTGGCATTTAGGCGCTCGATTTTCTCAGCAGCATAGGATTTATGTAGGGCCAGATGATTGCCTGTACCTTCGTAATCTATTTGAATCACAGGTTCAAGGGCCGTGAGTTCGTAGCCCAAATTACGTAGGTTGTAAGGCATGGTCAAATCTGATCCCAAGATCAAATCAGCGCGCTTCTGAAATAGCATACCGTAAGTTTCTTCAGCACCTGAAACTAAAATAAGGTTTTCAGGAACCTTAAGTCCCAGTTTTTTAAATGTTGGCACCATAACCCCGCGTCGGGTTAAAGCGATGCGGTAGAACTTCAAATCAGCAAATGAGTCAACACTGACATCGTCACGCGAACTCAGTTTAAAAAGATAAGGCGTAGAGGACACCAGTGGTCCAACCCATGCATACTTATGCTCCCGTTCCACATTACGCCCGGCGGCCAGTAACGCAGTATCAGGGGTACTTTGCACGATTTGTTGTGCTCTGGCCCAATTAATATTCTCTATCCTGAAAGCAAGGTTTTCTTCCTTGAGTGCCTTGCTGATAATTTCCGTATTTATACCAACAAATTTGTCGTTTTTAACGAAATTGTAGGGTGGAAAGTGATGAGTCAGCAATACCAATTCCTCAGCAAAGCTGACACTGCTAAAGAGACAAAAACTCAATCCGATGAGATGCACTTTTTTTCGGATACTAGCGTATAACATTATGATGATAGCCTCAGCTTTTGGGCTGGCTCTTATAGAAAATTAAACTCAGTTGATTTCAATTATACCTCATCTCTTTAAACGATAGTTCAAGCAATGGATTTTTCATATTAATTTTCGCCATTACGATCTTTGATTGAGATGAATAACGGTAAACCGTCTGGCGCACTGGTTAAATTCTCAAAAAACATTTAGGCTGGAGTAAAATATTTAACTTATGACGAAATGTTGTAAATTATTGGTCACCAATCGAATGGATCTACCCAAGGACCGAGTTACTTTCTCTTTGACGTTAAGTATCAATAAATTTAACTTTTTCAGCCCAGGTTAACGCGAATATAAGATGCGATCTGATGCCCTAAAAAAGCCAGGGAAGTCGCTTTCAAAAAGGATGTATGCCCCAAGAATCATTGGCTACCTAATGATGGCAGCGATGCTCATCGCGGTTTATTATCCGACGCTTTCCCCTTGGGTTACCTTCTTCATCTTTGCAAATTGTCTGCTTTGGCCCCACCTGGCGCGTCTACACGGGCGCTTATCACCGTCAAAAAATCACGCTGAATTTTTAAACCTGTATCTCGATGCCTTGTTTTACGGATTATGGTGTGCCGCCGTCGGATTTCAGGTTTGGGTTGTGTTTGCCTTATTAATAGTAACCACCTTAAATGGCCTGATGGTGGGAGGACTCAGATTCTATTTCAAATCCATTTTAAGTCTGGCTGTGGGTTGCCTTGCTGGCGGATTATTGTGGGGGTTCGAGGTGTCAAGTAGCACCTCGGTAATGGCGCAAATCATTGCTGCCCTTAGTGTGTATCTGTATTGCTTTAACGTGGGCTTTTTTAATAGCCGCTACGCCCGAAAACTAGAGCGCACCAAAAACAACATCGCACGCAACAATCTGGCCCTTGCTGAAGCGAAAGAAAAAGCCGAAGAAGCATCCAAAACGAAAAGTGAATTTCTCTCTAATATGAGCCATGAAATCAGAACCCCCATGAACGGCATATTGGGCGTACTCCAGATTTTGCAGCGGGAAGAGCAAACAGAGAAGGACAGCAAACTGATAGATAAAGCTATCTACTCAGCTAAATCCTTGCTCACCATCATTAATGACATTTTAGATTATTCAAAAATTGAAGCTCAACAACTAGACATTGAACATATTCCGTTTGCTCTGGAGAGCGTTACACAATCAGTGCTCTCAGACATGTTACCGGTGGCTTCGGAGAAACATATTAGCCTCACACTGAGTCAGGACGAGCAACTGCCTAAAACATGGCTTGGCGACCCGGTGCGGATCCGCCAAATATTAATGAACCTGGTCTCCAATGCAGTAAAGTTTACCGAACAAGGTGGTGTCTCCATTGCCCTTCGAAAAGCTCAGAGAGATGCGCAATCCGGCTTAATTTTTGAGGTGCAAGACACTGGAATAGGTATGTCTAAACAAGCGGTTAAAGCACTATTCGAACGGTTTTCTCAAGCTGATGCGTCTATCACCCGAAAGTTTGGTGGCACCGGGCTGGGAATGTCCATTACACAAAACCTGATCTCATTGATGCAAGGCGATATTCGTGTTGCCAGCACTGAAGGTAAAGGAACGCGCTTTATTGTGTTCTTACCCTTAACAAGGGTAGAAAATGAAACCGATATAAGCACGAAGAGCGTTGATGAGCAGCAACCGGATTTACAAGGTAAACAGATACTGATCGCTGAGGATAACGCCATCAATCAGGAAATTATCTGCTCCATGCTGGAATCGACAAACGCGACATTACGCTTTGCTGACAATGGCAGAATCGCGATTGATGAAGTTAATAGGCAACATCCTGATCTGATCCTGATGGATATTCAGATGCCTGTGTTGGATGGTAAACAAGCCTTTGCCATCATCCATAAAATAGCCCCTGAAATCCCCATTATCGCTCTCACCGCCAATGTCATGTCGCAAGATATCAAAGAGTATAAGCAATTGGGCTTTTCAGGCTATCTGGGCAAACCTTTTGAACTGCGAGATTTGTATCAAACATTGACCACTCACCTTGCCAACACTGGCGAATAAATTACTTAAATAACAACATTGGAGGCTGCCTACAGGTGTCCGGAAACTTTCGCGAATATTTTAATTATGCGAGATCAAACTGTTGCTCACCCTCCTAAATGACAACTCCACCTCAAAACATTTGTGCTTTTTTTCTTACCGGATATAACACTGCAAAACCAATTCATACACACCAAAAGGATTTACTTTGAAACAGATTAACCTCGCAATTCTGATGTTACTCATATCGATTGCTTCGTTATCCACTAAAGCAAATGAGTCAGCAGAAACACTTCCGGTACAGCAAGTGAGCGATAGCGTTTATAGCATCATTTCTCCCCACTACGGGCTGCCTTCAAAAGAAAACCAAGGCTGGAACTCCAACAGTCACTTTGTAGTCACGGGTGATGGCGTTCTGGTTATTGACTCAGGCTCTTCGGAGAAAATTGGTAAAAGAATCATCAACACCATCAAAACCGTTACCAAACAACCCATTCGCTGGCTAGTGAATAGCCATAGTCACGCTGACCATTGGTTGGGTAATGGCGCATTTGAAGGATCAAATGTGGAAATGATTGCAACTCAAGCCAGTACCAAGCAGATGCAAGCCGATGCCTCTTTTGTGGTAAAGGCCTTCAACCGCATGACTGAAGGGCAAACTGGTAACAGCGCCATTGTTATTCCTGACAAGCACATCCTCGAACAACAAACTCGCTCTTTGGGTAATCTATCAGTGGAGTTTATTTTTGCCGATGACGGTCATTCTCCCGGCGACCTCTTAATCTGGCTTCCTGAAGAGGAAGTGATTATCGGCGGCGATGTGTTAAGTTCTGAATGGCTGCCCATTATGACCCATCACGGTGATCTTGCAGGGTTAATTGCTACTCTGAATAATGTTCTGGAACTACAACCTGGCGTTGTGTTAACCGGCCATGGTGCCGCGACTGATACTGCAAGTATTACGCGAGACTCTCGTTTTTTAACCGCTGCACTGGCCCATATTAAACAGGGATTCGAGCTTCAAACGTCACTACCCGAGATAACCGCATCGTTTGAGCAAAGCTTTGGGCCTACGTATAGAGAACAATACAAAGATTTTGACAGGAATCTGGCGTACCTGGTGGAAACGATTTACAAATCTATGGATAACAAGTCCTGATGTCTAATACCAATTCCAATTAATATTTAAAATCGTTGAAACGCTGATTGGTGAGGTCTCTCTGGCTGCGCAGTTCTGACCGGAAATGTTGTCCGCCAGAGCCTAAAAAGCCCGCCGACATTCCCCTTTCTTTTTGTAATTCATGCACCAGATCCATGGAAACCCGCACATAATGAACCAACGTTTGCGACTGCACGGCTTTGGAGTAATCACTCCAATTCACCGTCAGCCCCACTAAGGTAGCGATAAGGATAATGATTGAAGGGATCAAAATGAGTTGATTTAAATAGCGGGATATAAACTTTGTCATACAAACCGTTTTGTTGATTGCAAACACCAATGCGCACTGTGGCAATGATTTGCCCAACAAGCAAAATGTAATGCAGAAGTTCAAACTAAAGTATGAGTTGATATCGCTCTATAAGGCTTTAAATAAAGGGCCTCAGTAGCGAAAGCGCTGATTCGCGGGCATTCTGCCTTGCTGTTTCTCTTCTTCAAGTCTGGCTTTAATTTTAGGCTTAACTCTTTCCACAACTGTGGCTTTTTGTTCGTTACTCATAAAGCGCCAGTTGTTGATTTCATCACGCTCGCGAAAGCATCCAATACATACATCGTCTTCATTAAAACGACAGACAGCCTGACAAGGATCAATCGGTCTGCTGATAGGCTTTTTCACCAAAGTCGTTACTCCTCAATTCTGAAGCACTAGCATATCAACTTTTTCACCATTCGACTTCCTTCACCACAGACACATTCAAAGTGGTACAATTTTTACTCGTTCATTTTAAGGAAGGATTTCTATTATGAAAGGTTTAAATTATTCAAATTCGAAATGGCGCTCAAGGATAGATTGGTGGTTTATGGCTGCGCTACTCTTTTTATTGCCTGCCATCTTGCTAATAGGTACATTTGTGAAAAATCAGGCGGCAAGCTTGCAGCCTGCCGACATTTTTACCTATTCAGCTATTTTGGTTCTGTCATTTTGCGCCTTGTGGTTTCTGATATGGCCCTGCGAATACACGCTACATCCAGACTACCTGGAAATTAAATGTGGCAAGTTGATACACCAAAAAGTCTATTACAAAGACATCAAGGACATCAAACGCAGCCTGAGTCCATTATCTTCTCCGGCACTCTCTTTTCGACGCATCAAAATAAGCTACGCCAAATCGTTCATTTTAATTTCACCTGAGCGAAGAGACTTGTTTATCAAGGAGTTGAGAAAGCGTTGTAATAATATCAGAAGGCCGGCGTGATACCGGCCTTGGTGCTGGAAAATTCGTTGCGGTTTAGCCTGTAGGCGTGCCGTTTTGGTTAGTAGCAGCGGTGCCACCGGTGTTCACCGGTTGTGGTTGTGTTCGGGCAGAAGTTTGACTTTTGATATTAGAGACCTCTTGTTTGAGGGATTCCAACTCGTCAATTCGCTCGATTAACGCTTCAATACGAAGCGCCACTGTTGCAACCTGATCTCCCATATCGCGGATCTGTTGTTCGGATGCTGCCCGTTGCTTCACTACGGCTTCTAACGAGCTATTAATTTCCTGCGCCTTTGCCAACTGTTGATTCACCTGCTCCTGAATAACGGCCATATTGGTATTGGAATCGCTAATGTCAGATTGCATCGCAGTTAATGTACTTTTTTGCGTCCTGAATTCGTTATTAGTTTGAGTTTGCAGCTCTTTAATTTCGGTCTGGTTACGACGCCAGGCTGAAGCCCAAAGCTTATCCATTTCCTGCCATAAGACATCGGTTTTATCTTTCAGCTCATTTACCTGCACACGCAAAGCAACCGCAGACTGATCCAACTCTTCACCGGTAGCAGAAATTTTGCGCTCCAGTTCATAAATTCGTTCTCCGGCATCGGTAAGTTGCCTAACAGTTTTTTGCTGTTCGGTATACAACCAATAACTGGTTCCATAGCCACCGAGTGCCACCAGCAGCACCAGAAGTATCAGTCCGCCCGATGATTTAGCAGGTGGAGCGGCTTCCGGCGTGGGCTCAGGTTTAGTTTTCTGGGCGGCGCGAGTGCGCTGAAATGAATCCCTGTCTTCTTTTTCCAGAACAATTCTGGGGACATTATCAAATTTATCTGTCGACATACCTTCTCTCGACAAGCCAAAACTGGCTGCTCTCTGACTGGAACATTGAAACATAACGTAGAGCACATAGCTCACGCTTAATTGTCACCATCTTAACGTTTATCACCAGCAGTTACCATGCTCAGTTATGCTCAATTGCGACAAATAGTGGCAACAATAAGGCGAGGTGTATCAAACTGTGATTTTGCGCTGTCTGTTTTAGGCGAATATGAAAAGCTATGATAAATTTTTGCCTGTTTTTTCCAACCAAGGAACAAGAGTGCTGGATCACCAAGCGATTATCGATGCCTATAGCAGAATTAAAGATACGGTTTACCAGACTCCCATCATGGAGTCCAGGTTACTAAATCAGTGGCTGGGTCATCGCATCTTATTTAAAGCTGAATGCCTGCAAAAAACGGGAGCCTTCAAATTTCGCGGAGCCAATAATGTGCTGGCAAAATTACAGCAAGACAACGCCTTACCTGAGCGCATCGTTGCTAATAGCTCCGGCAATCACGCACAAGCCATAGCCTATGCCGCGGCCACGTTTAATATACCCGCTACCATCTACACAGTAGAATCTGTTTCCAAAGTCAAAGCCGCTGCGACGGAATCCTACGGTGCCACTGTAGTAAAATTTGCTACGCGATTGGAGGCCGACGCTGCCGTGCAGGAAGCGGCAAAGCAACCCGGCACCATGTGGATCCCACCTTTCGATCACCCCGATATAATCGCGGGCCAAGGCACCGCATGTTACGAGGCATTACATCAGGTGAAAGACAAGGTTAACGCTGTTTTTGCCCCTTGTGGCGGTGGCGGCTTGCTCTCAGGTACCTTATTGGCGGCTAAAGGTTATAATGAAGACATTCAGGTGATTGGCGCTGAACCGCTCAATGCCAACGACGCGGCGCGCTCGCTGCGCTCGGGAAAAATCGAATCATTGGACGGCCCACCCAATACCCTTGCCGATGGTGCAGCCACGCCAGCAGTGGGACAGAATACTTTCCCGCTGTTACAGCAAACCGATGGATTTTATGAAGTAGAAGAACAACGAATTGCCTATTGGACACAATGGTTACAGCATCTACTAAAATTGCATGTTGAACCGACTAGCGCCATGACTATGGAAGCCGTAATCAATTGGTTAAGAGACAGCAAACCCAGTCAGCCGCAAAGCTGTCTGGTGATTTTGTCGGGTGGAAACATTGACCAGAAAAAGATGTCACAAATCTGGCAGGAAGACTATCTGAATGTGCCACCGTCGATGGCAAATTATGTAATGGATACTATCACTCGTCTTGCATGAGAAACTCAAAGCTAACACACAGCCCACCGTGGTCGCGATTATACAGTCGCAACTTGCCACCATGGGCTGCGACAATTTCATTGCATAATGCCAGACCAATGCCAGAGCCTTGTTCTTTGGTGGTATAAAATGGCAATAATGCCTGTTGTAACTCTTCAACGCTGAGACCCGGGCCACGATCAAACACCACAAATACTAAACGGCTCGCCTGCTGAGACAGCGTAAACCCAATGGCATTCTCCTCGGACCCGGACTCTCTGGCATTTTTAACCAGGTTAATCAGTACCTGCTCAATCTGCGCCGCATCAAAGCGAGCATGAGGAGTATGAACCGAGAGCTCGCAGTTAACATCAAGTAATGTTTTCAAATGCTCAAAAAAGCGCTGAAGGTCCACTTTGTCCATTTGCGGTGGGGGCATTTTGGCAAATTCCGCATACTGCTTGATAAAGCCGCTTAAATGTTGACTGCGTCGGTCGATGGTTTCCAACACATCATTGAGTAAGTGAAGATGCTCAGGCTCTGCTACAATACGGCGGGCTGAACGAGTTAATGAAGAAATCGGCGCCAGCGAGTTATTCAACTCGTGACTAATCATCCGGATCACCGTTTTCCACAACTCAATTTCTTTGCGCCCCATCTCCTGACTGAGATTTTTAAAAAGGTATAGGGTATGGCTTTGACCATTGAGGCTAAACTTTTGAAAGTTAACGTTAAACACCAACGTTTGGTCGTCATCCATGTAGGTTACCAGTCCATCTTGCTGGCGCTGCACAGCCTGCTGCAATGCACCGGGCAATTGGGCCACCAGCTCGTTGATGGCAAAACCCTCTGGTGATTTCTGGATTTTCAACAACTGTTTAGCGGCGTGATTACTGTACACCACCCGATGGCGACCATCTGCCAATAACATTGCCACCGGGGTTGACTGGATAACACTATCCAATAACAACTCACGCTGGAAAATATTCATGCGTTCTGAGCGCAGTATTGCCGCCATTTGATTGTAAAGACTGGCAATATTCTCAATATCTCGATAGCCATTTTTATGGATAGTGAGGCTAAAATCCTCTTCTTGAAACGCGCTCACACCATCATTCACCGAGCGCAGCATGTCAGTGAGTGGGCGCATCGCGTGCCTGAGTAGCAAGGCAAACAACCCCAAGGCGAGCAATGTTGCACTCAACATCCAGAGCCCCGGATGCTCAAATGCCTGGCTGATATAGGATAAACTGGCACCAAACAATACAATCAATACTGCGATTTGTAGGTAAAGATGCCAGTAGAAAGACTTTTTCATTGGGTTTTCCCTGAATCTCACCCGCTACAGATCAATTTCAAACTTTTTCATGCGTCGATACAGGGCTGAACGTCCCAAACCAAGTAAACGCGCCGCATCGGCGATAACCCCACCCGACTCGGCTATCGCGCGGCGGATATCTTCGGCTGTTAAGTCTTCATCTTTTGATAAAGCTCGCTCCGCCTGTTTTTCAAGCTCCAGCCCCAGATCTGACAATTGGATCTGATTGCCCTGACACAACAAAGAGGCCCGTTGCATCACATTCTTTAATTCTCTAACGTTGCCGGGCCATGCATAATGCTTTAATGCAGCAGCCGCTTCGCTACTAAGATTGGCCTTATCTGCCAGAAAGAACTCGGCCAGTGGTAGAATATCTGCTTTTCGTTGTTGCAACGGCGGCAAATTTAATTCAATCACATTCAGTCGATAATACAAATCTTCCCTGAAGGTGCCCTGTGCTATAGCCGCGGGCAGATCAGTATTGGTGGCGCTAATAATGCGCACCTTGACCTTGATGTCTTCGTTGCCACCAATGCGCTGAAATTCACCGGTTTCCAATACCCTCAGCAACTTAATCTGACCATCCATAGAAAGATTGCCTATTTCATCCAAAAACAGCGTGCCGCCGTGGGCCAGTTCAAAACGTCCTTTGCGGCGTTCGGTGATACCGGTGTAAGCGCCTGCTTCCGCACCAAACAACTCAGCCGCCATGAGCTCCGGCGTTAATGCGCCGACATTAACTTTCACAAAAGGGCCGTCTTTGGAAGGCGAATTGGCCTGTAATATCTCAGCGATTTTTTCCTTACCCGCGCCATTAGGGCCAGTTATCAAGACAGCGATATCTGAGTTTGCCACTTGGGTAGTCATCCTGAGCAATTGAGCCATTGCCTCACTTTGATAACGGATGCCACACAAATCAAATTGCTGACTTAACGCATCTCGTTGACGAATCCGCTCAACCGCCACTTGCTTTTGCTCCTGCTGTAGCTGCGAAAGCTCCAACAGGTTGTTAATGGTGGTGAGTAATTTGTCATCATCCCAGGGCTTGCTTAAATAATCACTGGCGCCGGATTTCACCAGTTGCACTGCGGTTTCCAGGCTTGTCCAGGCAGTGATGAGAATAATGGGTATATCCGCAAAACGGTCTCGTATCTGTTGAAACAGTGCAATACCCTCTTCGCCAGAGGTATAATTTTTAGTGAAATTCATATCCTGAATCACCAGATCGAAATGGCTGTCTTGTAGCGCTTTCAACCCGTCTTCAGGTGTTGCCGCATGTTGTGTCTCAATGTGATTGAGATGCAGCAATACACTAATAGCCTTAGCGACATCCGCATTGTCATCTATGACTAATACTCTGGCTTGCATTGGAACTCCTGTTTCATTCTTCTATTTCGATTTATACACTGTAGAGCCAAACCGCGTGGCTTGGCTGCACTGCACAGTTTGGCTGCACTGCACAGTTTGGCGGCACAGCACAATTCTGCGACAACCAACGAACTTGCGGTTATCCATCAAGCACCGCGAGTTACGATGGCCGGGGGTACTTTAACGGCTCTACGACCAGGTATCCACACCGCAATGATATTAATCAGCCACAATAGCAAGGCGATCCCAAGCAGCAACACAAAATCTAAGATGTTTTGTTGTTCAATCATGGATAGCTCAAAACTAAACACCAGGGTTACCACCGTTCCCAACAACAAACCAAACAAGGTAATAACGCTATTTTCCGTTAAAAAATACGCCATGATGTCGCTTTTTCTGGCTCCCAGCGCACGACGCGTACCTATTTGCTTGCGTCGTTGATTCACCTGAAACGAAGTAAATCCGGCAATCCCAAATGACGTAATGAGTACCAGCACCAAGCTGATCACAAGGAAGGTGAGTGCGCGACTACCGCGCCCGTCATACATACGCTTTTGAATTCGAGAAAGCACCTCATACTTGGCCAAATACCGCCCTTGATCCTGATAAAAAGTCGTAGCGATATCCTCCAATTGTTGCGCTGCCGTGCCGGGCTCCATGCGAATAAGGTAATGGGGCTCAGCACCGTACTGCCATACCGAGCGAGGAAGAATCATAGTTTGATAGGACTTTCCATAGTAATTCAATGTTTCGCCGTTCATAAAATCACTGTAGATACCTACGATTTTAACCGCATCCGCGCCTTTATTGAGCCATACGGTTTTATCCAGCGCACTACCTTCGGGGAACAGTGCGTTTGCCATTGATTGACTCACCATCACTTCACTGGCAGGCATATCCGCGTCCGTGATGACATCAGAAAAAGTAAAGGAACGGCCCTCCAATACATTCAAATTCAGTACCGTCATCAGGTGCTCATCCGCACTGAAGATATTGCTCTGATAAGACTGTGCTTCCTCTTCAGTTGAAAGGTATACCTCGCGCACATCTTCGGCGGCAAAGGGAATTTGATCCGATGGCGTTACGGCAACCACGCCAGGTGCCCTCCTCAGCCGCTCCAGGTCTTCCACAACCGCCGCGGATACATTGACATTTTCATCATAAAACCTGGGGGTAACACGAATAATGTCATCATGGGGAATACCCGAAGGCAGGTTCCACTCTTTCATGGTTGCTGCCGCAAGAAACACCGAAACACTGAGAACCGCCATGGTAAAAGCAATCTGCAATACCATGATGGATGCCATAAATTTGTTTTGTTTTAAACTCAAGAGAATGGCTTTAATTTCCATTTTACTCTCTCCTATTCTGCTTTTAATTGGGTGGCCGGGGAGATGTTACATACCCGCCATATTGGATACATACTCACCACTAGTGCACACAAAATGCTGGTAAGAAAGGCTTCACCAATCAGCAGCCAATTAAGCTGATACTGATGAGCAATGCTTTCTGCTGTGACGGTGTAGTCAACGGCATAAAGTCGTATATTAAGCATGCCCCATAGGCCAACCTTAGAAATCAGGATACCCAGTGCGCCGCCCATGGCGCCTAGCAATATCACTTCAAGGACATATTGATAAATGATGGTGGCTTTTCTTGCGCCCAGCGCGCGGCGTAAACTCACTTCTCGACTGCGACGAATAAATTTGGCCAATAAGATGCTTACGGCATTGAGCAAACACACGGCAAAAAACAGCACGGAGATCATCTTGAAGGTGTTGATATAACCGTTGCGACTGCCGTAATAAGCCACTTGCTCCTGCAGATCCGTCACGTAATATTGTGACTCTCGAGGAAAGCGCCCCAGCTCTTTTTGCGCTGCAATATAATTGCCCACTTGAGCGCGGTAAGCGCTAATCTGATCATCAGGCACTTGTGTCCAAAAACTAATCCAACTGCACTCGGAGCTCAGCAGTTGCTCGAGGTTTTCATTGCGGAATTGGCGACTCTGCTCTGCTTCCGTTGCCCAACACTCAAATCTGGCGTTGCGCGGCAGGTCATTGTTCAGCGCAAAGCTAAACGGTACAAAAAACTCGTGTAAATAACCCGGCGCAAAACTGCGGTCATAAAAGCGCCGAGTAATAGTCCAATCCGCCATCACGCCCACGACTTTCAGGTTTAGCGTGTTCACACGCAGCACTTTGCCGACACTGTTTTCGCCACCAAACAAGCGATCGTTCATGGCGCGACTGATCACGATAACTCCCGCCCCATTGTCGTCTTCTGTTTGACTCCAACCACTGCCGTACAAAAACGGGGTTTCAAACATGGTGAAGAATTGTTTGTCTGTCGCCAGAATTTCGGAGCGAATAGCGGGCACGCTGTTGTCCAACACATTGATCACACCATTGCTATTCCAGTTGATAGAACTATCCACACCGGGCACATCCCATTGCCTCAAGTTCATGGCGTCTTTATAGGTGGTGTTCACCATGCGCGTTTGTTCTGTGATGGGTTCTGCCGATTGCTCTCGGTTGTCCATTTGCACCAAAAATACATTTTCACTTTTGTGAGCAATAGGCACACTACTGTTGTAATACGCCATAGTTTGCACTGTCGTATAGAGACCCAACCCAATGGCCATGGTGAGCACGACCAAAAATGTCAGTCCCGGACGCTGCTGCAAACTCGCCAAGGCCAGCGAGAAATTATATCTAAACATAAGACTCTCCTAGGCGCTCTTTACAATTTCGTCGGTGACGCTGTATTCAATATCGCTAACCTGACCGTCAAAAATCTGGATGTTGCGGTGGGCACGTCTGGCTAACTTGTCGTCATGGGTCACCATGATAATGGTGGTGCCACTTTGATTAATCTTCTCCAGCAGTTCCATCACTTGCTGGGCCATCAATGAATCCAGATTACCTGTAGGCTCATCGGCAAGTAAGAACTTGGGCTCGCCGGCAATGGCTCGAGCAATGGCCACACGTTGCTGTTGTCCACCAGAAAGTTGCGTGGGTAAGTGCTTTGCGCGGGAGGCAAGTCCCACCGTTTCCAATGCTTGCTCTACGCGCTGTTTGCGATCAGTCTGGGATAAGCCGCGATAACGCAAGGGAATTTCAATGTTTTGATACAGGGGTAAGTCTGCCAATAGATTAAAGCTCTGAAAGATAAAACCAATCTTTTCGTTGCGCAGGTCTGACAGCTGGTTATCGGTCATGCCCCGTACATTTTGTCCATCAAGGTAATAGTCACCCTCTTCAAAGGTTTCCAATAAACCTGCAATGTTCAAAAACGTAGTTTTTCCCGATCCCGATGGCCCGGTGATCGCCACAAACTCGCCCGCCTTAATGTGCAAATCGACTTTGCGCAGTGCATGGGTTTCGATAAGTTCAGTGCGATAAATTTTGCTGACATTTTCCATTTTTAACATGTTGATTCCTCGTAATAATATGTGTCTTCTAATTAGCCAACTAATTAATCAAATAAAGCTGACTTTGTTCTCTGAATTGACTGGTGTTGGAGATGATAATGGTATCCCCTTCCTGTAAACCGCTGAGCACTTCAACTTCGGTAATACTGCGGGCGCCAAATTGCACCGGCTGGCGATGAGCATTCTTGTCCTGGACACGGTAGGCAAAACGGCCACCACTGGATTCCAGGAATTCACCGCGTTTGATTTTGAGCACGTCTTGTTTGGATTCAATCAGAATGCGGGCGTTCACCCGTTGATTCTGGCGAAGTTTCTGGGCTGATTGTTCGTTGAATCGAATGCGCCCTTCCACCTGGCCATTACTCACTTCAGGCGAGATGGCAACCAACTGTCCGGCTAGCTCAGTACCGTTTACATTGATCATGGCAGCCAGGCCCACCCCCATGTCATCCGCGAAGTTTTCCGGGATCGCGGCTTCAATTTCCAGGACACTTAAATCCACTACGGTGATCAACGCGCTATTGGCGGCGACATTGTCTTTTTCTCGCACATAAACACTGCCGATGACGCCACTGGTAGGTGCCGTAAGGGTCAGCTGTGCGATTTGTCGATTCAGTTCATCTACTACATGCTGCTGTCGCGCCAATTGTGATTGCATGCCCTGCAGTTCCAGCGCCATATTTTCTTCCTGAATAGCGTAGTTTTCAGTGGCGTGTTTGTGCACTAAAGACGCTCGCTTATATTCCGCGACTTTCTCTTCAAACTCCCGTTGGCTTATCAGTGAGTCAGCGACACTTATTTCAGCTCGCTGTTTTTCAACACGCGCCGATTCCAGCTCCACATCGGCCACTTCAATAGCTTGGCGATTATTCAGTCGCGCGCTTTTAGTTTGAATGTTTTGACGCCCTACTTCTAACTTCAGCTGTTCCAGCGTCGCCAACTCTTGGGCGAGCTGGTTTTTTAACTCCGGGCTGTCCACCACAGCCAATACCTGGTTTTCTTCAACGGTATCGCCGGCTTTAATGTGCAATGTAACAATGCCGCCTGAATTGGCGTAGAGTGTTGGGCTATTCGCCGCCACGACTCTTCCCTGCACGGCGATATCTCGCAATAGATCGCCCCGAATCACTTGTGCAAACCGCAGTCGTTCGGCATCAATGGACATATCTGAGGCAAACAACTGATTAAACTTCACCATACTGGCGATAAGTGCCACGACAAGCCCTATCACCAGGAAGCTGATAAGCACAACCTTGCGCTTGCCAGAAACGTTTCTGACTATGACCCTATCTTGGCCGGAGGTATCTCTTAACATTGCAGGAATCCTTGTTTTGCTTTGAGCTCAATAACAAGCTCACGTATTGCTTCTTCTCTACACAGCAAAAACAAGGCCAAAACATAACATATTGTTTTTAAAGAATTTAATCACTTTAACAAGGTGTTCGAACACATTATGTGTTCGCTTATTCGTTTGCCCGAACAGCTAAATATAACGGTAGTAATTGATGAAAGAGGCAGCTTACCCGGCTGGCAGCAGGAGCGATTCAGTTGTCATGTACAAGCATGTGCTAAAGCCTTCGGGGATCTGTTGTGGATAAGGAGCAAAGTTGAAGCCAATATTTTGATAAGTGCGGATGGCGGGGGCATTGTCAGGCCAAACAAAAAGCGAATAACCGTTGCCAGTTTGAACATTCCTCGCCTTATCCGCCAACATAGCAATTAAATGGTACGAGAGGCGTTTACCTCGGTGCTGAGGTGCCACCGCCAGACGTCCGAAATGATGTCGGCCCAATCGCACATAAAACTGACCAAATGCCAACACTTCATCCCTCACGACTAACACATGGCTGGCCAAAATTGATAGTTTAATTTGTTGCGCGAATTCATCGGAGCTAAGACCAAACTTCAATCCTGGTCCTCCCCAGATGATTAACTCTTGCTCATTGGCAAACCAACTTTGCAACTGTTGAACATGAGAAAAGTTGGCTTGTTGAGATTGATAGCTTTGCATTAGTTTATGCCTTAAACTGGCCAAAAAAAGCAACCAGAGATTGTTACGTGAATCGACATCATAATATTAACTATATAGAAATTCCCACCCAAAACATTGCTGCCAGCAAAACTTTTTTCAGAGATGTTTTTGGCTGGGAGTTCATCGATTACGGCGAGGGATATTCGAGTTTCACCGCTCAAGGTATTGATGGTGGATTTTTCGCTTCCGAACACAAAGTTGCAACCGCTGCAGGGAGCCCTTTGTTGGTGCTGTATAGCGAAGATCTGGAAAACACCCAAGCCATTGTCGAACAAGTTGGCGGCACAATAATCAAAGCCATATTCTCATTTCCTGGTGGTCGACGTTTTCACTTCACCGACACCGCAGGCAATGAATACGCCGTTTGGTCTGAATAACGAAAAGAAAAAAGGACACTTGCGTGTCCTTTCGAATAAAGCGTTTAGCTCACTGCCCGTTATAAAGAGTCTTAATCCAACGCTCAGTGGTAATAAAATCCCAAGACCAACTGGCCCATTCACTCCCCAAACCTTTAGCAACGGCGTCTTCAATACTCATGCCGGCGTCTTTGCGTGCTTTAATCTCTTTTGCCGTGATTTTGATCATGTTAAGTGAGTTTTTCAAATCCTGACGACTGGCTAAAGGACCGTGTCCGGGAATAATTTGGGTGGCATCATTTGAGGCATCAATCATTGCCTGCAAAGTATTCATATATCCTTCGATAGTACCGCCACCATCCAAATCGATATAGGGGAACCAGTCTTTAAACAGCATGTCGCCAGCGTGGATGATATTTTGCTTTTCAAACCAGACAAAACTATCGCCGTCGGTATGGCTGGCAGGCGTATGAATGACGTGGATCACATCGCCGTTGAGATGAAATTTCACGCCTTGCTCGTAGGTCACCACCGGCAAAGCGCTACCTGAGACTTTGTTGTCGCCGATAAGACGCACGCGCACATTGTCGTGAGCAAAAATGGTGACATCTTCGTTGTCTTTGAACCAGGCGTTACTGCCTGTATGGTCACCGTGATAATGGGTATTGATCAGGTAACGAATCTCGCTATCAGAAATCGCCTTAATGGCATCGCGAATTTTCGGTCCCAGCTCTTCAAACTGATCGTCAATCACCAACACGCCATCGTCTCCCGCTGAAACACCGATATTCCCGCCAGCGCCGGTGAGCATGTGTACTGAGTCAGAGAGTTTTGACGCTTTAATTTCGACATTCTCAAAGCGATCGTGGGCTGTCGCTTGCCCGACAATGAGTCCAGCCAGCATAGCAATAAGCGTTTTTTTCATATTCTGTTCCTGAGTTTTGAAGCGCGAAGGCACTCGTTAAGCAATTTATAAGGTCAATTGTTTACCATATTCTGTATAGTGGCAATCCTGAAATTTTGATCAACCAGAAAGAGGCTCGGTAATAGTGAATTTTTCCTTCAAAGCAATGAACAAAAACTCCGCGGGGTTATTTTTCTTGTTGGCTTTGGCTGCAGCCATATATTGCTTTTTTGCTGTACCTCCGACATGGAAAGAGCAGCGCCTCAGCTATGATATTTTCCAGAACGACAACAACCAAACGGTTTACATTGAACGGGGCAAACAGAAAATCGTTCCACAGGCGATTGCATACGAGTCCTCCCCCTTACGCCAGGCAGCCTTGGATAATATTTCAGAAGCACCTGAGGTAAAAACCCAGTGGGTTTACCTCAATAGCGATCCGCAAAACATCGTAATGCTCAAGGCTGACTATCATCTGGGGGCCTGGTCGCTATTACCGGCAATTGTGGCGATTTTGATGTGTCTGTTAACCCGAGAACCGGTTGCGGCACTGCTCAGTGGCATTTTAGTAGGCGCGATTATGTTGGGTAAATTCGATATTACCGGTGATGTATTGATCCCCAGTGTCGGCACCGACAATGCAGCCGCGATTCTAATATTGTATTTGTGGTTGCTGGGGGGCTTACTGGGCATGTGGTCTAAAACCGGAGCTGCCCAGGCTTTTGCTGAATATATGACTCGTCACTTTGTTAAAGGTCCACGTTCAGCGAAATTTATCGCCTGGTGTTTAGGGGTACTGTTTTTCCAGGGGGGCACTATGAGTACCGTGCTTGTGGGTACTACGGTTAAACCTATGGCCGATAAAGCCAAGGTGAGTCACGAAGAAATGAGCTATATCGTAGACTCTACCGCCTCCCCCATCGCATCACTGATTGCTTTTAATGCCTGGCCCGCTTATGTGCAAGCCTTGATTTTTGTGCCCGGCGCAGCTTTCTTAGCAACCGAAGCAGACCGCATTGCGTTTTTCTTTAGTAGCGTTCCTTTCAGCTTTTACGCCATTTTGGCGATAATCGGTACCCTACTTGTGAGCCTTAACTACTTTAACTTTGCCGGAAAGCCTTTAAGAACCGCATGGCAGCGTAGCCAGGACACTGGTGAGTTAGATGCCCCCGGTGCAAAACCAGTTAGCGCAAAAGAATTGCACGAACCACAAGTACCCGACAATTACCGCTCTTCGCCAATGGAGTTTATTTTACCTTTAGTCACGCTGTTGTTGGTGGCCGTGCTCACCTTTGTATTTTTGGGATCACCTAAAATTCATTGGGCATTCGGCTCGGCGCTTGGCCTATGTGTCGCGTTGGCACTTTTAAAAGGCATGACCTTGGGCAATATCATGGATGGCTTTGGCAATGGTTTGAAAGGCGTTGTTGTTGCCTCCGTGGTGCTGATGCTGGCCATTACCATTGGTGGCATTAGCAAAGAAATCGGCGGCGGCTTGTTTTTAGTGGATTTGTTAGGGCAGCAGGTGCCATTTTGGGCACTGCCGGTAATTTTACAAATCCTCACTATGTTAATCGCCTTCTCTACGGGAACGAGCTGGGGCACTTATGCCATTGCATTTCCCTTGGCTATGCCACTGGCATGGGCTATTGCCGATGCACAGGCGCTGGCTAATCCAGAGTTATTTATGATGATTTGTTTTGCCACCGTGCTCAATGGAAGTGTGTTTGGGGATCAGTGCTCGCCGATTTCGGATACCACCATCCTCAGCGCCATGACCACAGGGTGTGACCTGATGGATCACGTGAAAACACAAATTGTCCCCGCCAGTATGGCCGCTTTTGGCGCCGCCATTTTATGGACTATGAGTACCCTGTTTTTGGTGTGACTTGAAATTGCCGAGAAAGCCATAAAAAACGAGACTTAGAGGGCAAATTAGGCCAATGTCAAATTGACAATCTTTGTCAACAAATATATGTTACCAATTAGTACTAGTGCAATTACCAATTTAGTGTACTGAAGCCTTAAAAACCCATTTTTGGTTAATGCGGTAGATATCAAGCTTCACATAACAAGCCGCTAACAGACAAATTTGAGTAGCTTGGGTAATTATTACCAATAGAGTCAGAAAAGAGATAATTAAGATGAAAAGCCGCAGACGTTTCTGGACAGTTGTTGATAAACTGGAATCCTTGATTGAAAAAGGCGAGTACTCAACTGGAAGTCGTCTTCCGGCAGAGCGGGAATTAGCCGAAGCTTTTGATGTGAGCCGCCCTACCATACGCGAAGCAATTATCGCACTGGAAGTCAGAGGACGTGTTGAGGTGAAAACCGGCTCTGGCGTATTTGTGACAGACGCTGAGGAATCGGATCAAATCTTAAAAACCATTAGTGCCTTTGAACTCACCCAAGCCAGAGCACTAGTAGAGGCAGAAGCGGCAGCGCTAGCGGCAGCCACCATTACCGATGAGGAATTAGTCGCACTTGGTGCCACGATAGAAGCAATGAAGTCGCCGGCAACCGCTGATGAAGCCGACCAGCAGTTTCACGAAATTATCTCTCGCGCCACTCGCAACAAAGCCATTTTATTGTCCGTCAAAAACTTATGGGAGTTGCGACGCTCACGACCGCAAATCATTGCCGCTTACCAGGACGTCTGTTCTCAGAGTGTTGAGCAAAGACTCAAAGAACACAAAGCAATTTATGATGCCATTGCAAAACGCGATTCATCTGCAGCCAGAAAAGCAATGCATGATCACTTCAATCGATTGATCAATGCATTGTTTGACGCCAGCGAACGCAAAGCGCTGGAAGAAATAAAACGCAAAACAGATGAGACTCGCGGTCTGTATTCCATCTCACACCTGGCTCAATAACACGACTACTAAGAAATGCCCCGGTAACGAGGGCACTTTAAGCATAAAAAAAGCAAGCCGATGGCTTGCTTTTGTTTTTCTATAGCCTTGCTTTAAAAACGATAACTACCACCAAAGGTAATGCGACGGTCAGTCAATCCCTGGAAGCACAACAATGCTCCTTCATTGACACAAGATTGAGTTACATCGGACTCAGTCAGATTAACCGCTTCAATACCAATATTGAGATTTTCATTAACATCATAGCTGATACTGGCGTTTAACTGGCCTCTGTCCTCTTGAACCACCGGGAAGCCCCATGGGAAACTGCTGGTGCTACCAAAATCTGTAGAGCGATAAGCTTCACGCCAGGTGTAGCGGGCGCGGGCCGACAAGCCGTACTTTTCGTAATACACCGTCAGATTGTAAGCATTCTCAGAGAGATCGATAAGACCTTGAATGGCGGAGACTGAAATGCCATCCACGCCAGTGGTAGCAGCAAAGACATTACTGGCACGACTCGTTGCGGAGTTTTCTGCTTCCCCACCAGAGAACTCTTGCTTGGTGTAGTTGGCTAAAACACCAAAACCTGAAGCCCAGCCTAACTGTTCTTCGAATTGCGACAAATCGTATTGAAAAGCCAGTTCAATCCCTTTTTGTGTGGTTTCACCAGTATCGTTGATCACCGTAGAAATAGGCACACAGACCCCTACTCCAGCCTCAGGTCCGAAAACGTTGATATCCGCAATAGGATTAAAAATCCCTCCGGCTTCACAGTCTGGACCTGTAATATCGCGATAACCTGTTACCGGATCTTCAAATGGGTCTGATTGTTGAGTGACAAACAAATCTTTGCGCTTTTTATAGAAAATCCCGGCACTCAGTACACTGGCAGGTGCAAAATACCATTCAGCAGAAAAATCAAAGGAAAGCACTTCTTCCGGCTCCAGATTAGGGTTACCAATAGCAACTGCCGGATTCGGACTGGTACTGAAGGTTACCGAAGTCGATAAGTCATCGAAGTCTGGGCGGCGAATATCTTTGGAAATCCCGGCCCGTAGCACAACGTCTTCGTGCACATCTGCCACAATATTAAAACGCGGTAAAATAAAATCGTAGTCGCCCTGGCTGACAACCTGCTCCACGATTTCGTTACCGTCGGCATCTTCAGTAATGGAGTTTCCTAAGGAATTAACTTCGGTTTCCAGGTAGCGAACACCGAAATTACCGCGCACTATACCCATCTCAAAATTTGCCTGGGCATACAGAGCATGAGTTTCCTCTTCGATATCAAAAAATCCGCTCACCTGCGAAGAGGGAGAGCTGATGGAACGACTACCACCGTGGGCAATAATTGCCGCATTCAGGGTATTCAATACGCCATCCGGATCAGAAGCTACCATTTCCGGATTAATCAATAAAAAGTCGCCAACGTATAAAGATCTGCCATCTGCAGCATTAAAATTATCCGGTCCAGCAGTCAACACATCGGAGAACAGATTACCGCGCGGACTGTCATCCATAGAACGCAACCCTACATTGGAACGCACCTGATCTCGTAAACTACTGGTTTTGTTATAACGATAGCCGAAATCGATCGAGTTGATGTTGTACGCGCTGATATCGTAATTCACGTCTACGCGAAATGCATCTTCAGTATTTTCCGCAATATCCTGGCCGATATTCACATCTCGTAGTACGACATTTGCCGGATCTAACAATTGTTCAACAGTGGGAGCATACTCTGCGCCAAAGGCAACTCCAAAAGCGAGCGAGCCACCAGAAAGATCATAGGCAAAAGGTACACTATTATCATTGCCACCACCTGCATCAAGTGGCGCATTGGGATTGATAAAGTTCAACGTGGTGTTAAAGCTTGGTGTATTGCTGTCTGAACTGGAGCTAGACACTTCAACTTCAACAGAGAACTTATCCGTCTGCCACTCACCACCTAATCTGAAAATTTCACTTTTAGTAATACGAGAGTTGGTGTCACTGGAAAAACGCAGATTCGGATCGTCATCATCATCTGCCAAATCCACTGGAATAATTCCCGTTAACGCGGCTTGAATACTGCCTAAATCTGTACCGCCTAGCGAGCCAAAGTTGACGGTTTCGAAAGCATCAGGAATAGAAATATTATTCAGCGAGCTCACACCCGACGCCTGTACGCGCGAACTTTCCTGACGGCGCTCTTGATCGTTGATCACGGCATCAAAATAAAATCGGGTATTATCGTCAGGTGCCCACTCAAGGGTACCCGCCAGGTTCTTGGTTTCGTACTCATAATTATCATAGTCTTGATTCAAAAATTGGATTGGCAAAAAATCAAAAGACTGAGCACTTGCTGCACCACTGTCAGAGGCAATCAAATTATCGCGATCGGCACGGGGTCTGAAGGCAGTCACATCTTGCTCGGCGTAGCTGGCACTTAACACGACACCAAACTTGCCGTTATCCAATTCCCAGTTGTCACCAAAGGCCCCTGAAATTCGAGGTGTTACACTATCCGTCGAGAGACTGCTATCTTCACCTTGCACACGCACGGATAATAAACGGTCGTTAAGTTGCAATGGGCGAATAGTGCGTAAATTAATGGTAGCACCCACGGATCCTTCAATGGTTTTTGCCTCGGGCGCTTTGGTCACTTCAACCGCTGCAATGATTGCCGAAGAAACATCCTCAAAATCAATGCCACCGCGACCCGAACCAGACCCCACGGTAGATACCCCATTAATTTCCGTGCGATTGGCGTTTGTTCCACGTATCTGAACGCCGGTACCGACCCCAGCTTCTCGAGTAATTTGAATACCGGTGACATTCTCCAGTACTTCCGCCAGGTTTTGGTCTGGTAGCTTGCCAATATCGATTGCCTGAATCACCTCGACAAGATTATTGGCTTCGCGTTTTTCGGCCAACGCGCTGGTGAGGGAACTGCGCATACCCTTGACTTCAATAATTTCGGTGTTGTCTGACGCCTCTGCATCATCCGACGATTCTTGTGCCAACACATTCATGCTGACCTGTAACGAAATGGCGGACATTATCGCTAATGAAAGTTTAGATAAATTGGGTCTCATTTTTGTTTCCAGTGTGTGTTGCTTGTTAAAAAGGAATTCTCTGCCTTCAAACTGATTGGTTTACAAAGAATTCACATTATATTTACACCAGAACCATCTTTGGTCAACCTTTTGGTTAACATTTTAAATTACCACTTAATCAATTTTTGATATTACCAATAACCAAAATCACAGGAGAAAAAGAAAACCAATACCTAAGTTATTGGTATATCTAAAGTTTACTTGCAGAATTGCTAATAATTGGAAAAAGTGTTTTTTGAATTGTTGAAAACAAAAGACGAGCGAACGGAAATAAAAAAGCGGAGATCAATTCTCCGCTTTGGGTTAAACAGGGTTAGCCACTTGCTAAGTGAAAATAGTGATAAACGCTATAAGCTGGCAACATCCAGCCAGAGTTCAGCCCGCTCAATAGGAGTGTCGGGGTGCATATCCGGATTGGCAATACGCATCACGGTACGCTGACTAAAACCAGACTCCTCTACGGCTGATTTGATCATTGGGTTACTGAAAAATAACTCATCAAAACTACCATCTGCGATGGCCAATTCAAGCCCATTTAGCAGAGTTTCATGTAGTTCTAAATTACTCTTTTTGAGATAAAAATACATCGCGTAGGGATATATCAATAGTAGCTTCTTCTCTACCTGCAGGCTTAGATCCGGATGGGCTTTAACTTCAGACCACGGCTCATGGGCGGCTCTGGGAAAATAGTCGAATCGCCCCCCGTCTAACATGTGAAATAAGTTCTTGTATTTAACACTGGTCTCTACTGGTAAGCCAGCTTCGCGAAGTACTCTGGTAGAGCCCCAAAAGTGCCCCATCCCAGCACTATAGCGGCTTAATTGCGACAACTCCTGAATGGGATCAAAACGCGTTTGCTCCCCGTCCCTGATAATAAATATACGGTGTCCTAGTAAGCCTTTAAGCAAGGGAATACGCACTGCTAATAGTTTGTTATCCAACTCTTTCGACGAGCCAGCCCACATCAAATCAATTCTGCCGGCATCGGTTTCTTCCACTAACCTACCCACGGGTATCTCATTATTCATCTGTATAATACGACTCTCGGGGCTGGATTTTTGCAGTGCCAATTGCAAAATGGAAAATACCAGCTCTTCCTTTTCACCTATCACTTTGTTTACTTTGATATTTTGCGCAAATACTCGGTTACTCATTAACAGGCTCATCACCAGCAATGAAGCAACCACAAACAGTCTTAACGTGCCAATAACCACAGCTACACCCTCCCCTCAGTTAATCAAGCCAGATACTAAAATGCGCACTTGAACCCCACCCGGGCAATGATGCGCAGTGGCAAAAACAACGAGGCAAAGGTATAAACCAAAACCAGACAAATGTAAAACCAATATTAATTTTTTGTTATTACCAATATTGATCATTGGTAATTAATAGGTTTAAATGGTGTTCTGGTAGTTAAATTTTTCCATCACGCCTTTTGCTAAGAACTTTCAAATGTGCGTGAATGCCCATGCAGGGTAAGATGACGAGGTATCTTATGCATTCAAAGTTTAATCATTCACTATTGACCTTCTCCGTAGCAGGCCTGTTCGCCCATGGTTCATTTGCTGAACCCATATACCCAGCTGAAAAGTTTGATTTAAGCCACTGGAAAATAACACTACCTATGGATCTGGATGAGAACGGGAAGGTGGACGAAATTGATGTTGCCGCTATCCAGCATTATCACCACCAGGATTACTTCTATGTCGACAAAGCAGGATTGCTGGTGTTTCAAGCTCCAAATAAAGCCGTTACCACCGTATCCTCTACCAATACTCGTAGTGAACTGCGTCAAATGCTGCGCGGCACTAACAAAAAAATCAAAACCAAAGCCCCAGGCAATAATTTTGCGTTGCAGGCTCATACCTCTGCTGATCAGTTTGGCGCCACCGGCGGCATTTTACAGGCAACCCTGAAGGTGAATCATGTAGCCCGGAATGCGCAGTTGCCCGAAAAGTATCCTGCTTACTCAGTGGTGGTAGGCCAGATCCACGCAGGAAAAGACAAACAATTGATAAAAGACAACACGGGGTTTGGTTGGGGCAATGAACCACTAAAAATTTATTACAAAAAGTGGCCAGAGCATGACACAGGTTCAGTGTTCTGGACTTATGAACGCAACCTGGAAAAAGATAACCCGGACCGCACAGATATCGCCTATCCGGTATGGGGCAACACCTGGGAGAATTCCCAAGCACCCGGTGACAAAGGGATTGCCTTAGGTGAATTCTTTAGTTACGAAGTTAACGTCAAAGGCAATATCATGCATCTGACTTTCGAGGCTGAAGGTCACCCTCAGATGAAGTATGAAATTAATCTGGCGAACAACGTTGACGCCTATGGCACGCCAGATAACAAAGATAATCCAGCGGGCTATGCGGGTGATTGGCATTACTTTAAAGCAGGCGCATACAACCAATGCAGCGTTAAAACTCAAGAGGGATTCTGGTACGCAGGTTGCGAAGGTACGGGAGATTGGAAGACGGACAAAGAGAATGGTGATTACGTGAGTGTAAGCTTTGCAAAATTAGCCCTGTTGCCCGCAGATTAAATAGACTTGCGAAAGCTCCATAACGTAATTGTGGGGCTTTAGTCATTGTAATCTCATGCTTCTATACATTGTTAATGTTAGTAAACCAGCCAGGTTAGCGATTGCTCTCATTTAGAACCTTTATGTTAGCTTGACTCCATTGTTTCGGCGATGCGCCATACAATCGCTTGAACTCCCGGCTGAACTGAGAAACACTTGAGTAACCCACCTCCAATGCTGCGAGGTTAACACTGGCCCCTTCCGATATTCTCTTTGCGGCATTATTAAGCCGCATTGATTTAATAAACTGAATTGGCGACATATTCGTGGCCTGTTTAAATTTGCGATGAAATACAGCCCGGCTCATCCCGATGGAATCTGCCATATCCTCGATAGTGATCGTTTCACCAAGGTGCGAAGATAAAAATGCAATTGAACGAGCAATTTTATTTTCAACACCAAATGTACATCTAAATGCGTGTCCAGCCTCTCCATTTAACACGGCATAGTAAAATTCTCGCAATCGGCTTTGATAGAGCACAGCCAGGTCAATGGGATTGTCGGTCAACAACAACAATCGGGTAAGTGCTTCAGTAAAACTATTGTCCCATACTGAGGTCAATATTCCAGACGGAGAATGCTCCCGTCCAGGCATGCGGAGCACGCCTCTGGTACTTTCAATTTCGAGAACCAGTTCTGTCATTACCTGAGTATCAATAGAAACATATACACCTAAAAGAGGGTTTTCAGGTGATACATGGGGAGCGCCCGCTTCAATTGGCATCGGCATAGTACAGCAGATGTATCTACTATTATCATAAAGATGATTTTTTCCATGCCAAATCGCTTCTTTACTGCCACTCAAAATGGCTGTTATCGACGGTTCATATATGGCAGGAGCACAACGTACTGGTTCAGTCAATTTAAACAGTTGTACGCCTTTGATCCCGGTTTCAATCATGCCACTGTCTTTAACTCTGGCATGAATAAAACGCTCAATAAGTGTATGGCTCATAAACAAATATCCCTGATATAGAACAGAAGAAGACTAATCTCAATCCTCTGAATTTCAACACAAAGATACAAATAGGCAATTTTTAGCGAGCTTTGCAGCTTATATAGCAACCCAAATGACTCTATAGTGCAAAAACAATCAACGCTATCACTGTTAAAAGTAAAATTATGACTAAATCGACTCAATTTGCCACTGAAGGCTGGACTCCAAAACAGATCAGTTCACTGGCAGGTAAAACTTATCTCATTACTGGCGCCAACGCTGGTGCAGGATTCCAGGCGACAAGGATATTACTGTCAAAAGGCGCCAAAGTTGTGATGTTAAACCGAAACGCGGAAAAATCAGACGCCGCGATTTCTGAGCTGAAGCAGGAATTTGGCGAATCGGCGAAAGTGGATTTTATCCTGCTTGATTTAGCAAATCTCGCTTCCGTGCGCAGTGCAGCGGCTGAAATACTCAAAGTTGTAGCGCAAATAGATGCTCTGATTTGCAATGCAGCTATTGCACAAATAGCCAAACTGCAACTTACTCAAGATGGCTTTGAAAGCCAATTAGGCGTTAATCATTTCGGACACTTTTTATTGTGCGGCTTGTTATTTGACAGAATTGAAGCATCACAAGGTCGTATTGTCGTTGTGTCAAGTGAAGGACACAAGATGGGGCTCAGAGCCATTCAGTTTGATGACTTGAACTGGGAAAAGAATTATCACCCCAACAAAGTCTATAGCCAAAGCAAGTTAGCGCAAATGATGTTCGCTTACGAGTTACAAAACAAAATAAAGCTTTCAGGTAAACGAGTAAAAGTTTATGTGTGTCATCCCGGTGCATCAAACACAACGCTAATCCGTGATAGTGCGAGTTTGGCAACACGAATGTCCTGGGCATTAATGGTAAAAGTTGGCCTGGCCCAAAGTGCTGAAAAAGGCTCATATCCTGAAGTGATGTGTGCGGTAGAAAACAACCTCAAGGAGCTTGCTTATTATGGTCCAACTGGGTTTTTAAACTTTGGGGGACCTGTTGCTGAATGCAAGCTTGGAGGCTTTGTATTAGATAAAAAATCCTTGTCAAAACTATGGCAAGTATCTGAACAAAAAACCTCGTTCAACTGGTCGCTGTGATTTCGAGAATAAAAAAGCCGCTAACGGGAATTAGCGGCTCCAAAAACACTCAATAGCGGATCCAATCGCCTTGAGCCCCTCTGCTCGATAAATTCAGGTTAATACTTGAAACTGATCCCAGCGAATAGCCTAGGGCCATAATCGTTGACCTCACCCAGATTATCCTGAACATAAAAATCCTGTGACTTAGGCGCGCTAAACAGATTGATAGCTTCCAGTTTTACCCGAATGTTTTTGTTAACCTTGTAAGACGCTCGCATTTCCCATACACCAACTTCATCAACGTAACGCAAGCGCGTGCCGTTACTGGTATAAGGCTGGAAATACTCACTGCGATACTTATAAATAATAGCCGTATCCAGATCGCCAATTTGGTAATACAGTTGGCCACTAAATACATGCTCCGAGAATCCCGGTACCGAACCCGGCGGAATAATGCCGTCAGTTAATTGCGTTACAGTGCCATTCACATCGGTAACAAAAGTATTGCCATAATTACTGTCTTCAAATTCAAAATCGGTATCGGCATAGTTATATCCAAGTTTTACCCCCACACCACTTTCCCAGCGGTAGGCAACCGACGCTTCTACGCCGAATAAATTACTCGTTTCATCGTTGGTCACTGAGTTGGTAATAGGCAGTGATACCGTCTGACCATCAACCACAAAGTCCTCAATGACGGTTTGTTGCTGAAAGCCCCCCTGGAATTGTTTGTAATACAAACTTAGGGCGAAAATCGTATCCTCATTGGGGTAATACTCCAGCGCTAAGTCGTAATTCCAGGACATTAAAGGTTGACTATCGGGGTTACCCGAACCATTCGCCGCAACAAACAAATCCGACAGTGAGGTAGGGTTGGATTCATCCGTGATAAATGAACGGTTGTAACCCATATCACCGGGATCAACTCTGGACATGCCTCGATAGATACCGGCGCGCATCAAAATGGTATCGCTGTAATCCATAACGAAGTTAAAGCTGGGCAACACTTCGAAATAATCACCGCCGCCTTCAATACGCTCCAGTGAATCGCCCGAAACGATACTTAAAAACCCTGCGTCGTCGGCAACAACTTCAAAAGAATTTCTAAAGCCAATAGAAGTCACGTCAGTATCCACCAAACGCACACCAAAATTACCGCGAACCACCTTGTCCCACAGCTCAGTATCATAATTAGCCATGATATAAGCTGCCGTGGTTTTCTCTGTTACGTCGATAGTACCGGCGTTTTCATATTGCACTTCGGGATAAGCAAACTCACCACCGTTGGACGCCACCAGCGCTTGCGAAAAACAAACGTTATCATAGGTAGCCCAGGAGGCTCCCGTGCCGCTTTCCACCACATTGCCTGATGCATCAACATGAGTAATCAAATTGCCATCTGAGACGCTGGATAAAAAGCTGCTTTCCGGGAATGCTATCTGGCAGCCTTGTAACACATCAAGTGCCGAAGTCACGCCAGTGTCCAAAGTATATTGGGTACGCGAGCCATTGCCTTGAGAACCACCGAATTGTACAAAGGTCATTTCTGACGCGCGGATACCACCTTGAATATTGGTAAAGGCGCCCCCGTCTAACTCATAATCGAAATCCAGTCTCGCCCCAACGATTTCATTCTCTCGCACGTTTTCTCTATCGATTCTGGTGCGTAAACTGTCTGTGAAGTTGCTGATATCGGTCACATCAAAGTCGGTCACTGTGATATGTGGAATGAACTCGCCCATATCCCAGGTAAAGAAAGGTCTATCTGCTGTACGGCCACGATTAGAAATTTGCAATTCTTCACGCTTGGTTTGAGAGTAAGAAACATCAAAAGTCACAGCCAGTTTATCAGTGGCAAAGTGCTCAACATTCAAACCTACACCGCGATAATTTTCTTCACGTGAGAACTGTTCTCCTGCTGACTCGAATCGCTCTTCACCCTCCCAATGTAAGATTCCGCCCACTTGATTGGTCACCAACGTAGGTCCGGTAACGCCCGGCGTAGCGCGTTTTTGTAGCCATACCAGATCATGTCGCGCTTCAGATTGAATGCGATCCGAGAACTGCGCATCCAGATTAATTTCCCAGTCATCACGAGGCTGATACTGTACGGCAAAAAACAGCGCATCACGTTCATCCGAAGTTTCGTTCTGGCGATAACTACGGCTACTGCCGGTCCACGCATAAGGAGTACCGGCACTTTCCGCCTGCCCGGTGGCCGGGTCGATATCAGTATTGTAGCCTTGATTGCGACTGCCGCTCACCTGATCTTCACAATCGCCAGCACTACTGCGATAAAAACCTTCATTGGTATTGTACGGGTCGTTAAGGCAAGCCCACAAAGAAGAACCGGTGGGGCTTGAGCTGCGATATTCGGCTTCAGGCTGGGAAATATCCTGGCGCTGAACACCAAAAGACAAGCCGATTTCCTGACCGTTATCCAACTGGAATTGATCAACATAACTGAACGTACCGCGATACCCCAAGTCACTTTGCAACGAATTTTCAACATTCTGCTCATCAGGGTTGTAGTTTAATTTTACCTCACCCTGCACCCGTTGTTTGCCAAAATCCAAAGGTCTGAGGGTTTCCAGGGAAACCACACCGGCAACCCCACCTTCAATCATTGAGGCGTCCTGGGTTTTGTAAATAGCTACTTTTTTCACCAGTTCTGATGGGAACTGAGAAAAATTCACCGAGCGATCGCCGCTGCCATTGGTGGCTTCGCGGCCATTAATGTGGGTGGCGCTCAAGAACGGACCAAGGCCGCGTATGGTGATTTCAGTGGCACCGCCATTTTCTCTATGGGACGCGGCACCGGTGATGGATTCTAAGGCTTCACCTATAGACAATGCCGGTAAATCACCGATATCTTCAGCAGATAAGCCATCCACCACCGTGGTGGCTTCGCGCTTGATTGAGATTTGATCCTGAATGGTTTTACGGGTACCCACCACCTCAATCACTTCGGCTTCTTCTTGCTCTACTTCAGCCTGATTTTCCTGAGCGTGCAAAGCGCCGGAAGCAAAACTGGCCATACTTGCCATCAGGCAAATTTTCAAACTTTTGGCAACAGGAGAAAGTGTCAATTTAGTATTGGTTACATTCGTCTTTAATTGTTCTATTGGAAACGACATGGTAGCTACTCCGATATCTTGATTGCGTTCACTAAAGGCAAACTGTCGTTTAAAAAAAGGAAATCACTAAAATTCATTGCCGCACTCTTAATCATCACTGGCCGTCCAGGTGGAACCCGCGCCAACCTGCTCCGCAGTGATGTAGTATAGGCCTTTAGCCCCGGCAATCGCCTGTGCACCATTTGGATCGGTCTCGGTTAGTGTGTTGTCAGCGGTAACAAGCTCAGGCGCTTCTTTGCCATTGGCTGCAGGGTCTTGATCGATTGCGCCATCACTGTCAAAGCTGCCGTTGCCGTTCATCTCTCGGATATCCACCCAATAGTCGTCTTCCACATCACCAGAGGCATAACTATCACTAAACCCAAAGTTATTGGAAAACAGTGATTCGTTGTGGTTGATCAAGTCACAATCGTATTCGAAGGAGTGATCACTGCTACTGGCATCAAAGGGCAAGAATAAGCCTTGTGCTAGCGGATCATCATTTAGTCCATTGGCAATCAAGTTGGCGTCAAAATCGATGACAAAGAAATTCTTGGTCAAGCCATACAATACCGGAGAATTATCTGCCGTCAGCTCATCGCAATCCCCAACTGGCGCTCTGGAGCCTATTTCCGTGCTGAACACGATGGGTTGAATGGAGTTCAACACCGTATTGTTTTTTACCGACAAGGTTAAGTCACCAGTACCATCAAGAATGGTCTGGTTGCCCGCGTTAGGTACACCGCCATCGGCTTGCGAGAATGGGTTAGCCGTAAACACGATACCACCCGCCTCTTTGTTAGTAGAGCGGATCCCGGCTATGTAGTTATTTTCTACCTTATGTCCCATGGGTGTCATCAAAACACCGCTGGGTCTGTCATTGGAGCTATCGATGTCCGTGGTGCGAATAATGATGTTATCCGTCACCGTATTAAATCCGCCATCTTCCAGAGAAATCCCGCCGTTCACGTCGACGACCGTATTACCGTGAATTGTGGCACCGCTGGTTTGCACTCGCATCATGCGACGCCCGGTGACAAAGTTTTCAACGCGATTGTATTGCACCGTGAAATTAGCCATGTCCGCCGAATCGCTACCTGTGGTACTGCCCAAATTGATGAGGTACAAACTGGAATCGTCAAAATTCGGGTTGTCGCTGCTGTTGCTAAACAAGTTGTATTGGATCACATGGCCTGAACCAGAAGAAGCCAGTTTAATCACCGCCCCTTTCTCTGCATTGTTGCGGCCAGAAAAGCTGTTGCGCTCAATCAGTGCATCACTGCCCGCAATCATTAACCAATGCATCTCACTTTGATTTAACTCTGACTGATCATCTGACAGGGTATTTTGGGTAAAGACAAAGTTGTCACCCTCAGAGTAAATTATCGCATCTTGCTCTGTTGCACAGATGGAGTCTGGCTTGATATCAATATCGCTAAACGCAATCCCTTCAATACCAGCCCCGCTGACCCCATCTGCGACGTGAATACAAATTTCACCAGTGATCACCGGAGTCTGCTCCTCCACCGCTTTGAGCACCACACCGGTAGTCAAACTAATTTCATCGAGCTCACTGTAAACATTGCTATTCAGCCCAATGACACTGCTGTCGGATAAACCACTGTTCACAGCATTGGTAAGGGCGGTTACATCCGATACCACTTGGGTAAATATAACGCCGTCTAAGGTCGCGCTCACCGAATCACTAAAGCCGTCATTATCTGTGTAGCTGGCCATAACCGAAATTACAGCACCGGCTTGTTCTGCAGGAGTAAAAGAGTTATCGGTGGCGCCTTCAATTGCCACTTCGTCAGCGAACCAGGTATAGGTGACATTCGCTTCGTCGACACCATTGTTGTCGCTGATTTGTGCCATCAAAGTAGCGGAGCTCAGATAAGGTTTATCTCCGATAATGACAATGCTACCGGCTTCATCAACAGCCACACTCGCCACTTCAATAGTAGGCTCTGACAAAATTTCCTCTGCAAAACCGTTGTCGTCGACATAGATCGCCATGACTGTCAGCACCTGGCCAATATAATCAGACTCAACAATATAAGTGGCAGATTCTGCGCCAGCGATAGCTTCCCCATTGGCATACCATTGATAGTTGATATCTCCCGTTGCGCCGTCTTCGTCTTCAACTTCCACCTGCAATACGTTACCCACCGTTGGGGTACCAACAATTACCACGCTACCCGGCGTATTAACACGAGATACCACATCAGTGGCCATTGACTGTAACGATTCAGCAAAACCACGGTCATCGGTGTAATTCACCTGAACAGTTATCACCTTGCCGTACTCTTGCTCGGTAAGCAGCAAACTTGCTTGTACAGCATCAATGATCATCATGTCATCGGCATACCATTGATAGGCAATCACCGCATTTTCCAAGCCATTATCGTCACTCACTGAAGCGGTTAGGGTTGCGCCCACCAGTGCATCGCCTGAAATAGAAACACTGCCCTCAAAAGGAATCGCTGCCACATCATCTGTCGCGGTGCTGATATGAGATTCGTTAATACCAATATCATCTGTGTAAAATGCCTGCACGGTAATTGGAAGACCAATTTGCGCATCAGTAAGCGTAAAAGAAGCACCAGTGGCACCTTCGATGATTTCCCCATCGGCGTACCAGATGTAACTCACTGCACCAGAGATTCCGTCGGGATCAGATACGGTTGCAGTGAGGGTTTCACCTGTTTGTGCAATTCCTTGCAAAGCGATTGAACCCCGGCTGTTGGGGTTATTGTCTGAGTCTGAGCCTGTACCACACCCTGCCAGCGCGAGGGCAATGGCACACAAGGCAAACCTTTTAGAGTTCATAATGCGTTTCTTCTCTGTATTACTGATCTGTGGAAACCCGATAATTTGGTTGCAATGATGAATTTTAAAAAATCGCTTGTTATTACCAATTTAAGGTTTTTTACCACTTCAATTGTTAACCTATTGGACAGTATAAACATACAAATTTAACAATTACCACTTTTTCGCACCAATTAACTAACAATTTTTTTACAAGGAAAACATTTATTGGTATTTGAAATTAAGTGGCGACAATTACCAATAGGGAATGTGGTTATTACCAATAAATTGAGAAGGAAAGGCGAGCGATTGATAGCGCAGAGTGCGGCAGTGTCTGACAAGTGTGCACAGAAGCGATAAACCGCTCCTGAGTTCTAGTCAATGCCATGTGATGTGGTCATAAATACAATAGATGACTTAATGGCTGGTATCTAAATGATAGAAGGTAGCTTGTACATAGTCCCGCGGCTCTCCCCCATTGTTTTGATTGTAAACTCCGGCCTTAAAGTACATGTATTGACTATTGTCACCATAGCCACTGTTGCTCATGTCCAGATGCTGGTGAACATTGGGCTTTTGTTGACGTATCAGGGTGAGATAGAGGGATTCATCTTCGACAGATATTTTATAGCTAAACTTCTCGTTCAGCGCGATACCCTCTTCGGGATCATCCGCTGAGCTGGAGCGGGACCCTAACACTTCAACCCATATATCGTCGCCGCCATTGATTTCATGGGCAAAATAGACTGAGCCTCGTTCGTGGTGCGGCAATTTGCGGTAATAAAGCCGAATTGGCTCATCGTCTGTGGCATGTATCTGACCAATGATCACTCGCCCTACTTTGGATTTATCTCCCGTGACAGATACCCGATTTACCGCCAGCGTAGCCTCTAACGTCCCGCCAACGCCACCCGCATCGCGCTTTACTGAACCATGCGCAGAGCTGAATACCCAATTGTTTTTACTGATCCCTTTGACTTTAATACGGGTGTTGCCACGGCGCAGCATTTCTCGAAGCTCGGTTCTGGGGTATTTGGTATTTTTTGAGGTTTTGGCCCCCTGATTTGGACTGGCAAACACCATGCCGCCGTCTTTCGCGGTGTAGAACAAGGGACTCAATTCGAACCCGTTACTCAATGGTTTTTCAAAGATAAGGTCAGCTTTGCCATCCTCATTGAGATCCGTCGGTAAGGTTAAACTCCACCCCAGTAGGTCAAAGTTCTGTCCAGGTTTATTGGCCGCCGTCAACCCGGACCAGTCACCTAATAGTATCCCCGCCCCCAATTGAATATGGCTTTGCGGCATTGCTTCCGCTGAAGCCTTATCTTGAGATTTCGCTATGGCACTCTCATTAGAATTGGCAATAGGCACCTGGCAGGATAAAACGAACAATATAATGGCGGCGAATTTCCGATTTAACATGCTGCTGACTCCACTGTCACCAGGTTGTTAAAGTCGTTAACCTGCTTGGCTGAGCCTGCGGCTACCGGCACTCTTTGGTGCAATGTCTGAGGTTGCATAGCCAGTATGTCGCATCCTTGTGCTGTGGCTTTTCCACCCGCATGATGCAATAAAAAAGCCAGAGGATTAGCTTCGTAAAGCAATCGAATTTTGCCGTTTTGGTTGCCATTACGTTCGTCTTCAGGGTACAGAAACAATCCACCGCGACTTAATATCCGGTGCATATCCCCCACCATGGCCGCATTCCAACGAATAGAACTGTTTTTGTATGCCTCAGACGCAAATAACAACTGATCAAAGTAACGCTGAGTGCGATACCCCCAGTACCGGTAATTCGCCATATTTACCGCAAACTCACGGCTGTCGTCGGGCACCTGTAACTGCTCTTGGGTGAGTAAAAAACCACCATGGGTGTTATCCAGGGTATAACAGCGCGTCGGTCCGCCGGTACTCATCACCAACATCGACGAAGGTCCATACAATACATAGCCGGCACAAACCTGTTGTTTTCCGGGTTGTGCAAATTGGCGTTCATCATCATAGGGCACATCGTCACGGGCCGGATATACAGTAAAAATCGTGCCTATCTGACCATTAACATCGATATTGGATGAGCCATCCAGCGGATCAAAGGCCACGATGTAAGCACCTTGCGGGTGCCCGCCTACCACATGAGTTTCCTCCTCAGAAGCGATAGCACGGACCGATTCATCATCTAATAAAATTTCTTTGAGCAATTGATTAGCAACGATATCCAGCTTTTTCTGCACTTCACCCTGAATGTTTTCGTTCAGTGTCGAGCCCAGAATGCCCGCCAGTTCTCCCTGACTGACGCGAAATGCAATTTCTTTGGTAGCAGCTAAAATGGTGCGGATCAGCATGATTAATTCGCTGTCGACCCCATCTTGTTTCAATACGGGTATTAGTCTGCGCATGATACATACCTGTTCTGGCAGTTGAGATCAGTGAAGCACTGCTGCAAACGCGCCACCATTGCGCATTCTCCCTGGCGTAACCATGCCCTGGGATCGTAAAATTTCTTATTGGGTTTATCTGCCCCATTCGGATTGCCAATTTGTCCCTGCAACCAGGCTTCGTGTCGCTGATAATACTGCAACACCCCTTGCCAGGTAGCCCATTGTGTATCGGTGTCGATATTCATCTTCACCACACCGTAGCCAATGGCTTCAGCAATTTTTTCAGGTTCAGAACCACTGCCACCGTGAAAGACAAAGTTGAGGCTATTGGCGGGCAACTGGAACTTTTCAGATACAAAAGTTTGCGAGTCACGCAAAATAGAAGGGGTAAGTTGTACATTGCCTGGCTTATATACACCGTGCACATTGCCAAATGACGCGGCAATAATAAAATGTGGGCTGATAGCACTCAGGCGCTCGTAAGCATAGGCCACATCTTCTGGTTGTGTATACAAGGCAGAATTATCAAGATGGGTGTTGTCGACCCCGTCTTCTTCGCCTCCGGTGCAGCCCAGTTCAATTTCTAAAGTCATACCCATTTGGCTCATTCTTTTGAGGTAGTGGGTACAGATATCGATGTTTTCTTGCAGCGATTCTTCTGACAAATCTAACATGTGACTGCTAAACAGTGGCTTACCTGTCTTAGCAAAAAAGCGTTCGCCTTCGTCCAATAATCCATCAATCCAGGGCAGCAATTTTTTAGCGGCATGATCCGTGTGCAGCATCACCGGAACATTGTAGCTGGCAGCGACTTCATGCACATATTTGGCCGCTGCCACCGCGCCCAGAACAGCAGTGCCCTGACCCGGTAAAGTCAGTCCTTTACCTACAAAATATTGTGCCCCGCCATTGGACAGCTGAATGATCACCGGGGAGTTGGCTGCCTGGGCAGCTTCCAGCGTTGCGTTGATTGATTGAGTGCTAATGACATTAACCGCGGGAATCGCGTACTGTTTTGTTCGGGCGTCTTGATAGACCTCTGTCACTTGCTGAGAAACAACAACGCCGGGTTTAATTTGACTCAGATTCATAACCATTCTCTTCTATAGATTTAGTTAAGGGCCTCTTGGCACGCAGTAGTAATTGCAGACCAGTCTTGTTGTTGCACCCATGCCGGAGTTGCTACCCAGGTTCCCCCCACAGCAAACACATTGCTCAGCGCAAGGTAGTCTCGTCGATTAGCGGGCTTTACACCGCCGGTGGGACAAAATCGCAATTGTGGGAATACCGCCGCCACAGCTGACAGGAAAGGCACACCGCCGGACAATTCCGCCGGAAAGAGCTTCAATTCTTCAAACCCGGCTTCTTTAGCCAACATAATGTCACCGTTATTAGATACGCCTGGCAACACAGGAACCTCGGTAATAGCTAATGCAGCCAATAATTTTTCGGACACCGCGGGCGTCACGATAAAATCAGAACCTACCTCAAGAGCGGACCTTAATAACCCCTCATCAGTCACCGTACCTGCGCCGACTTTGAGAGAAGGCAGCGCCTGCTTAATTGCCACAATCGCCTCAAGCGACGCCTCTGTACGCAACACCACCTCTACTAAATTAAGTCCGGCATTGCTCATCGCATGCGCTATATTGATACCTTCCTCTGGGGTATTGGCCTGAATAATTGGCAATAGCGATTGCCCTGACATCAGTTCCGAAAAACAGGTCATTGTTCGTTCTCTCTTTGTTGTGTGTTGATTGCGCCGATGGCTCGACGGATTAAAGGTGCTTATGCGTATTAAGCAGGTGTCAGTCCGGCCTCCTGCATGGCATTAATAAAAGCCTGTTTTGGCGCAATAGCCCCCGGGTGCTGGATCACAGTGCTAGCAGCCGCTGCGGCCAGTTGCACTGCTGCATCCAGGGTAATACCCGAAAGCCGCGCCCCCAGGTACACGCCGTTAAATGCATCGCCAGCTGATGTGGTATCGATGACCTTCTCAACAGGTGTGACTTGATGCTCAGCATGGCGACCATCACACCAGGAAACCACAGATTCTGGACCGTTTTTAATGATGATTTCCGTAATATCGTAGCCTTGGCAAAACCTCAGTACCTGAGCCATTGAATCAAAGTCATATAACTCGCTGAGATCTTCTAATCCGGGCAGAACAATATCCGCAAGGCGAAAAGCACTGTCGTATTGTTTTCTGGTTTGCTCTTTGTCACGCCACAGTCTGGCGCGATAATTGGGATCAAAAACAATCTTGACACCGGCGCGTTTCAGTCCCTCAAGAGTTCGCCAAAAGCCTCCCCGCGCCGACTCTTCAATCACCGCCAGTGAAATCCCGGAGAGAAAAAACATGTCGCCACTTGCAAGCTGTCGCACCGCCTCGGGCACTAAGAAGTCCTGGATTTTTCGGGCTGCTGAATCACTGCGCCAATAGGTAAAACTGCGCTCACCAGACACATCAGTAGCTATGAGATATAAACCGGGGACCTTTTCCGGATGACGAAAAACAAATTGCGTGTCCAACGATTCCCGGGCAAAAACCTGCAGCATGTTATCACTCATAGCATCTACGCCTACAGCCGTGACCATGGCGCAGTTGATGTCTGGAAAACTGCGCTTCAAATACACCGCAGAATTATACACATCACCAGCAAAGGATTGTTGCATCAGCGTCTGTTCAATGGGCTTGAGCTCAATCATGCACTCTCCCATAAAATAGATGGTTTTCATGGTGCTATTTCACCTTGCTCAGCGGTGTAATTTTGGGGATCAAGAACCATACAGCCGCCACCGCAGTAATCGCCAAGGTCGCGCCAATAACAAAGGCAGAAGTGTAATTGCCATCCGCAGTTAATACCGGCACCAATGAAGTTAAACCCACCGCACCGAGTTTGGCTGCCATGCCAGCAAAGCCCGCCAAGGTGCCCACCGCTTTTTTGCCCAACAGATCACTGGGTAGCGTCTGTACATTGCCAATAGCCGTTTGAAATCCAAACAAGATCACCGCCATGATCAATACCGCAATTTCGGGCTCACCAGGATTGGCCATTGCCAACAACGCGGGAAGCATGATCAAACAACCAAGGGTAATTGTAAGTTTACGGGTTTTATCTGTGTCCCAGCCTGCCTTCAAACGATTCTGTGCCAGAATGCCACCAAACCAGGCGCCAAACATAGCACCGACATAAGGCACCCAGCCATAAATACCGATGGCCTGAACATCCATGGCATAGACTTCATTGAGGTAAATCGGTATCCAGAAAACAAAGAGCCACCAGATTGGATCTATTGCCGCAGACGCAATGATCACGCCCCAGCTTTCTTTGCGCGACAATAACTCTCGCAAATCAGGACAATACTCTTCTTGCTCAGCAGCATCTTGCACAACTTCTTCAGTAGTGACCTTTTGTCCGGTGAGAATATACTGTTTCTCTTCTTCAGTGATCCAGGGATGGCTACCCGGCGGCGCTTTAACTAAAATTAACCACGGCAACAGCCAGATGAAACCCAAAGAGCCCACCACCACAAACACCATTTGCCAGCTAAAATAAACTGTCAGATAGGCAATCAGAGGAATGGCAATAATGCCGCCAATGGCCGCACCCGAATTAAAAATACCCTGTGCCAAAGCCCGCTCTTTCGTGGGAAACCATTCGGCATTGGATTTAGCCGCACCTGGCCAGTTTCCAGCTTCTGCCACACCTAAAATAGCGCGGAATATGCTCAGACTCATTACGCCTTGCGCAAACGCATGGGCAATAGTGGCCAAAGACCAGACACCGATGGACAACACAAAACCGATACGGGTACCCACCCAATCAAAAATTTTACCGAATATCGCTTGTCCAAACGCATAGGCAAACACAAACACCACTGAGATGTTAGCGTAAATCTGTTTCCGCTCCAGCGCCGACTCATCAGGGAATAAATCTTCGACAATATCTGGCCACAGCACACTTAAGGCTTGTCTATCGATGTAATTAATGATGGTGGCGATAGCAATGAGCGCTATCACCCACCAACGTAAACCTTGAAATTTCACAGCTTATGCCTCCAAAAAGTCTTCCCGAGCAGGGCTGAAAGTATCAATCAAAACACCACCGGTAGGACATACCGCACCGTGTTCCGCATAAGGTGGGATCATGCAGCTATCACCTGGCTTAAGTACTTTCACCTCGCCGTCAATACTGAAGTGAAATTCCCCTGATTCGACATAGGTAACCTGGGAGTGACGATGTTTGTGCACGTAACCTTCAGCGCCTTTATCAAACCAGACCTTCACTACCATCACTTCTTGATTGTAGCCCAACATTTGCCGCTTCAGGCCGCCTCCTAAGTCTTCAATTTCGGTCTCATTTGCAAACAGGAAATGCTCACTTTGCTTTTGCATAACACTTACTCCAGGTCATTGTTCATCAGGTAGACCGCCAGGGGGCCACTGAGTGAATAGGATTGATTTTTAAATTTAAATGCGGTTTTGACACCTTCTGCTCGCTTGCGCTTATCTATCGCTATCAGGTAGTCAGTGCCATCGAGAACAAGGTGCACAAGAAGTAACTCACCTCTTGTCTCATAATGGATTGCAGAAAGTTTGCTACTGGCATCAAGGGTGTATTCTTTGCTTGGGTTATAGTCCCCATGAGGTTCGAAAACAGAAACAAAAGTATGCTGTTTGACTCCCTCAACACGACGGATTACGGCTTGCTCATTGCGCAAGTTAAAGTCCGGATCGTTCGCACCAATTTGGGTAAACAAGAACTGCTCATCGCCTTGGGTTAAGGTGCTCAAAGTATAAAAACTGCCGTTGTCATTGAGCAAGGTGACCTTAGCCATACCTTTACCAGGCTTACCTTGGGCTTTGAGCCACAAATGCTGATAGCCGTTGGCGCTGCCTAAGGGCGATAACTGACTGGTACAGGCATGGCGTTTAAAGTTGCTGCTGATCAGTTGCCCGAGATAGTGCACAGGCAGATCTAACTGACGTGCGCTATCACTGCTCACATTGAAAATATCCAGCACCACAGGGTTAGCTTGTCCGGCAATATCCAATAACGCCATGGTGCGCTCTAAATTCACCCCGGCATAAGCACTATCAATTTGAGCACTGGCCACCGTGCCAAACTGGTTTGTTGCAAATAACTTCAGAGTGGGATGATGACGATTGGCCTTGTCCAACTCACCGTTGAAGTGGCTGGTATCATCCACCACCAAGGTATTGTGAGCCACTGTTTGTTTGGCGTAGCTGGTATTTTCAGGCAGATAACGCCCGCCATATTTAGCTTCAACGTTCAGAAAACGCGCTGCGCCATAATCAGATACGATTTCTGCGCCTTTGTGATAAAACTGCCAGGTCAGTTTATCAAAGTGACCATGCCCTAAGCCTTGGGCAGCGGGTTTAAACAAAACAGCACTGCCATTGTTTGCGCCAGGTTGATTGGCGTCAGCACTTCTCATTACTACCAGTGCACCTTGTTTGCCATCAGCACCGTCACCAAAGGCCACCGATTTGAACTGATAAGGCGTAGCTAACTCCGCTTCCAGGGCCTGTGCCACTTTTAAGCCAGCTCCGGTGAGTACAATTTGTCCTTGTTTTTGTGCGATATCCAAATAACCGGTATCACCTGTCATGCTGTAAGCCAGTGTCACACCGTGCACCAGTTCAATCGTGTCTAGCCCTTTTGATTTGATGGCATCGTTGATAGGAAAAAACAAACCGTTGTAACTGAGCTGAACAGTGGTATCGATAGCTTTAAGTAACACCTCATCGCGATGTTTAAAAATATCCCGATGGGGTTGATTATTGTTGATTGCCTGAGCAAAAGTGATAAAAGGCAACAACGCAAAGCGCTGGTAATAAGGCCCTTCATTGTAATATCCCTGAGGTGAAAACAATTCATCCAGCTGTTTTAAAAAACCGGACTTTCCCGATTTGTCCAAGCCATATAATGCCTTCTCTACCCATTCAGACTCACCTAAAACATAACCTGTCATGCCCACTGCAGCCGTTGCCCAGGTGCCGTGGTTATGTACTTTATCAAATGTGGAAGGCTGTCCTTCTGACAAAAACAAAGCCATCGGGCGCAATAACTTTTGCGTGATAGATGCATTCTCAGCTGGTTCAAGGCTTGCAGCGATCATGTCATAAGCCTGAATGGTATACACCAACCACATCGCTTCATTGAGGCTTTGCCAAAACAACTTTCCGGGATTTTGAAAATTCATTTTACGCTTAGGGTGCAGCGGCAAATCGGGATACATTGCGGCGTATTGAAGCAGCATATCAGCAACAAACTTCGCATATACGGTGTTTTCGGTTAATTGATACAACACCGCCGCGTTGTGCATCAGCTGATAGTTTTTCTTATGCCGTTCGTGGCTGTAACCGCCACCGCCATCTTGTGGCGTGGGCACCTGGATTGGTTGGGACATTTGGCCTTCAACCTGACTAACGAGTTCCTGATAAGCCTCAGCGAAACCGCCTGATTGAGTTACAGCCTCTCGCATTGCGCGCACATCTTCGCTGGTGAGCACCAGATTTGGATGTTGAGCCTGCACACTCGCCGTGTAAACACAGCCAGCGAGACAGAGTAAAACCAACGCCTGTAGCGATTTTTTCATCAACCTGGCCAGCGCTTGGTACATCTTAGCGGTTCTCCTCAGACGACTGAATAATCTGATTCTGTTCCAACACGGCAGTGTGTGGCCCAGACACCCGTAGCTCAGTTATTTCAGGTGCATCAGTAGTAATAAACTCATTGCCGACGATGCGGGATTTCGGTTCACCAACGGTGTGCTCGATAACAATAGGGGCAGACTGCTCAAAGCGCGAAGCGGTAACATTGGCCACCTGTACGCCGTGCAAAAATACACTGGCTTTTTGTTTATTGCGTTTACCAAAGCCCACCTTTTCAAGTTGGTTGTTGTCAAAGGTGAAATGTGGACCGAATGTGCTTTCATCGGTGCCCCCCCGATAAAGTGCCGCGATTGCTCCGGCCACATTTCTAAAGCGATTGTTCTGCAAGGTGACATATTCAGCGTTGTAGATACCCAGATCTTCAATTTCACTGTTAAGACGCAAAATGTTGCCACTGATGTCACTAAAGTCGTTGTTGATCAGAATGATTTCATCGGCAAACGCGCCCTTGCCCGTGGCAAAAAAATCAAAGCTATGATTGACGTTTAACTCCTCAATCACACAGTTGAGCACCTGCAAACGATAATTGTGCACCATGCCCCATTTTTTGCTGCGCAGAAGCGTATTGCCCGCCGCATCAGGACTGTGTACACCAGATAACGTCAGACCATCCAGCTTTAAATTGCCGCCATCCCGGATCTCAAACAAACTGCTGCGCTCAAATGAAAGAATGCTTTGTTGGGCTTGTTTGGCTTTGATGGTCAGGGTTTTATCAATAGTGATCAATTTAGGTACGATGTACGCACCGGGTTCCAGCAGCAGAGTATCACCCGATTTAGCTTGTACAACCGCAGACATTAGCGCTTCAGAAGTGGTACTGACCGGAATAACCTTACCGGAATCAAAAGCAATGATAGCTGGCGTTTTAGAGTACCAGCCCACACCCACGTCTGATTTTTTCAAGACCTTGAGATCTCGACTAACACCTGATTGAATTTGCTCGGACAGCGGATACAGCAAGCCATTGTCTAGCCGTTGCATGGCTAATTCTCGTACCTCAAAACCATGATCTACAGCAGCAACAGGAGCACTATTGGCAACGTTTTCGGTTATCTTAATTCCGCTGACATCATCAAATACGGTGAAAGGTTGAACGCCAGACTCATTAAACACCAGGTTATCAGTCAATTGACTGTTGATCGGTACCGCACTGCGTTCAGCATCACTTCCGGCCGCCAGTTGTAGGTGTTGAACATTTATAAAAGTGTTGTGTTCCACCCGGGCATTCTCTACCTGATGATAGCGATTGATGGGCGAGTCAGGCACACCGTTCATGATGGTAAATCCACTACCAAAACGATAACCGGTTAACCCTTCTAGATAATTATTGCGAATGATCTGATCTTTATTGATAACGCGGATCCCACCCGTGTGATCCACCCCGTTGCCAATAAAAATATTGTCTTCCACCAGATTCCCGTTGCCATGGCGTAAGGTCAACGTGCCACGCGCCTCGTAAAATACATTGCCACGCAAGATATTTTTACCCGATTTCACCGAAATGATTTCTACTTCGCCATTGGTTTGCTCAAAGTAATTGTTTTCCACCAAGGTGTGGGAGTCAGTCAAAGAGAAGTGACTGGTGCCGATGCGCAATGTCTCACCACCATTAGAGCCAAATACCGGGCGATAGCCGAAATAGTTATGATCAATTTGATGGTAATTGTTCTGGCTATCCGCACTGTTTAACCTGACAGCGACGGTTACCCCTTTGTTGCGTTTACCCACCAGATGGTTGTGGTCAAAGCGGTTGTATTGACCGTACAGGGCTACCCAATAATCCGACTCTTGCTTGTCGGGATTATTGTAGTTATCAATAACCACTTCGGTTACCCGCGAGCGAAAGGCCAGATTGTTTTTATCGCGACGAAAAGCAATCACTGCACTGGTAGGCGTATACCCTTGTTTAAACACCAAGCCAGAAACCTGTAAATACTGTCCTGCTAACCTCAGATTGGACTGCCCGGACAAAATCACCTTGCCTTTAGTTTCGGCTTGCAATTTAATCGGCGCAAAGGCAGTACCCTGACCTTCAAACAAGATTTCGAAATCTTGCCAAACACCGTTTTTGAGTACCACGGTATCCCCTGCCACCAGCTTTGGCAGGATATTTTGATAGGCCTGTTGATCCGCAACAAAATACTCGTTTGCGGTCGCCGAACAGGTCAGAAAACCCAACAACCAAAACCACTTCAACATCTTACTTTTTAGCAACTGCATAGCGACCACTTCACCTTGTTACGGCAGAACTATTATTTTTCGAGTTTCAGGAAATAATCGAAAATCTCAGGCACATTGCCTCGGCCCATTCCAGCGTCGACGCCTGCCTGCAGATAGCCTGAACTACCTTGGGCAATATCCGATTGGGTGCCCAGATCTGAAAGCATTTGTAAAAAGTAATGCAAATCTTTATTGGCGTTGGCGATAGAGAAGCCCAAATCACTGACGCCGTCCACCGCATAGTTTTTACAAAACTGCATAAAGGGAGAACTGGAAGGCCCGGTAGACATGATGTCGAACAGTTGCTGCTTATCAACACCTGAAAGTTGTGCCACAGCAAACGCTTGCGACATTGCGCAAACGGTTGTCATACCCATAAAGTTATTGATGAGCTTTGTGGTATGCCCTGCGCCAAGTGCACCAAGATGAAAGACATTTTCCCCCTGGTCTTCCAGTACAGGTTTAACTTTGTTGAAGGTGTCCAATTCACCGGCGGCCATAATGTTGAGCAGCCCATCTTTCGCATGCGCTGGGGTACGTCCAAGTGGAGCATCAATCATGCCAACGCCTTTTTGCGCCAGGTCAGCCCCAATTTTACGTGTGGATGCGGGAATGGAGGTTCCGAAATCCACTAACACTGCGCCGGGTTTGATGCCTGCCAAGATGCCATTTTCAGCGTAAATGACCTTTTCGACGATTTCCGAAGTGGTCAAACACAACATCACAATATCTGCACCCGCAGCCAGCTCTTGTGCCGAAGCTGCGCTTTGTGCGCCTCGCTCAACACATTTTGCGACAGCGTCTTTGTTCAGATCCATAACAATCAGTGGATATCCTTTGTTTTGCAGATTTTCCACCATGTTGCCGCCCATAAGGCCAAGACCGATAAAACCAATAACAGGTTTAGACATGAATTACTCCTGATTACACTTGCACTTTTCACTTTCTGCGTCTTTCAAACTTCGGCTTACAAACCTGGCCAACCACACGCAAAAAATACGATTCATTCTTTTGCAGTCAATATGCTTACCATTAGTCGCCACATAGAGACACGTTAAAACAGTAATTTTGTATTACCATTTTGTCAACCAATTTATAATACCAATCAAGTAATCGGTTAACACGTGACGAAAGAAATTTATTAAAAAGCATGAAAAGCGTTAGTAAAAAAAAGACAAAAGAAATTAAAAAACCAATAATATCAACACTTTAAGAAGGTAAAAATTAAACATTAGTTGGGTGGCCCATTACTAAATGTACAGATTCATCTTTGGTAATAAGCATGTTCAACCACCCCATTTCTTTACTTAACAAGGCAAGAGTTTTATCAATGAATCAATTAAATAAGTAATAAATCGGTCAGGAAAACAAGATCTGGCTATACCAAAATGCATTTTTGGCATACCAATGAGAAGAGATTGTATACGACAATCGAAGGCGCTATTGCTTGTCGTTCAGGACAAATAAGCGAGGCAAGAGTCTGGAATGCAGGGAGCGGTCGCTCCCTGTTATTAAGATATTAATTTACGGTGGCTGACATTCTGGTCATTACGGGTGCAGCAAGTGGCATATCGGTGGCATCTCTGCCGAACAACACTCTGTCAATTTCGCCATCACTACTTCTCAGAATATATTGGTATTGATTGGATGGCCGCCTGACAGCGATATCGACCTTACCATCGCCATCGTAATCAGCAGGAATCGGAATATCTTCTTCCTGTAAGCCAAATCGAATGCGCTGAATGTCATTATCAGAAGAATTTAATATGTACCACATTTGATTCGACGCTCTGCGCACCGCAACATCGGCTTTGCCATCACCGTCGTAATCCGCAGGTACCGGAATGTCTTCTTCTTGCAGCCCAAAATTAATGCGTTGAATTTCGCCATCTGATGAATTCAATATATACCACATTTGATTTGACGACCGCCGCACAGCGACATCGGCCTTACCATCGCCATCATAGTCTGCGGGAACTGGAATATCCTCGTTTTGCAAACCAAAGTTAATACGCTGGATTTGGCTGTCGGAGGAATTCAAGATATACCACATTTGATTAGAAGGACGTCTCACGGCGATATCGGTAATGCCATCGCCATCGTAATCAGCGGGTACAGGGATATCTTCCGCTTGCAATCCAAAATTGATGCGTTGGATTTCGCTGTCGGAGGAATTCAAGATGTACCACATTTGATTCGAGGGACGACGAACGGCAACATCTGCAATACCGTCCCCATCAAAGTCACCACTGACGCTAATATCTTCACTACTTCGGCCAAACTGGTGACGCAAAATGTCACCATCATCTGAGCTGGCGATATACTGATAAAAATTACTGGCTCGTCTCACCCCTACATCGGCTTTGCCATCCCCGGTGTAATCATAAGCGGTGAATGCTGTGTCGTTGCCATCGCCGGGTTCTGCACAGTTTTCACTGTTGCTAGCATCCAAAGGCTCACAATCGTCTATATCTGCAACTCCGTCGTTGTCATCATCAAGATCCGCATTGTCTCCAATGCCGTCACCATCAAAGTCAGATGTCTCGGTAGCGTCATTGGGAAAAGCGTCATCCACATCGTTAACACCATCACCGTCATCATCCTCATCCATAAACTCGCTCAATCCATCGCCATCAATGTCTATTACATTGTATTTGGGAGTAATGTATTCCAAGTCGGTATACTGTGTACCATTTTCCTCAGTTATCCAGAAAAAACGGACATAAATCGTTCGACCATCGGCTGGGATACCCACTTTAAGTGCTTCTTCTTCCGGTAACGTTTCATAGACGTAATGATAGCGATTCATGTGGGTAATGCGTCGATAGTCCCAACTCCCTACCGTACTGCCTACATATATTGCCCAGTCGTTGACATCCGCTTCGGGTGGGTGACTCCAACGAAACGTAACTAGCGCTCCTTCCCCAAGAGGTTCAGATTCTGACTCTAAGATTTCCGGACCCAAAGGGGATAATATTTCAGGACTCGCCGCCAAAACAGATGTCCCAAAACACATTGTTAACCCAATGAAAATGAGCCTAAGGCGATTTAATTTCTGCTTCTTAATCATAAATCACCATATTGAACTGTTTTTTAACACCATTTCTTCTCAGCACATTGTATTGATCTGAATCCAGTACTTCGATTTCAAAATCAAAATCTCCAGCTTGAGTTGGTGTACCTTGAATTTTCCCATTGAAACTATTGAGACTTAAACCCGGTGGTAAATAGCCCGATACAACTCGAACAACATAACTCGGGATCCCCCCCATTATTTCAACTTGTGCTTCGTACGTCTCTCCAACTTGACCTTGCTCAAATTCACTGGAATAAATGGAGAGAGCTGTAAGCATGGTGGTATCTCTCAGTTCCCAACCCACAGCTTGCATCAGCAACAAATCGTAGCGCTTGAACATAGTACGCCCAATATCGGGTGGCTTATTGGATTCAGTGCGCAAACCAGAGGTCACAACGTGATCAGTTTTATACATGGGTAAACACGAGCCAAATTGCATTATCGAGGCTTCATCATCGATACATAAGGTGTCACTATCAAACCATTCTTTCCAGCGGGGCCAAGCCGTACTCATGGTTAGGCCATGATTGAGTTCGTGCAAGTTTGGCCAGTAGAAATCCCCCCGTATATGACCACACCATTCTTCATCATCTGGGCATTCAATACAGCCGTTTCCTGGATCACCTAGCGAATCGCCTAAACACTCACCGTCTCGCCCCCAAACTTTAAAATAAGTACTGGTGCGCCACCAATCATCCTCAGGTAGGTAAATTCGAGTATTGACGTAAGTACTCAGCTCATCTCTAGGGTTGGTGCCCCAAAAACCACAAGCTGGAAAATCTGTAGCTTCACCATTGGAAGTGTGTACTGTAGTACTTGAAAGTCCACCACCACCACTATGAGAAGCCATAAAAAGATAGTAGCCATTGCTATATGCTTTGCTGTTCGCTTTATATCCCGGTTGATCTTCCACCGTCCAATTAACAAACGCGCTGCAGCCCCCTTCTTCGATGGTATCAAACTGCATATCTTCAAAAAAATAGGCCAAATCATTGAGAATTCGTTCATGCCCCTCTTTGACCTTCATACCATCAGTTGTGGTTTCCAGGTATCCATCAAAATCTGCCGAATAGTCCAAATGAAACTGAAATTCCACCTCCCTGTCGGGGATATCTTGATCGCAAACGGATACATTGACAGTTTGCTCGTAGGTTTTGACTTCCTGATCAACCATTTTTATTTGCAATTGATACTGCTCATCCCCTGCTTCTCTGTCTGGGTGAATACCTGTGAACAATCGCAATGGAAAGTCATGCTCATAAAAAACACGGTATTCTCGAATTAACCCTATTTCCCGGAGAGCTTCATCACTCAGATCGTGAGACACCCCACCTAATATGTTTTCCCCTTTCCAACTTCTCAGTTCAACTCCCCAAAGCGGTCCGGTTTCATTGTGTACCGAAAAGTAATCCCATATATCATAGGGGTGTTCAAAACGATTACGTTGTAACAAATAAAGTCGCGGTGCATCATTCGCCCTGATCTCTACCGATATTGGAAAAACCACACCTTCAGGAGGATGTAATGTGAACTCAAAATGCGGATTATCGACAAACCCTTCCCAATCCATCAACGCAATTCCCGCGTGGGTTATATCGCGCTGAAATTTATCAAAAACTCGTATCTCTTCAGAACTGCCTGGCGCATGCGTGTAATCAATTGCAGAAACACAACTGGCCCAAGGATTCTCCTGAGCGTTCACTGAAAAGCCTAGCAGCAACATCAAAAAAAACAGCAATTTCTTAAATGACCAGCAACCAGCAATGTATTTTTTAAGGAATAAAAAAGGCATAAAGGTTTACCAAGTAAATAGTTACAAAATCATATAACTTTAATCACAAAATCATACCTTCAGCAATACGAAGAACCGAAATAGAGAAGTAACACTCATCCTCCGACCAATTTAGTAACTATTTATTACATATTTAGCGACTGAGAATAAGAAACTTAATTTGAAGGAAAGCGGAAACTTAGTTCGGATCATTAACTTAAACCCCGATAAACTCATTTATAATTATCGGGTTTGAGGTTTAGCAAAAAAAGAGGCTATTACCAAATCAATCGTGATTGCGTCGTAACCTATCACGTCACAAAAGCACAATCTTGTTCAGATACTATTGTCTGCTAGGATAAATGATAGACATCTGAACCTTGGTGACATATTCCTTGCGCGTTTTTAAACCCTGCTTTACTTCTTATCTTGTGATAACACTGTTTATTTCCTTTTTTATGGGGCTGCCATTGCGCGCGATTGCCAATGAGGCGGTATTTACCTCCATTGAGAGGTTATCGGTAGCCGAGGGCTTGCCTGCTGCCAGTGTCTATTCATTAATGACGGACGAAAAAGGATTTTTATGGCTGGGCACCCCAAAGGGATTGGTGCGCTACGACGGCGTCAGATTCAACACCTTCAGTGCCGAGGGAGCAAGCGATTTCACCATAGCAACTACCGATAGCAGTAACGCCTTTATCGATAGCAAGGGCCGTTTTTGGTTAGGCAGCTGGGGGAAAGGCCTGGCATTGTATGACAAAAACTTGCAAGCGCTGGCAGTTTTCAAAAATGATGGCAATGGGAATGGTATTGGCTCCAACAGAATACAAACCATATATGAAGATTCACAGGGGCGGATCTGGGTTGGAAGCTACAACGGTGGGCTGGCGCTTTTCAACGAAAAGGATAAAAGCTTTCGCAGCTTCCTACACGATAAAAGCGATCCGCAAAGTATCAGCCATAGCCGGGTATGGTCTATTACTGAAGATGCCGAAGGTTATATTTGGGCTGGCACCAGTGACGGATTAAACAAACTCACGGATCGACAGCAAGGTCGCTTCCAACGCTATTACCACACACCGGGACAGCCCGATAGCCTGAACAACTCCCTGATTCGCCGACTATACACTGACCGAGCCGGACGACTTTGGGTAGGCACGGAAATAGGTTTTGGCGAATTTAACAGTAAAACGGGTGTTTTTAGTGCTTATGAACCCTCAAATACTCCCATACACTCGGGTATTACTGCCATCCAGGAGGATGCAAACGGCCATATCTGGGTAGGTGCACAAAAAGGCCTGTACCTGTTTTCGCCCGATAAGAAGCGCTTTTTACCCCTTACTTCTGAAGGGAACTTTGTCATCCTGAGCCAGGATGATTTACGCGCCATACGGTTTGATAACAATGGCTTATTGTGGGTTGCCACACGCTACGGAGGATTGGCAAAAATCCAGTTTAAACCGGGCTTGTTCAGTGCCACCACCCAATACATCGATAAACAAGGGGTGGCTGGCAGCCTCTCTCAAGTATTGAGCCTTTACGTTGATAGTACAGAAAAAGTATGGATAGGTACCCAAGATGGACTCTATTTGCAACAGTCCACAGGTAGTGCGCCAGAACCGTTTTACCCCACCAAAACATTGGACATAAAGGGAGTTTGGGGTATCACAGAAGACCGTCATGGCTCACTTTGGTTAGCCTCTGAGGACGGGCTGTTTAGTATTACCAAAAACCGCAGAGAAGTGGAACGCTATCACGGTTTACCGGGTATCAATTCGCCTGGTATTTCCCAAGTGTTTTTTGATCATGATGGTGCGATGTGGCTGGCATTAAAACTGGAAGGCGTCGTAAAAGTAAAAAATGGCGAAGTTCAACACTTTAAAAATGTCCCTAATGAGCCGACTTCACTGAGTTATAACGCCGCTACAAAAATATATCAAGACCGTCAAAAGCGCATCTGGATAGGAACGAACGGCGGTGGATTAAACCTATATGTTCCCTTTAAAGAAAGATTCATTCGCTACGAGAACCGTGATCTCGGAGGAGCTGAGTTATCCAGTAACAGTATCAACGATATTTATCAAACCCGTGACAATCAAATTTGGGTAGCCACAGAGGCCGGTTTAGATCGTCTCGACGAACAAAACGCTAACTTTATTCATTATGATGTGGAGGACGGCTTGGCTAATACTAATATCCGTGCCCTGCTGGAGGATCACAACGGCAACCTCTGGCTCAGCTCGGATTTTGGCCTGCATGAATTCCGTCGCAAAGAACAGTATTTTGTTAATTATTCTCAGACAAACGATTTACACGGTCTTGAATTCAGCAGCAACAGTAAAGTAAGTTTAAACAGAGCCCATTTTGTATTCGGTGGTCGTGGTGGTTATACCACCGTAAACCTGTCTCAGTTGAACACCCAAAAGGCTCCCCCAAAAACACATATAACGCAACTTTGGATAGACCGTAAACCTCAAAAACTGCAATCCCCAAAAGATAATCAAACGTTAGTTTTGCCCTCTGCAACACGGGAGATTAGAGTTGATTTTGCCACGTTGGATTTAGTGGCCCCCCAAAATAACCGCTACCAATATCGCTTACTCGGTTTGGATGACGATTGGTCGGCTCCTATATTCGAACCCACGATACGCTTTACGGGGTTGCGACCGGGTGAATATCAGTTTCAGGTAAAAGGAGCCAACAGCGCTGGTATCTGGAGCTTAAAGCCGGCGTCACTGCACATTGCTCTTGTTCCCCCTGTTTGGCAACGCCACTGGTTCCAAATCCTTTGCGTCGCGCTCGTTTTAGGCATAGTCCTGATATGGATAAAGCTGCGCACTCGCGCTTTAAAGCGTGAACAAGCCAAGTTAGAAAGCCTGGTGCAGCAGCGCAGTGATGAATTAGTTGCAGCCCAAAAGCAAATCATCGAATCAGAAAAACTCCACGCTTTGTCCAGCCTGGTGGCAGGGGTTGCTCATGAAATCAACACCCCTTTGGGTATCAGTATCACCGCAGCATCGACACTACAAGACAATAGCACGGGATTAGCAATATCCCTGTTAGAAGGCAAAATCAGAAAAACCGAAATGCGTCAGCACATTGAACAAATCAGTGAAAATGCCGCCCTCATCCAAAACAACCTGGAAAAAGCCGGACAACTGGTGCGCAGCTTCAAAGAGGTTGCGGTGGATCAAGTGTCTGATCAGCGCCGCGAATTTGAACTTCACAGTTACATCGAAGAAATTGCTCTGAGTATTAAGTCACAACTCAAAGCGCAAAATATTGAACTACAGTTCACTTGTCCAAAAGAGCTATGGTTGGACAATTATCCTGGTACCATCGCACAAATTCTCACAAATTTGCTGATGAACGCGCTCATTCACGCCTTCGAAGGCCGGCTCAGCGGGCGCATCGAAATACTGGTTACTGAGCGAGAAGATAAGCTTCGCATCGAAGTAAAAGACAATGGCTGCGGTATTCAGGAAGATAAACTAAAACGCATCTTCGATCCGTTTTATACCACTGCCAGAAACAAAGGCGCAAAAGGGCTGGGCTTACACGTTATTCAGAATCTGATCGATGTGCGCCTAAAAGGTAGCATCTATTGCGAAAGTGAATATGGCCATGGAACCTGCTTTGTCCTGGAATTTAAGCGCAATCCAGATTAAGCTGAGCGCTGGTAAATTATTGAATCTATTATGTCAGTCTCACAATCCAAACTGCCCGCCAATGTCCGAGTTATGATCGGTCTATGCGCCAGCCCCACCCTGATGGTTATTGGTTTTTTGCTTTACAATCTGGCAACTGCTCAGTGGACAGAAATTGGTATCAGCACTCTTATCTTTTCGGCTTTAGGCTTTTTCGCCTATTCAATCGTTATCACTGGGCGTGTGCCGTTTTTAACTAAAAACAGCCGCTAATTCTCCACGGAACACTGATTGCCAATGCAAATGAGGACGGTGTCAGGTTTCAGCTCACCTAACCCCGAGCCCCAACTGGATTCACTGCGATATTAGGGTGTATATCAATGGAAACTCATTGTTGTTGCCACCACAGCCGTGCAAACGCACATTGACCGAGCTCTTTCTGGCTTGTGCAGACATCAGCAAGGCAAACAATTGTTCAAACATCAGGTTATCTTTTTTCAAGATGTAATAGTTAAAACCATTGCACTCCGTCGGATTCTGCATATTGGTAAATTTAAACAGGACGCTTTGTGTATCCAGCGAAGGATAGATCTCCTCCACTATTACATTCCCCGTCCATGAACTCGCTGAAACCGAAGCAGCAAAACAAAATAGCATCAAAAAAATTAGTTTTTTCATAGGTGTCCCAAACTTTTTAGATTACAAAGCTGTTTAATCGGCAACAAACTCATCAGAAAAATTGCACCGTTATGGCTTGCACTTCAGTTCCCCAGCCGTCGTTTTCGGCACAGGTTTTCCAGGTTTGCAGCTTCACATCTTTGCCTGAAGTGGCTGCAGCAAGCAAAGCGGCATAACTGGCACTGGCAAGCTCACTGTCTACTTTCAGTAAGAAAGTATCAGTTTCACACATAGCAATAGATTCTGTTTCAAGGTATACATTACCGTCAACAATGGCCCGTACGCTCTTCACCTTTACCCAATCTGAAGAAATAGTCGCAGCCGACACGCCGCTACTTAACAAAACACTCAGTAACATTAAACCGAATTTCATACAGATCCCGATCTAGATTGAAAAGGTGTTGAACGAAGGGCTGTTTAAATTCAACAACAATCACTTGTGAATATTGATCAGCGTGAAGTTTCTGACACTGGATTCGTTATCGTAGTACACACTCACATTCTTTTGACTGGCAAAGGCGGTTAGCAGCATTGAATAAACGGCTTGCGCGTTGGTAGAAATAGCTTCTTGCTCAGTTGGTTCAGAATCCCAGGAATAGGAATAGCTTGTTCCATCACTCGTTTTGAATACGACTCGTTCATTGAGAAATTGCAGATAAACATGGGCGACATCCACCCCCTCTCCCCAGGCATTATCATCAGTCCAAACGTTTACAGCCTGCGCTGCACTGCATGACAAGAACATGCCTAAAAAAGTTAATAATTTAATTGTTTTCATTATGTACTCCTGAATTAAAGTTTAAGTTATGAAGGCCAGTGCCGTTTTATTTTTCACAAACCTGTTTTTAGATAAGCTCTACATGCTCTCCACCTTTAATCTCGACGGTGTAAGGTTTACTGAAACTAACCCCGACATATGTAATTTAATCCGCCAATAATGTCAGTAAAGTCACATCTTTAAACCACTTGGTTATCTCGTCGCAACTCGAAATACTTTGCGAATAGATTTGAATCCGCTTTTTCGCTACAAGCGCCGTCGTCGCAATCGCAAAGTTCCGATCACTTGCAGATCCATCACTGTTTTCACAGATTTTAATTTGCGAGACACCTATTTCCCCATTTTTGACAGACATGTAACATGACGAGTCATTATTACCGCCTGTTCGTACATTTGTGACTTCCTCGAATGTGCAATACGCCGAAGCGTTTGAAGTGAGCGGAGCAAGTAATAGAACTTTTAGAATCACTGTCGTAAAAATGGGTTTCCAAAATTGCTTTGTCATTTAAACATTCCTTTAATATTAATGTTCTGCACAACTATGGCAGGACACTTTTGCTAAAACGGTTGACAGCGCGGCTTCCAGAGCGCTACCAGCAACGGACGTTTTACTCTTTGCATTGTCTAAAGAAATCAGGACAACGTCATCCTCAAAATCTTCAGGATACCGCACTTGCTTACTGCTACCGTCCGAATAAACAAATTGCAGCTGAATTTCCGGGGCAATGGGATCTGAAAAATCTGCGCGACCAAAGGTTTTAAAACCATAGCGTAGAACAGAAATTGCACTAACCGTTGGCGCTTCAGCGGGTGCTGACGTAGCCTTTTCTAGCTGTGAGCGAAAGTTGGATTTGAAATCGAATCCATCAGCCAACAGCTGCTCTTCAATCTCTTTACCTATGCCTTCATCTATAGCGATGCCAACGGCAATACCCGCTGGCCCCATAGACGACATAAGCATCATGCCAGCACCAGAACCTTTGCCCGAGAAACGTAATCTGTCAGGCTCTGGCCACTTAACCTCTACACGGTTCGATAACTGGGGTTGAGTTGCACAACTCATTAGCAAAATACTTAATAGCACTATAAAAACTTTATATGTTTTATTAACCATTGAAAGACTCGAAATATCCTGGCAACTACTTACTGGTAAAAAGGAAGCTTTTTAATTGGCGTTGATTTGAATATGCGTGGCTTTATTAAATACATTGAAGACACATTCTGGCGTTTCAGTATTATGCACAAGGCGCACATCTTTTTCAGCCATCAATGCAGCCAAGGCAATAGCCAACATATCATCGGAATCCTCATCATTGGTTGGCCACCAAAACTTGCCACTGCCATCACATGTTATATCCTCAATGGTTGTGCTGATCACGTGCATACCATTGTGAGAAGTTAAAGAAACCACTTTGCCCGTTCCGGACCAGCCTGCGTAGCTGGAAAAAGATACAAGCATCACTGCCGTTGCAAATATTAGTGTTTTCATGATCTGTCCTTATGTTCTTCATTGCAATAATAGATAGCCGCAGATTTTACCTTAGATTTGGCGATAGTTTGAATTTTTTTACTCAAACATTCATCAATCACAACTCTACAAAATCTGGAAAAATAACTCCTTAATTGACCGCCAAACAAAAGCATTACAATCCGCAAAATCAAACGACTCTGCCATATTAAATTGATATCATTCTATAAATAGTATAAATAGGGTCATATAAATAGCATATAAATAGGGCCAGAGCCGTTTTATTTATCATTCCTCTTTGCTTGCTTTCCTCCAGCCGACTTTTCTCCCTCTTTTACCTGCCGTTAATCGTTTGCCAGTGATTGCCTGAATGTCAGCGATAAACCTTTCGTTTCCCAGTGCAAGGCCTTTATTTGTTGCTTTTCTAATATCTTCCAACAATTTACCCTCAGCGTGATGTTGAAACAGTTCCCGGTAACTGCTTTGTCTGTCTTGCTCATTCTGCCCCATGGCAAGGTATAAACTATGAGGAGTCAGCAACTCACTCTTTTTACCTAAGCCATTACATTGATAACTCGACCAGCTATATTCAGCCGGATCCTCCACCATTCCGGCACGTACTGGGTTCAACTCGATATAACGATAGAGTTGCAGAAGGTAAGTTTCCTCCTGTACCAGACAGGACTTATATCGACCTTCCCATAACGTGCCAGTTCGTTTGTAGGCCTTATTGAAATACATCACGTACATGCGCCCCAGAGATTGCATCATTTGCGATATGGCTGTTGCTGTTGAGGGCGTACAAAGCAAATGCACATGATTGGTCATCAACACCCAGGCGTGAACCTTAACATCATACTTTTTAGCGTATTGTTTTAACCAGGTGACGTAACATTTCATATCATCCTCACAGGCAAAAATAACCTGTCGATTATTACCTCTTTGGATGACATGCTCAGGCACCCCAGCCGCTGAAGCGCGCGGTTTTCTTGGCATGATACCCTCTCCAAAAACAAAAATGGCCCATACCTTTCAGTATAGACCATTTAAAACGGCTCTGACCCCTTTTATTCCGGCTGGTGAAACTGCGAATAATAAACGAACAAAAAAGAACCCGCAGCAAGTGCGGGTTTCTTGAAGTTTAGGACGGGTATTCTGTTAACTATTTTTGCCTTTATCCAATCAGGTTTTCCCACTCTTTACCTAGACAGTAAACCTCTAATAGATATAAAAATTCTCCATGTCTATCGCCCGAAAGTATAATTGAATTGTTAAGTTCAGAAGAATAAATTTGCAAATCGTCATCTGTTGCAAAAAGCACTTCGTCTAATTTTTCAATTAGCGATTTTAATTTTATTGTAAATCCACCGGCATAAACCCAGTTGCTAGGCAAGACATATACTTCTTCATTCTCACAGTGAGAAAAGGACTGCTTGATTTTACTAAAGTATTCAGCATAAGGCTTAGGAGCATCGAAATATTTTGCACCATTCGCCACCAACTTACCTTTGTTGTCAATAGATAATCTGCACAAACGCTCCCAGAGGGTTATCGACAAATCACTATCAAATCTTTCAAAGTCAGATTTTTCAAAAATCGAAGACAAGTTATTAGTAAGTTCATCTTCAACCTTTAGCCTTTCTCGCTTTAAAAGGAGCCAATTTTTTTTTAGTTTACGGCTTAATATCATCTTCATATTCCACTTTTACTTTCTGACTTGACTTACCCTTATTGTTCTTAATCCTTGGAGTCCCTTGTTTATTAGTTGCTGGCGATTTAAGTTCACCAGCTTCAACATGGTAAGGAGTGTGACCTTCCCCATTATTATGGTCTCCTCTACCATCTACAACCCCTGCTGAATCAGGTTTACCATCAGCTCCTTCCTTAACTTGATGTCGAGGCTGGTTCTGTCCCCCCGGATTCTGAGAATTTTTCCCTGGTTTAGATGTAGGAATTCCGGCTTTCCTTTGAGCCTCCCTAGAAGCTCGTCGCTTTGCCTTAGAAATTTCTTTAGGAGAACCAATATCAGCTGTTGATTCAGATTTGGGGGCATTACTAGCTGTTTGCGTTGATTCAGCCCCATTTCCCTTGGCACCACTGCTGTCAGTATTCGATGCATTATTGGAATTTTGAATCGATGTATCCGGCTTGTCACGATTCCCCTTAAATGCTTGCCGCGCTTTTTCAATCCCTTCTTTAGCAACCTTGAGTTTTTTACCTATAGTATTTTCAACAACGCTGGATGCCATTGCGCCAGCCACATCACTTCCATCGATTTCACCATTTTGATAATTATCGTATGTGTCTTTTGCGTCGTTGACAGTCTCATAGGTTGTGTAAGCCCATACTAAAACAGGAATAATTGGAACATATCCCGTTGGATCAGTCCCAGCTAACGGGTTGTTCATGATGTAGGAATAAGGATTTATCCCTTGGCTATCTCCCTGAAGATGGATAAACGGATCAACACTCAAAAACCGCCCAAGGTTATAATCGTACACCCGACCGTTCATATGAGTTAATCGTGTGAGATAGGGAACAATTTTTCAAAGAGCAAAAAAAAGCTCCTTGCGGAGCTTCTTAAACATTATTTCAAATTCTGATTATGCTGCTCGCTGATCCAAACCAGCGAGAGTGTCTTCTAACTCTTTGTTAGTGATAATCTCAAAATCTGTATATAAAGCCACTGGTTTTAGGTTTCTCCCTTCACCTTTTTCAAGACGCACAAAACCTTTTTCACTCAGGGATTTCAAAGTATTTGACAGATTCGATTTCTTACGGCCTGATAAATCTGCTAATGCAGACAGGCTCTCCGGTCTTTCTTCATCAATTAATCTTAGCAGCGCAATGTTCTCAGGATTGAGTATCTGAGAAATAGCATTCAAAGATGTGTACCAAACCTTTGGTTCATCTTCCGCTGGCTTATATTTACCTTGAGCAATCGCAAGCACTCTGGCACGTACAAGTTGCTCAGACATAATGCCGATTCTTGCTTTCATAACTACTTACCTTCTATTGCTTTAATCGTATCATCTACACCACTGAAAAAATCTTCCAGTAAGGTGCTACAGTCTACAAATTCGTAAGGCGTTCCTTTATCGCAGGCAGATTTATGAACATGATCATAATCTCGCCTTTTACCAGTGAAGCCTTTTTTCTTTGGGGGCTTAACACCGTGCGAATTATCCATACCAAACACGCGTTTGTTATATTTGTTATGCAATGTCAGGTTGTAACGAATTCCATGTGGTCGTTCTTTGGTTATATGAGTTTCCCAAACTTCAATTTTCCACCAATAACCATCGTCTCTATGAACCTCGGTTCCATGCAGATCCAACAGGTTTCTCAAACCAGCGTCCAAGAGTTCCCTCCAATATGTTATGACCTGACTATAACATAGCCTTTCATTTATGTCTAATAGGCATACGTGTTCATGAGTTAACATCCGTATTCCTGCGCTTTCTTGCGTGATTTAAGTATGATCGCTTTCGTCTCGGAAGCGACCATTATCAGTTAATGCCGCCGGATGCGTCCTTTGATATACCTCCCTTAATTTCGCCATGCTCACGTGCACATATACCTGAGTTGTTGATAAGTCCGCATGCCCCAGGAACTCCTGCACATGCCGGATATCAGCCCCGTTGTTTACCATATGTGTTGCTGCCGCGTGGCGGTACTGATTGCAAGAGCCACTCTTGCGAATATCAGAAAGTCGGATGTATCGGGTGACAAGCTCAGATAACTGAGCAACCCGAAATGGCTTACCGTTATTGGCCAGAAACAACACCTTTCCTGAATTCTCATTGCACAGGCCACCACGTACTTCCCGGATATAGCGGTAAATCCAGAGGCAGGGGCCTCTGGCAACTGGCACGTATCGGTCTTTAAAGCCCTTTCCCTGATTTATCCGAATCTGATACTGCTCAAAGTCAATATCATCCAGTGCCAGTCTTTGTAACTCAGCACGGCGCATGCCAGTTGCATAATACGTTTCCATGATGGCCCGGTCACGGATACCACGAGCGCCATAGTAGCAGGCCTGATTGAGTACCTGCCTGACCTCACTTTCACTGAGGATTGGTTTCGGTAATCGTCGTCCTTTTTTAGGAAGTTCGAACTGTTCTGTTTTGTTGCAGGGTAACACGCCTTTGGTAAACAAGATGCGTACCATCACTTTTACCGCTGTCAATCTGTCCCGTATGGTTGCCCTTGCCAGCGGCTCACCGTCCCGTGGCTTTCTGTAAAGATGGAGATGCTGCTGATAATTATCCAGTACATCAATATCGATACCGTCAGCGCGTTCTATACCGTAGCGTGCTGCCCAGCGTTCAAAAAGCGACAATGCATACTGCTTGCCCGTCACCGTATTTGCACTTTGTCCTTTTGCCAGACACAGCGACAGATAATAGGAAATGCAGCTGCTGAGCAGCGGTATCTTTGGCTTAGTCAGCAACATAACGCGCTCCCCAGACCATCAGCCTGAATTGAACAGGGCGGGCATATACCTTACGCCGATACCACTGGATAATTCTTGGAGCCGGGCGACTGGGACAAATGAGCTTTATGCCGCAGGCTGCAACCAGCTCTTGTGCATCAAACACAGGCTCAACCACACAACCACGGAATAACTCATGGCCGTTGATTTTAGTTAGCCCCGCTCTGCGAAGCGCACCTCGAAATCCGGCACCGTCAGGACAGTCTGATGGCTGTACATAACGATTCAGCTTTCTGTCGCACAGTCCAATCTGGCGCTGTACAATCAGGCTCTTATCGATACCTCGACGCTTAAGCTTTACACACGCATCCTTGTTGGCAATCAGGCGTTGATGATAAATGCTAAAAAGCTGTTGCAAGTAAAGCTCATCTACATCGATAGGGGTTATCAGTGTTTCCAGCTCATCAATTACAATCTCGTCAGTCATGATTAACCTCCAACGACTTTATTGAGTCGCCTCATGGAATCACCCTGTAACTCAATTTTATGAGCGCGGTGCACAATGCGGTCCATAATGGCATCGGCGTACGTTGCTTCACCAATGTACTCGTGCCATTTCGCTACAGGTAATTGAGAGGTAATAATCAAAGAGCCAGAGCCTGTAATGTCTTCAATTAAATCCAGTAGTTGCTGACGAGCAATATCGGTTAACGGCACCATCGCCCAGTCATCAAGAATAAGCAATTTTGCTCTGGCTAACTGATTTCTCAGCTTTGGTAAAGAGCCATCCCGCCTGGCGATATCAAGCTCTTCGAGAAGCAATCCAAATCGTTTGTAGATAACAGATTGATTGCGCCGGATCACTTCATTGCCAAAAGCACACGCCAACCAGCTTTTTCCGGTGCCCGTAGCTCCCGTAAAAATAAGATGTTGATAGTTGTCTAACCAATCACACTGAATCAAACTTTCCATGTAGGATTTGTCGATACCTCGATGTTGCCGATAATCGATATCTACCAGATCCGCCTGTGACTGTTTAATCTTTGCTGCCTTTCTGAGTCGCTCCTGCCGCTTTCTGGATTTGTAACGTTTTTCAGCATCCAGCAGATGAAATAACTGCCCTTCAAACGACTTTTTTCTCAGAGAAGGTGTTGCAGATATCTGCTCCAATGCTTCAGCCATTCCCGGTAAACGCAGCTCTTGCAGCAGAAGTTGTAATTGTTCAATGTTCATGATGGTGCTCTCCCATTGGCATAGTAGTCAGCACCACGGACATTTTGATGCAGCGGTAGTTTGCGCTACTCAGGTAAGTTCTGCTCCGCTTCATCGATATGGCTCTCCAGAATAGACTTCACGCTGGTGAGAGTCGTTGAGCCAATATTCAAAGCGCACTGGCTTGCATTGTTAAAACGATGTTTACCGTATCGACTCGCAAGTTTTTTTAACTCAATGCAGGCTCTGGATGCAGACACAGAGTAGACAGGCTTGTTGTCAAATTGCGCCCGCACAAGTTGCAGTGTTGCCTCGCCAATTTCTTCCGCCCATTGCTCAAATTTATGCAGGGTTTGTTCAGCAAACTTACGATGAGCGATAGAACGGTGCTCAACGTCAGTAGTTGCTCCACCAATGACATCAGATCTCGAGTGGATCGCTACAATGCTCCTCTCGTGATATATCTCTACCGTATCATCCATGATTTTGGCATCCATAGTCTTATTGGCGTATTGATAAGGTACAGAATAGGCGTGGTGCTCAACGTAAACGTGATGATCTTTGTCTGCCTTGATACCACATTGCCATTGACCTACGGCAAAATTATAAGCAGGCAGTGATTTGAGCTTATCAGCTTCTCCTTCGGTAAAACGCGAGAATCGACATCCCTCATAACGTCTGAATGGCCGTTGATTCAAGTGCTCTAACAGTGGCTGGATAGCTTGATTGATTTCTTCAACATTAAAAAATTTGCGACGCCGCAAGACAACGGTTATCCAGCGAGTCACCAGCAATACTCCTATCTCAGCCAGGGCTTTATCCTTAGGCCGTCTGACACGTGCAGGCTCAATCAGAAAGTCGAAATGGTCTGCCAGTTCCTGATAGGAACGATTAATGATGGGGAATCGTCCCGCCCTGGTTACAGCCGACTTTAAATTATCGGGGACTATTGTTACTGGAACACCACCAAAATAGCTCAGCATGTGAATGTGTCCTGCCAAAAAGTCAGGTATCTTTTGGCTGGGTAGTGCCATTGCAAACGTGAGTTGCGAGTATCCTAGCACCCCAACAAAGATTTCAGCGTAGTGCACTTCCCCAGTTTCACTGTCAACCCAAGGGATGCGTTTACCCGCAAAATCTACAAAACATACCTCACCGGGGCGCCACGTTTGCCGCATACTGACATCAATGCTTTTAACGTATTCACGATAGTGGTGCGTAAACTGAGAATAAGAGAGGGCATCTTCACCATATATCAATTCATGCTCATAGTGCAGTTGCCTCAAGGTTTGATGTTTTTCAATCTGTTTAAGAAAATGTATATATGCCCAATCTGGAGAAGCCTTTCTTGCATCTCTTGTAACGCCAGACTTAAACGTCAAAATTAATTTCTGGTCGTTCATTTGATTAACCTGCGACCAATCTAATTTTAATGCTTTCAATAACTGCTGATACCGTTTTACCGTGTGCCATGACTTTCCTGTAATCTCAGCGATTTGGTAGCAGTTTTTTTCTGAGTTACACAGCAGCCGCAGCATCTCCCTTTCAATGTTGAGTTTCATAATAACCCTCACTTTTTTAAAGACATAAAAAGCCCTTAACCAACTTTTAAGTGGCCATTTGATTTATAAAAAGGCGAGCTTCACCACGCCGTCTGCACAAAAAAGCTACAGAAGCTTGACAAGGGTGAAATTGGAAACAATACTTGTAGACAGTCAGGCTCAATTGACTAATCCACAAGAAGCCGCGAGTAATTTCGAAAATTATTGGCGGCTTTCTTGTTTCTGTTCGCCAGAAAATGATTGATATTCGTCAGCGCCGCATAACCTTCTCCTCAGAAATGGTTTTTAATAATGCGTTTTTGCTCATAAAACACACACCTAATCTTAATTAGTAGCCTAAGTATTGCGAGTTGTAAATGTTGAGAGGGAATTAAAAGCTGGTTTTTTAAGGGATTAGCGAGAAGGTACACCGCTAAGGGACAAATACAATATAATAATGTACATCAAAAAGTGAAAAACAGGCGAATAGACTGAGTATTAAAAACAGACCGTTGTTTTACAAATATTTGTATTTTTCAGAGCAACAATGTTGTTTTATTTGTTGTTTTATATAGAAAAAACACTCTATTTTGCAAAAAAAATTGGCGACCATTTAATATGGCAGAAAGGTCATTATTGCTACTTTTAAGGCATTATTATGTTGCATATCTTCTATGATATGTTTTGCAACATTAGTAACCATATCGTTTACACTATCAGTTTCCACTTCAACCCCAGATGTGTTGGCACATGCCAACGATAATCAATCTCGAAATAGCTCAACCTCCAAAAAGTTAATTTGCAGTTTTACCAGCACCAATTGCAGTGTTTATCAGCGGTGATTTGCAGTTCTTACCAGCAACCTCTCGCACTTTTACCGGAACCACCAGGTAGCGGCGCTGCCCTGAATTACCAGCGCTGCTGGTTGCCGCTGCAAATCCCTTCCGGTCATGACTGCAAATGCGGCTGGTGAAACTGCGAATACAAATCAAGCAAAAAAGAACCCGCAGCAAGTGCGGGTTTCTTAAAATTTATGATGGGTGTCCTGTTAAATTTGTCAGAAGGTACGATGGGTGTCCCGTTAACTCTAGTTCGATGGGTGTCCCGTTAACTCTAGTTCTCCCCCACAAACTAAAATGGCCCATACCTTTCAGTATAGACCATTTAAAACGGCTCTGACCCCTTTTATTTTCTTTGGATTACATGTTCTGGCACGCCTGCCGCTGAAGCGCGCGGTTTTCTCGGCATGATACCCTCCCCCACAAACTAAAATGGCCCATACTTTTCAGTATAGACCATTTAAAACGGCTCTGACCCCTTTTATTATAAAACGGCTCTGACCCCTTTTATTATGACCCCTTTTATTATCAAATTACCAATGCTGAAACTTGTGGGCAAAAGAAAGCCCGACGAATCGGGCTTTCTTTGCAAAAATAGGACGAGAGTCTTGATTAAATTTATGACGATATAAGCCAATTATTAACTTTAACCTTCTGTCCTTTCTCAATATTTTTTACTTGTGAATAAAGGCCTGAATATTGTTTTAACACAGAATAAATATCTAAGTTCACTAGATTCTCAACGGCAAATTCTCCACCCAAACAAAATGGAATGAGTGGCACTAGCCTTTCAATTTTATCTAGCGGTTTGTTAGCTAATTGCCAACTTCTCGATAATGACCAACCTGTTTCATAATCATAATCCGAGATAATTTTTGCAGCCCAAGTTTCGAGGTCATCTGAATGCAAAACCAGTCTGCCTGATTCCGGATTAAACTTAACAATTTTCTTTTCTAACACGCCAAACATATGGCCGAACAAATCTGCTGCAAAGAAAACAGTCTTACTTACTGACTCGCCATAGCAGTCCTTCCATTCATCATTATTAATGTTTTCTAGCATGAAGTCCGGAAAGCATAAAAGAGCACCCTCAAAGGCAATGAAACCATTGTTTATTTTATAAAGATGATCAATATCTTCTATTTTCAGGCTATTCGGCTTATCAGAGAAGTTTTTAGCAATGCTTAGCAGTTTGTTCAGGTTTGTCACTACTTTTGTTCCTCTAATTTTCTAAGTTTACGACTATCTATTCTACCATTAACCCTAGCAACGGCAGGTACTTTTATCTTAACCCTATCACCCGGTTGTATATTTTTTTGCCTTATCTCGTGACGAAGACCTGATCCACTACTTCTGTTATCAGAAGAGTCAATCAACTTTACGCTTTGTTTGCTTGAGTCATCCAACTCTATCGAAGCTGGTGGAAATTCATCCCGATCTTTTCCTTTCTCAGTCGGTACACCTCGCAAATTTTGTCTTCTGCGAGCATCAGCTCCGTCTGGGTCCCAAACACCAGTTAAGCAACATCCAGCTTCACTTGCTTCTTGCGCATGCTGCCTGCTTTCTGAACGTTTATCACCCACTAAGAAATCCCCGATCTCTGTTTCTTCCTTTGAACTTTGCTGACCGATGTCAGCTGAGTTGTTTGCGTCGTTTTTAACTCTTGAATCAGCACCATTTCCTCTATGCCTGTTCATTGAAGCTGCCAGTGAAGCAGTACTGGCTAAGGCAGCAATTTCCATAATTGCAGCTGTCTGCTCTAATGGATCATTACTAGAAAGACCTTCACCAATATCCATAATTTGCTGGCGAGGATCCATGCTGTCAAGCATAGATAAAAAGACTTGTTGATTATGTTCTTTGTTTTCTTCTCTCCAAACAATATAGTCAACATAAGTATTGGTGAACCAGACGATGTTATAACCACTCGGATCAGTCCCCGCCAGCGGATTATTCATAATATAGGAATAAGGGTTTATCCCTTGGCTATCACCAAAGCCTTGTATAAACGGATCAACACTCAAAAACCGCCCAAGGTTATAATCGTACACCCGACCATTCATATGGGTGAGCTGCACATCATTCAGTTGCTCATGCCCGGTAAAGCCTTGGTTAGTGTATTCCGAATCGAAAATTTGGGTTTCCCCATAATCGAACTCACCACCGCGCGGCCTACCGAAAGCGTCAAAACTATGAACTTCCTTTAATCGGCCCAAGTTATCGGATATACCGATGGAGGAGCCGAGGCGGTCTTTGTGAGTAAAACCAATATTTACCATTTCGTCTTTTTCGGTCAGTATCGCCACATCGCCGATATAGAAGCGCTGCTCTACTTCGCCACCAGTGTGGAATATTTTCTCGTAGTGTTTACCCACATAATGTACGTCCCGTTTACCCACGACATTCTGGCGATAACGCACCAGTGCGGGCGTATAACCAAACTGTATCGTGGTCGCTGCGGTGTCCACACTATCCAGCACCGGGTTAATTCGGCCACTACTGAGCACAATCTGGGTGGGCAAATTATCGGCATTGTAGGTTATGGTGCGCAAACCATCACTGGTTAGGTTGCCGTTCAAATCGTAACCATAAGTACGAGTGCCAGCACCATTGCCCAAACTTACAGTGCGAACCGCATTAGGCCCGGCATTCCCGGAATTGCGCGCTGCACTACCATATTGATAAGCATTGTCGTTGTCGGTACTGAAGTCGGTTTTCTTTTTGATATTTCCAACTGCATCATAATCATAATTTATTGCAGGTAATGCCGTACCATCAACAGCAATGGTAGCGGTTTCCAATCGGTGCAAATCGTCATAATCATATGATTCTTCCACCAATCCAATGCTAACATCGTGCCTGTTAACGGTTTGGGTTGCCAGGTTGCCGAAGCTATCGTAACTATAAATCACCTCTTGTTTCAGAGAGCCACCATCTCTGAACCTGGAGTACTCCATCTGGCCTGTTTTGGCAAAATAGAATCGCTCTACACTGCTATTGCCTCCCGCATAGGTAGCCTGTGTCCAGTTGTTGTAGGCGTCCATCTCACTGATCTGTTGATAGGTGTAATCCGACTCGGCATTAAATATACGACTTTGCATTCCCTGCGCATCATATTCAAACCCAACTACCAAATTCGTGGGGTAAACCATCGCTTTGGGACGACCGTAGTTACCATCGTATTGGGTTTCGGTGGTATAGGTACTGCCGTCAATACTGGTATGGGTTTTTAGCAATCTACAATAACTGTCATACTCATAAGATTCGCTGAAATTCTCACCGCTACGGTTTACGGTTTGACTTGCCGCCATACCCAAACAGTGTTCTGAACTATTACCGCGGTCGGCAGAATCATAAGTGTTAGTCCACTGTAAGACGCCATCTAAATGCAAAGTCAATTGTCTGCCCAAACCATCATAGGCCCAACGGCGGATTTGCCCTTTTGCATCCGTTTGAGTGTAAAGTTCCCCAAATCCGGTATAGGTATACTCGGATGTACCTTGGTTGGGGTCGACAACACTAACCTTTTGCGATAACGCATTGTATTGGGCCGTGATATCAACATTATTGGCATCGCGAATAACCATGGGGTTATTGCGCCCATCATAGGCATATTGGGTTTCTCCACCTATTGCATCGGTGGTTTTAATCAATAGTCCAGTACCACTATGGGTTCGATACATTTCAGGAAGACTATTGGCTTCGATCTTAGTTCGATGAGCATCACCTCCAGCGTGATAGGTATAGCTGATCTCCAGAATACTTGTGGCCTGACTCACCGTTTTCTGCTGCGGTCGACCCAGCACATCAAAGTCTGAGAAGTGTGTGCCATGACTAGAGCTGCTACTAAATGCGGGTTGAGACTGGAAGGTAACCCGATTTAGATCATCGTATAATGTACGAGTAAAGACATCACCGGAACGATTCTGCATTTCTTTTAATCGCTCTCTACCAAGGCTATCACGGTATACTTTCATCGCAGGTGAGCCTGCCGATTTGGTTTCAATATAGTGAGTTATGTAGTCGCTACTTTGTCCCTCGCAGGCACTGCATTCCACATATGCGATGTAAGTGACAGGCATAGTCTCTGTCTGGGTGGATGTGATACGCCCAAAACCATCATAAGTGTATGAAGTCTCCACCCCATTTACATCGGTCTGCAACGTTGGTTGCCCATAGGCTTTATCTGTTTCGATAGTGGTTCTGTGGTTTTCAGCATTTATTATTTGGTCAGGAAAGTAATATTCACTGTCCGTGTCATAAAAAAACTGCTGTACTCTATCGCTGGACTCTCCTTGTGCCTGCAAGGTAATAGTGTTAATCGCGCCTGCAGTGGTGTAATCGTTGTCAGTGGTGGTGGTCTTCCCGTCCCCGATTTTAACATCTACAATCACGGTATCCGGTAGTCGCTGCGCAGTGTAAGTATAGAGGGTTTCGATTTGAGTTTGACTATCTAAAGCGCTGTTTGCCGTGTATACAGCTCTTGGATCCCCACTTCTGGCACTGCTGGTTACGATCACTTTCTCTACTTTGTTGATCCACCAGTTGTCTTCATCGCTAGCGTAAAAAACGGTATTTGTGTGATTTTCAGTTGTGCCAAAACCATCATCAATCAATACCGTAACGTCCTTCACCTGACCATAATTGCTATTCAGCGAACTGGTGTCCACGGTGGTGGTTTTTTGCAATATCTGCGCACGATCAGTATGCAACGCATATTGTGTTTCGATCGCCTCATCAGCTATCACCCACAGTGTACCGCTGCTAGTAGTATTCGTAGTGTGGTAGCTTATTTCATTGGTTTTCAGTGGATTACTGGTGCAATCAGCAATACTTTGCGATTGTTCACAAATCCGACTTTGCTCAATTTTTCCCGTTAATGGAAATACCTGATGGAAGTCGGTCTCACTGCGGGTACCGTCTGGGTTATCAATCAGAATACTGCGAAACCCTTGGAAACCTCTTCCTTTGCGATTAAATACCGCTTCGCGATAATAGTATTCATAGTCATTTTGCGCGCCGTTGCCATTGGGCGCTTTATAGGTGGTGACCATTGGCATACTGGAGGTAAAGTAGAAATAATCGCGAGTGAAATCACCGGTATAGCGAGCATCGCGATCAGAGGGCACATAATAGCGTGCAGGCTCATTCGGACCAGTGGGCGTAGAAATATTGCTGTATTCCCACTGATGTACATTGCCGATCCCATCGTCGATTTTCCACGCCATATCCACCAGGCGTCCATCAGCGACATTTTTTAATGCGCTGCTTTGCACATAAACCCCATTTTGCGGCGCATTACTGTTAAACACCGCGGAGATGGCACCGTTGGTGATAAAGTTGCCACCCACGGTAAAATCCGCTTCAGTCAGTGTACCGCCGGTCAAGGTTTGATAACTGAAATCCAGATAGCCATCATTGTTAAAGTCTTTAAGGTTTAACGATTGCAAGGTGTCGCCATCATAAAAGGCAGTATTCGCCAGTGGCGCGCTTACCACATCGTCGTATTGAGTGCGCAATACTGGACTCGTTAAACTGCTACCCGCTTCGAAATCCAATAATGTCCAGTTAAAACGACGCAAGTCGTAGTGGCTGAGCTTGGCGTTGGTTAGCGATGATGTCCCGGTGTCTTCAGTGTTGATATGATTGGATTTATGGATTTGATCGCCGCAACTGGCGATGAACAATTCACCTAGATTTTCACCATTTGTACCGGTTTTATCACCTTCAATGACAACACAATAGTCATCATTCGTACCTGTTGCCACCAGTAGTTCATCCTGGCCATCGACATCGAAGTCGCCCACGACCAAACCACCAAACATTGCTTGTGTGCGATAGCGATGTTCAGGGTTGTATCCATCGAGATCATCACCTTCTTGACGTTCAATTTGATCTGACCAGGCATGAAGACCAGTCGCAGTTCCCAGTGATGCTTCGTCGGCAAAACTGCCATCACCAGTATTGATTTGTACATACCAGCCATCAACTGAGCCTTCAGTACTGCCTTCTCTGGCAATAACAAAATCCCGCAATCCATCGCCATTGAGATCGGCGAAAGTGTACTGGTTTAAATAGGGGTTCGCTGGGAGGTTAGTTGTGCTTGTGCTCAGTGCAGCACCTAAACTGAATGTGCCCTGGTTTACCTGCCCTAATCGAATATTGAGGCGTGTTTGACTATTCAAGGTAAAGTTTAACACCGCGTCCTGAATACCATCACCATTAATGTCTTGCCAACTGGAGGATTCATGAACGGTAAGGTTGCTCAAGGCATCAGTTCCTGAATCTAGCGTCAAGATATTATGAAATGTATAACTAATATCTCCTTGCGAGTCCATATTACTCTGATAATAAGCAATGATTTTGTCACCAGCACTATTCAAATAGTTACTCAGGACAATATCTTGTAAACCATCGCCATCAAGGTCCATCACTTGAGTATTGGTGGAATTTAAATTGGTGTAACCACTCGACAGCGCATGCCCTAAATTGCTGTGGTCTAGCTGCTGGGTTGCATTGTCATATTGATACGTTACGAGTTGGCTATTTTCATAAGCAATGAAATCAGTAATACCATCTTCGTTCAAATCGCCGGTTACACCGCTTATTAAGGCACTGGCTTCATCGCCATTAAAGGTGGCCTCGACGACATAACTACCACCGCTGCCAATTTTTAATACCTTCGCCTCGACTCCCTGTACGCTGCCTGCAGTGATATTGAAGTGCATAGCTATCATTTCAGACAAACCGTCTCCATCTATATCTTTCAATAGATAGCGGTTGGGATTGCCGGATTGGCTCGGCTCAACAAATTCCAATGTGTCGGTGGCAATGTCCACGAGCTCAGAGGCGTCCCAACTTAGTGCTGGACTGTAAGTAGAAACATCCGTAGTTGCGGTACAAACACTGCCATTTTCAACACACAAGGTAATATCATCTAACAGCAATCGGCCGTTGCTCGTGCTCGAGTCATAGCCAAACTGATAGTCACGTATCAAGTCCGTGTCAACATAGGTTTTAATATGGGTTAGCTTGGCACTGGATTCCGTTCTTAAGCCTGCAATGTAGGCATAGCTGGCCTGTGCAGCACTGGTATCGTCATAGAAAAACTGCACACTGCGAGTTTCAGCACCTGGCAAATCATCGTGTAACGTGTAATCAATTTGTTCAATTAACAATTGCTTTGAATACGCCGTACTATAATTGTATTCAATGCGGTTGCCACTTTGATCTGAACGACTAGACAATCCCCAGGTAAGCACTTCAGAACCATCCGGCGCGAATCGCGAATCGGTTGTGCCGCCATAGGTTTCGGTTAAACCGTTTTTATGCTCTACGGTAAAACTTGCATCACTGGCATTGATTGCGTTGCTTTGTGTGATGCGGGCAAATTGATCTATCTCGGTGCGATATATAGCACCTGCGGTACCATAATTACCGCTAACGACAATCAACCTTTCACCACCATAACAGAGCTTATCGGTGCTAGCATCGAAGGCTACATTGCGAGTAAAGCCGTCTATTGCTGCAATTGCGCCACAGCGAGAGATTGTATCAAAAGCACTCAGCTGCCAGCCTACGCCTAGTACTCCGGCACCAGCTCGACTGGAGTAGTTAACACTCACCGAAGGCGTCATGTTGTTGCGTCCAGGCGGGACCACAATGGGAATTTGATAGGTAGCAGCGCCACCACTTACGCCGCCCTTCCCTTCAACTGCACCGAAGTAAGTTGATGTTGTTTCGTTTACCGCGGTTAAAGTTGCATCATTCACCGTGCCAGCGCGTTTGGAAAAGTCCGCTTCTAAATACACCGAGCGGACACTTGATTCTGAAGTTGCACCAGATAAATTTTCCACTTTTGCCTGCACCGTATTGGTGCCAGCTATCACGTTGCTAAACGTCATCCCCCATGGCGCACCATCGGTGTCTTCCAACCATTCACCACCATTAAATTGGAAGAATACCGTACGGGTTTGGGCTTCATCAGAAACACTGGCCTCTACCACAATATCGCTGTAATCCTGGCTTGTATCGACAGCCGGATTAGTGATTTCGACACTGACAAGCTCGGCTAGCACCTCTATATCAAATGCGGGCAGAGTGTCACTGCCGCCGTTGCCATCATTTACGCTAATTTGGATATTTTGATAACTGCCAATATCGGGTATCGAAGGCGTTCCTGACAATGCGCCTGTCGCACTATCAAAATCAATCCAATCCGGTAGGTTCGTGATAGCAAAGGTCAATTCATCGTTATCTACATCTGAAACCTCTGGCTGAAAAGCAAAGGCCTGTTCGATTTGCAAAGAGGATATAGGCATAACGGTGGTATCGAACACCGGGACGTCGTTAACCGAGGCTACATTTAAGGTAATAGTGGCTTGGGCGGAATCCTCTAATCCATCATTGGCGATAAATGTAAGTGAATCAATACCGTTAAAGTTTTCACTGGGGGTATAGGTTAAGTTTGGAGCGGTCCCGGTCAATTGCCCCTGAGTCGGAGCGCTAGTCACAGTAAAGCTCAAAGATGTGCTGTCTACATCGGTTGCGGTGAGCTCAAAGGCCACTGACATGCCTTCGGAAGTAGGCACCTGGCGGGAAACCGCCACTGGCGCGTCATTAACCGATGACACGTTAAAGGTAACCGTAGCTTGCCCTGAGTCCTCTAATCCGTCGTTGGCAACAAAGGTCAGTGAATCAACCCCATTAAAATTCGAATCAGGTGTGTAAGTTAAGTTTGGAGTGGTGCCGATCAATTGTCCATGAGTCGGAGCGCTAATCACAGTAAAGCTTAAAGACGCACTGTCTTCATCGTTTGCGGTAAGCTCAAAGGTAACGGGAATATCTTCAGAAGTGGGCACTTGGCGGGATACCGCCACAGGCGCGTCATTCACTTCAACAACAGTTACGTCAACAAATGATGCTTGAAAACCGGTTTCCATGCCATCTGTCACGTTATATGTAACGGTATCGTTACCATTATATCCGGCGGCTGGAGTATAAGAAATTTGATCACCTTCCACTGAGACTGTGCCATGTGTCGCACTAAGTGAACTGGCAACAATACTCAAGCTATCCCCATCCGCATCATGATCGTTGGCTAATACATCAATGAGGGTTTGAGTATCTTCATAGACATAGGCGTTGTCTGGCTCTGCAACGGGCGCATCGTTAACCGATTGTACGGAGATAGTATGGGTGCCTGTTGTAGTATTGACGCCGTCCGACAAGGTATAAACCAGTCGCGCTGTGCCATAGAAATTGGCGATAGGGGTAAACTCGATATAGTCGCCCGATGCTGCAACAATTGCAGTGCCCTGACTCACAGAGTCGATTGCCAGTGTGATAGGGTCGCCATCGGGATCTTCACCTAAGTCTGCAATATTTAGCCGAAGCACAGTGTCTTCGTCGAGTGTACTGTTGCCAGAATAGGCAACAGGGGCAAAGTTGGTGGCCTGGATTTTCAGAAATATTTCAACATCATCGACAGTCGTTATGCCATCGGTGAGGTCATAAACAATTCTTGCGGTGAAATCTTCATAGTCTCCAGGCAGAATTTTAACACCCACTCTAGTGGCACCACTATGGATTTCGATGTTGCTATATCCTTCAAGAGCGCGCTCAATTCGCAAGGTATCGCCGTCAACATCGTAATCGTTAGCCAACACATCAATAACAATGTAGTCATCTTCGCCGATAGAAATGACATCGGTTACTCCCACTGGCGCATCATTAACAGGGCTCACTGCAACTGTTACGGTTACTTCCTCAGAGACATTGTCATGCTCATCGGTTAGGGTGTAGGTAAACCAATCTTCACCATTCCAATCTTGTGGAGCTTGATAAACCACCTGGTTATCCACCACAGACAGGGTGCTGAACAAACCTTGCTTTTCCTTCTGCCCGGTAATTTCAATAGCTAGCGTCGCGACATTCTCATCGGAATCATTGGCTAATACGTCAATGGTAATTTGGGTATCTTCATCAACAATAGCGCTGTCACCCTGCGCCACAGGCGGATCATCAATGGGAATAATCACCGTAATATCTCCCACCACAATGGGAACATAAGTAGTGGCCTGTACAGACACGCTAAACAAAAGGCCAAAGCCCGCCAACAAGGACGCTATGCGATGAGACATAATAAGATCCGGTTTTTAATTTAGGAGTGAGTGGAGAAGCTATCCCTGCCATTCACAGAAAGTTACAAATAGTCGAGGATGAATGCTAAGCAAATATGTGGATTTGGTCAATCATTTATCAAAAATAGTAGGATATTCATCCTGAATTCGAGGGTGGAAATCCCGGGGCAGAAAACCCGAGGGCTAGACTCAAATTAAATCAGAACCACTGGCTCTCATTAAAATTCGTTGCCTGGCGCTTTATTAAGCTTACCTTTGCCCCCAAACGATTCATGTCTTTTTAACGATGGACCTTCGCTAATTATCCACAGAACACTGTTCACCAATGCAAACATTGTTGTAAATGATTCCCTTCATGCCAAGGGTTAAGGCGAGTAACGCCAATAGCGAAGATAAGATAAAAGATACGGGTTCTGCCCAAGCCGCCTCGCCGGAAATAGAGTTAAGTAACAAAGTAATATTAGGCATGGGCGTAACCAGAAAAAATAGTTCGTAAACCACTTTCAATCCTAAAAGTACGCTCAAGGTTCCCAGGATTTTTGGGAAGGTTAAGAGTTGTGAAATCGTCATTAATTTGCCTTCGAAATCGTATGAAATTTTATTGAATACGAAGATAGTGTCGATTGAAGGGTTTTTATTACAAACAAAATAGCTGGCAAGGAAAAGAGGGGCAGGTTTCAGCTTGCCAGCTTCTCTTACTCAGGATAATTACAGTATCAGCTGCATTCTGTTGATATAGCAAGAAGTTGTATTTTCAGCGAAATAAATCTTAACTTTTTTACCTGCCATGGCTGCCGCTAATGACAGAGCATACATTTTATCAGCGCCTTCAGCAGTTACCCCATTTGAACCGACTGTAACCCAATAATAGTCAGGTTCAGAGGAGCTTTCACACTCGACGGAATCCTCATTCAACTGAAGTACAAAATTCCCTTGCGAATTAGGATAGATATTAATAATTTCCGCTGTGTGCCAAACACCAGCACGGACCACAACAGATGCGGTTGCAAAAAAAAGTGAAAAGATAGCAATAATCAGACTTTTCATTTTTGAATCCTTTTAGTTTTCTCTCGTAAATGAAGTAAAAAAGTTACCTCAAATCAGAGCATAAATAACCAACTTTTCAGATCTTATCATTGGTTTTTGTTACACACGCTTTATTTTGAGCTTTGATGACGCCAAGAGCCTCACCACTTCGCCTGTTTAATGGCGTTTTCTATGGCTTCAATATCCTGATTACTGGCATCACTGCTCAGTTCACTCACCGGAATACTGTGACTAAAGGTGAGTAATGTGAATTGCTTGTCTGATTTTGTTATGGCAATCAACCAACGAGTCACCGCGATATCTTCACCCTCTTCTTCGCCTTTTAACTCTTCCAGGCCACAAAACACCGATGGTGCAATTTCCTCTCGCTCGGTTTCAGCATAAACACTTTTAAGTAGTTGTTCCTGCTGCTCTGTGCCTTTGGTATCAAACTGATAACACTTAATCGCCAGGTTGCCCGCTTCATTTTCACTATTGAATAGCGTTAACTCTGGTACGTTAGCGCCCATGTTAAGGGCGGCATCAGGCAACAACTCAGGTTCATCCTTTTGCCAGGAATCCGGCAAAGACAAACTCACTACCGAAAACAAATTAAAATCAGCCATTATTGCTGCTCCTCCATAGGGCCGACATAGGCAAAACGCGGTATAGTTTTGCCATCTAATTCAACCGTTTCAATAAACATAGAATAAGGTCTTATCCAGAGTTTTCGCTCGCCGTACAAAGGGCGATAAACCACATACAGGGTTTCATCTTCTGAATGGGTGGCGGTGTCGATCACTTGATAATCGTGACCTTTATAATGCCGGTATAAACCGGGGAGTATTGATGTCATAGATAACTCATCTTTAAGGGGCTGGAGATAACCTTTCCCGAGTTTGTTTAATGTTGTCCTGATGCCAGCGATACAGCACAAACATCAAAACAAATAACACAGGGATACAGCTAAGCATCATTGCCTGCCACCCCAATAAATACAAAACAGCCCCTGCAGAAAGCGACGCTGCCGCCTGAATGGCGAACATAATGCCATCATTCAATGCTTGTGCCTGAAAACGCTCTTCTGGCGCATAAGCTTTGGGCAATAAACTGGTGCCCGCGGTAAAGAGGAAGTTCCAGGCAATACCAAGCAACACCAAAGTAACCCAATAATGCCAATATCCGGTGGCGAAAAAGCCCATCATGATACAAAACCCAAACAGTGCAATGCCCACCAGAATAAGCTTCAGCTCCCCGATTTTACCGATAAGCCAGCCGCTAAAAAACGACGGCAAAAACATGGCAATGATATGGCTCTGAATAACCACTTTGGTATCAGCCAGACTGTGCTCTCCCATAACATGCATGTGCACTGGTGTGGCCGTCATGATAAAAGCCATCAAACCATAGCCCAGGCTGGCAGAAAGCACGGCAGCGAGGAACGCGGGTTTAAGTAAAAACTGACGCTTCCTGGGCCTGATACTCGTTGTATTTTCCACGGTTAATTCGTCGTTAGTCTTTGCTTTATAGAAGCAAAATAAAAACAAACAACAGGCCTGAATAGCAGCCAATAAATAGAAGGTACCTTGAAAACTCTCAGGGGTTAGGTACTGCCCCAAAGTAGACAGCTCTGGCCCTAAAATGGCAGCAAATAATCCACCCAACAGTACCAGTGACACCACTTTGGGTACTTGCTCCATGTCCACCCACTCAATCGCGGCGAAACGGATCTGTTGGAAGCCGGCAATGGCGCACCCTAGCAGTGCCGCAGAGAGACAGAACAGTGTAAAAGACGCCTGCCCAACGGCAAAGGCGGCCAGTAAGCTGGCTACAACACCTGTGGTTGCGGCCATTAAAAACACCGGTTTGCGTCCGGTTTTACGCATCAATAAAGCCAATGGCGAAACCGAAAACGCGGTGCCCAGAATCATCAAGGCTAATGGTAAAGTGGCATACTGTTGTTCAGGTGCAACCTGGGCACCAAAGATCCCCGCCACCAGTACCATCAGGGTACCCGATGTGGTGGCCAGCGCGGATATACTGGCCAACAACCAGACAATGGGGGGAAACTTCATAGTGCCTCATATTTACTTTGTGGACTCAAGCAGAGTCCTGTTTTAGTGTCTAACAGTTCTGCCACTCACCAGCAGTGATTACAGATACCGTCCGGCCAGCATCATCAAGCCCGCAGCTGTTGGCTTACCATGTTGCCAGTCCCCGCCTTCAACACCACTTCCGGCAATATCCACATGGGTGTAAGCGTGGGAGGTTTTATCCAGTCCGGAGGAAATTTGCAAAAACGCCATCGGAAACTGGTGGCCACGAGCTGTTACCGCCGAAGCGGCATTGTTAGAAGACAACAAATCGTCGGCCTTGGTACGCGGCTTAACAAAATCGAAATCTTCACGACGAGAGCGAGAAACTTCTGCCGGATCGGCCCATAAGTCTCCTGCTGCCGACAGCTTAATAGCACTTTCTTTTGCACGGGCTACACCATTTTCCACCAAGGCGGTGTATGGCCCAACCGCACGTGCAGCATGACCTGTTAAAGTAGCTACTGAGAAAAACTCAGCTTTATCGTCGTTTTCAGCCAGCTCCAGTAGATGAGTGAGTACATCAGACAGTACCAGACGTCCTTCGGCATCGGTATTGCCAATGCGCACCCGAACGCCGCCTCGACTGGTAATGATTTCATCTGCAACAAAGGCATCAGCTCCGATACTGTTGCGTACCGCGCCAATCTCCGCCACCACTTTAATGCCATTCGGTTGCAGCTCCGCCAGCATTTTCATAAAGCCCGCTACGGTGGCCGCCCCGCCCTTATCGCGGCTCATGCCTGCCATGTGACCATTCACTTTCAGATCGGCACCGCCGGTATCATAAGTAATGCCTTTACCAGCCAGATACAAACTGTGCTGTATCGGCCCCTTGCCTTCATACGTCATGGTAATGACTCTGGCCTGATGACGCTCAACAGCTTCAGAAGCTCTAGCGACAGCAAATAATAACGGATATTCCTTTTCCAACAGGCGTTGATCGCTGATCACCTCAACCTTAACGGCACTACCCGCCAATGCTTCAACACAATAATCAGCAAAGCCCGGAGGTGCCATGCGTTCTGGCTCAGTGCCACATAAATCTCGAGCCACTCGTTTGCCTGCTTCAGCAGCCATTAACCAATTAGCAGAGATATTGCCATTGCTGCCTGGTAAACCGATTTCAGTGATGGGTTCAAGTTCGTTTTCATCCAGCGCCATGCGCGCTTCCAATGGCTGCCATAGTCCTTGAGTCAAACCGAGATAAACTGCCGATACTGCATTTTTAAAACGCGCATCATCTGGCGCATCTACCAGCACCAAAGGTTGTTTTACGCCCGCGCTCGCCGCAAGCTTCGCCGCCTGGTTCGCAACATCAAAAAAACGTCGAACATCATCGTAATACCGATCAAGTTGTCCGGTAGGAGCAAAGATAATGCGTTTGCCAGGTACCTGCTCATTGCCTAACAACAATACTTGTGAATTAATGCGGGCATCAATTTTCTGATGCGCATTCAGGGCAGTTTTGATTAAGGGTTCGCTAACTGCGTTGCTATCGGCAGCAACAACAATAACCGCATCCCATTTTGCTGATGCGCTCAATGCTGAGGATAAATCATTTATTTCAGTAATTTTTGGAAAGGCCATGAACAAGATCCTTTATTGTAGGGTAATAACTGAGGCGCATATTCTGCATTTTTCCAACCGGGGCTACAAGGCAAGGCTTCATCTAAACTAACCTGAAAACCCGCCAGGCTGTGCACTTATGATTCCGAACGCGCTGCAGTGTGCTCGCCATCAAACTCCAGAGCAAGCTGACGACTGTCAGCTTCGTGAGGCATTGCAACGTGTAAGCCAACCAGTCGAATCCCTCTTTGGTTTTGCCGCTCCAGAATTTGCGGCAACAATCGCTCATAGGTCGTTAATGAAACGGTTTGCGTGCGCTGATCCATGGTGGTTTGCTGGAAATCCGAAAACTTGAGCTTAATGCCTTGGTTATGCACAGTCAGATTTGGGCTGACTTTTTTCAATCGCTTGATGAGTTTTGGGTAGAGTTTATGAATAATCTCCAGACATTGCTGGGGTGTGTAGATGTCTTGTGCCAAAGTGGTTTCAATACCCACTGATTTGCGTTCCCGGCTGGTACTCAGCTCTCGGTCGTCCACTGCATGGCATCGTTCCCACAATATACGGCCAAACTTACCAAATTGTTTGAGCAATCGCTCTCGCGGAAACTTTTGCACATCGGCACAGGTTTCCAACCCTAACAGCGCTAGTTTTTGCTGGGTTACCTTACCCACCCCCGGTATTTTTTTGAGTGGTAACCCCGTGACAAACTGCATGAGTTTATCCGGTGTAACAACACATAACCCATCGGGTTTATTTTCGTCGCTGGCCACTTTCGCCACAAATTTAATCGGCGCAACGCCTGCTGAAGCAGTTAAACCAGTATCAGAATAAATGGCCTGGCGAATATCCTGCGCAATCCGAGTAGCACTGCCGCCAAACAGATGTGATTGGGAGACATCTAAAAAAGCTTCATCCAGAGACAGTGGCTCGATGATATCTGTGTAGCGCTTAAAGATAGCTTTTATTTTGCGAGATACTTCAATGTAAACATCCATGCGCCCCGGCACCAAGGTGAGTTGTGGACACAATTTCATGGCATGAGCTGTGGCCATGGCAGAACGCACGCCAAACTTACGCGCCGGATAATTACAGGTGGAAATCACCCCACGCCGGTCGGAGCTACCGCCAATCGCAATCGGAATATCTCTAAGCTCTGGATTGTCCCGCATCTCCACTGCGGCATAAAAACAATCCATATCAATGTGAATAAATTTACGCAAAGAACAACAGGCCTTGAAACACTGTTTATTTAAACAGTATCTTAGTTGATTTTGATGACAGTTTCTATTTATTAGCGCCTTAACTAATGAAGTCAGCTTCGAGAATAACTTTATGCTATTCACCCTTTTATGTTTTTTTAACATAAAAGCCCGACCACTCCATCAAAGTTATAACAATGTTGATACAGCCTGCGAGTAATGTAGGATTATTGGTGTTATAACATTGTAATTACAGTAGTAATAAATATGCGCACACAAGTACGAAAAATTGGAAACAGCCTTGGTAATATCATTCCTTCTGCTTTTATCCGTCAGTTGGAATTGAAGGAAGGTGCCGAAATAGAAGTAAAAACCGATGGTCAAAAAATAACCATTGAACCAGTTAAAAAACAGTCCACACACTTTCCTTTTAGTGAACAAGATTTATTACAAGGCTTGGATTCACATACTGCGCACTGTGATGAACTCTCTACAGTGTTAAGCAAAGAGCTTGGTGAGTAATGCCTAAGTACATACCCGAACGCAATGACATTATATGGCTAGATTTTGAACCCACAGGAGGCAAAGAAATTGGTAAATACCGTCCTGCACTTGTGCTTTCAAGCAAGGATTATAACTGCAAAACCAGTTGGTTAATTTGTTGCCCCATCAGTACCAGTATTCGCGGACACGTGACTGAAGTACCTGTTGCTAATCTAGATGAACCCAGCGTTGTTGCATCCAACCTCATCCAGACGCTCGCTTGGCAGGATCGCAAAGCAAAAAAGATTACTACAGCGGAAAATGGCGTCATGCAAAACGTTTTGCTGCGACTGCTACCACTCATAGGAGCCGAAGCACTCTTCGACGAGTGATGAAAGCTTCTTCGTAGGCTCCTTCATCACGCCTGAAAGAAAGCAGAAGAAACCCGCCGTGCGGCGGGTTTCTTAAAACAATGAAAAAGAATTTTTCAATAGACGTTACACCCGGAAGTGTTTAAGAACATCATCCAGATTCTCTGCCAGACGCTTAAGGTCTGAGATATTCTTCTCAACGTCTTTACTTTCAGACACCGTCTCATCTGCCAGCTCAGTGATATGGCTAACATTGCGGGCAATCTCTTCCGCAGTGTAAGACTGCTGTGTATTGGCAGCCACAATGCTTTGCATTTGCTGTTGGATTTGCTCAACCCCGGTAAAGGCTTGATCCAACACTTTTTGCAGATCTGCCACCCGTTGCACGCCGGATTCCGCCTGGCTGTTACTGGCAGTCATAGCCTGGCTGGCTTGTTTTGCTGTAGTTTGCAAAGCGCCGATAATCTCCTGGATATGACGGGTGGACTCTTGCGTACGACTTGCAAGTGTTCTAACTTCATCCGCCACAACCGCGAAGCCACGTCCCATCTCGCCAGCGCGGGCCGCTTCAATCGCTGCATTGAGTGCTAAGAGGTTAGTTTGCTCAGTGATGGCGGAAATAACGTCGAGCACTTCCCCAATCTTATCGGTTTCTGCTTCCAGCGCCGCCACCACTTGTGAGGCCTCGCCAATCTGGCTGGATAGTGAGTTGATATCACCCACAGCAGACTTAACTACTGAGCTGCCCTTGTCCATTTCCTCTTTAACATTATCTGCCACTTCCATGGCTCCACTGGTATTGCGAGATACATCTTTGCTGGTTTCCGCCATTTCATAACTGGCACTGGCTACTGACTCAATCTCTGATTTCTCGTTGTTCACCAGATCCAGATTGTGCTGGGTGATCTCACTCACGTTTTTAGTGGCACGGTTCACTTCCGCAGTGATGTCCATGGTCTGCTTAACTAAAGACTGAATCTTGTCCATGAAGGCGTTAAATTCACTGGCCAATTGACCAATTTCATCTTCGCGATTCAAGTCAATACGCTTAGTTAAATCACCGTCACCACGAGAAATATCCTTCATGGCATCAACCATTGAATTCAGCGGGTTAAGCATAGGACGCACTATCATGTATACCATGACAGCGATAATTCCCAACATCACCAGCATCAGGACGGTCACCTGCCAAACTGCGCTGGCCACCGGTTCGCTTACCGCTTGATCTGGCACCATAAAGCCCAGTTTCCAGTTAAAGTAGGGATACTCACCAGAAACCTTGTCGAAAATTACTTTGTAGTGTTCGTCCTGCCAGCGCACTTCTGCCATACCGCTATCTTGTCTGGACACCATATTTTTCAGCTGGGCAAAGCCTTCTGTATCATTAAAATAAGAATCCACCTTGCTCATGTCTGAGCCTGGTGGAAATCGCTCTGTAAAGCCCGGGAAATACACCAACACGCCTTTATCGGTTACCAGAAACGCATTTCCCATACCTTCATACTTGATTTTACTCAGTAGCTCTTCGCCGATAGTGGTGATTAAGATATCCATACCGCCAATACCCAAGAATCGGCCATTGCGATTAACGACGGTTTTAATAGTGGCGGAGATAGAGCCATCGTTGGCGTCAACAGCAGGGTCAGAGAGGTATAAACGGCCTTTGTCTTGAGCTTCAAACCACCAAGGGCGCTTGTTAGTAAAATAATTAGGATCGCCGTCATAACGACCGTTTAGATCGAAATACTCAAAGGTGTTAGCCGAACCAAAAAACACACTTTTGATGGCAGGATCTTTATCAGAAAAGAATTTAAAGAAATCCCAAACCTTGCGGTAGTCTTCATCACCTGAAAGGTCACTGCGACGATCGTCATAGTTTTCGAACCAATCCAATACCAATGGATTAGCAAATACACTATGTATTACTTGCCCTTTGGCATAGAAAAACCCAGCTATCTCAGTGGCTTTTTGAGCGACTATGTTTTGGATATCACCATTTACTTTTTCAATGGTACTGGATTTAACTTGCTGTACCTGCCAGATGCCGTAGAGCAGGAACAACACAGCGATACCCGAAAGACAGATCGCAATCAGCCGCTGACTGATAGACTTTTGAAACCACATAGAGCAACCTTTCTAATTATTTGTTTTGATTATCAATACCTTAACGGCAAGACACGTAAATAGTTGAATGCAGATCACGGAATTGGATACTGCCAGCATTGGTTTTTCACCACAAAATTGCGGTCATTGTCTGAATTTACAGCAGTTATGTAAAGGATTGTGACGGGATTTTTACAGTATTAAGACCAAAGTATGAAAGCCTGACGTGTTTATGCAGCTTTACGCCTCCAGATTCAGGCAGGTGCTGGGAGACAGCACCTGAAAAGCTTTTAACGGCTCAAAATGCCATTAAACAATTTTATTGTTTTGCCATTCCTGAATTTTCTTTTGTCTGGCTTGCTCACGCTCTAACTTGGCCTTTTTGCGATCACAGGGCTCTGGGCAATCACAAGCCTTTTCAATACCTAAGGCACCCAGTCCACCGCATGAGCCAGATATGGTTTTATTCTGCAGAATATAACCAATAGCCATGGCAGCCACGACCACTAAAAAGAATACAAAAGCTAACAGAAAGGTACTCACTACGTACTTATCCTTTATTTATCAGAAAAGATTCAAAACCCGGCGTAGTATACTCCTTAAACTCGCCATTTTCTCGGGTAATCAGTAAAACCGACAGGTTATTTTGCAGCGCCATTTCAAGGCCTGCTTCTTTACCCATCACCGCTATCGCCGTTGACAGACCATCTGCGATTAAACAAGATGGATGCACTACCGTAACAGAGACCAGATTATGCTGAATTGGCTTTCCGGTTTTTGGATCTATCAGATGAGAGTAGCGGATCCCCTCTTCTTCATAGTAGTTGCGATAATCTCCTGAAGTAGCAATCGCGTTGTTACCCACAGAAATTACCTCCTGTACTGCCCGCTCCATGGTTACCGGTTTTTCAATGGCAATACGCCACTGTTGGCCATTGAGTTTCTCTCCGGCTACCCGCATCTCTCCGCCAATTTCCACCAGATAGTTGCTAATACCAAAAGACTCAACAATCTCAGCAACCTGATCCACACCATAGCCTTTGGCAACTGTTGACAAATCCACATACATATCAGGATGTGAACGAGTAACTGTATTGCCGGATACAGAAAGCTTGTCAAAACCCACTTTAGCTTTGATCTCAGCGATTTCCGCATCGGTGGGAATAACTTCGGGTTTCGCTTGTGGACCAAAGCCCCAGAGGTTAACCAGAGGTCCCACAGTTATATCCAGGTAGCCATTACTCATGTTGGCAATGTTGATTGCTTCATTCATGACCAACATGGTCTCATCAGACAAAGGATAAGCTTCAGTACTCTTGGTTTGATTAAAAATAGAAAGCTCAGAGCCTGGGTCATACGTGGACATCAATTTGTTGATATGCACTAATTCGGCATCCACTTTCGCCTGAATATCCTCTGGCACCAGCTCAGACTCAGACCAGTATTTAATGTTGTAAGTGGTGCCCATAGTAGGGCCGCTCAAATGTATTTCGTTTGGAACGGGCTGACAGGCAGAGATTAGCGCCATCAGAACACTGACTAAAAGCAGTCCAAACAGGTGAGGTTTGACAGTATTTTTAGTTTTCATGGGAATTGATTCTTGCACAAACGGATAACAAAAAAGGGGCATAAGCCCCTTTTTTACACTTTAAATAAACTTAACCACCGAAGTCATCAAGCATGATGTTATCGTCTTCTACGCCCAGGTCTTTGAGCATATTGATAACAGCAGCGTTCATCATAGGTGGTCCACACATGTAGAACTCACAGTCTTCTGGCGCTGGGTGATCTTTCAGGTAGTTTTCTAACAATACCTGATGGATGAAGCCAGTGTAACCTTCCCAGTTGTCTTCGGGTTGTGGATCAGACAAAGCAACATGCCAATTAAAGTTTTCGTTCTCTTCTTGTAGCATGTCGAAATCTTCAACATAGAACATTTCACGCAAAGAACGCGCACCATACCAGAAAGAAATCTTACGGTCAGTTTTAATACGACGTAACTGGTCGAAGATGTGTGAACGCATCGGCGCCATACCAGCACCACCGCCAACGAAAACCATTTCAGCATCCGTTTCTTTAGCGAAGAATTCACCAAACGGACCAGAAATCGTGGCTTTATCACCTTCTTTCAAGCTCCAGATATATGAAGACATCTTACCAGCAGGCAAGCTCAGATTATTAGGTGGCGGCGTAGCAATACGCACGTTCAACATAATAATGCCTTCTTCTTCCGGGTAGTTAGCCATGGAATAGGCACGGATAGTTTCTTCATCGACTTTAGACTCGATATCAAAGAAGCCAAAGCGCTCCCAATCAGGACGATATTCTTCAGGAATGTCGAAATCTTTATATTTAACGTGATGCGCAGGCGCTTCAATCTGAATATAACCACCAGCACGGAAAGGCACGCTTTCGCCATTAGGGATTTTGAGTTTAAGCTCTTTGATAAAGGTAGCTTTGTTATCGTTTGAAATAACTTCACAATCCCACTTTTTGATACCAAAGATTTCTTCTGGAAGCTCGATATCCATGTCTTGCTTGATAGCAACCTGACACGCCAAGCGACAGCCTTCACGGGCTTCGCGCTTGGTAATGTGATCCAGTTCAGTAGGCAGGATTTCACCACCGCCCGCTTTGATATCAACGCGGCACTGACCACATGAGCCACCACCACCGCAAGCAGAGCTTACGAAAATACCACTGTCGGCCAAAGCACCCAACAACTTACCGCCCGGAGAGGCCGTAATAGCTTTTTCAGGGTCACCGTTTATCAGGATTTTAACGTCACCTGTAGGGACCAATTTCGATTTGGCGAACATGATGATAAATACCAACGCAAGTACGATGGCAATAAACATCCCGACACCAAGATAAATTTCAACTTGATTCATGTAATTTTCCTCTCGTATCGGCGTTTACAGGGCAACACCCGTGAATGACTGGAAACCCAACGCCATCAGACCCGCGATCATGAACACTGAGCCCAATCCACGGATACCTTCTGGCATGTCGGCATACTTCAGCTTTTCACGCACTGCAGCCAAAAGGGTGATAGCAATCGCCCAACCAAAACCACTGCCAATGCCGTACACAATACTTTCGGTGAAGTTGTATTCACGCTGAACTGCGAAAGCAACACCACCGAATATGGCACAGTTTACGGTGATCAGCGGCAAAAAGATCCCTAGCGCGTTATATAAAGCCGGGAAGAACTTATCCAAACTCATTTCCAGAATTTGAACCAATGCTGCGATAACACCGATAAAGGTCAGGAAGTTAAGGAAGCTAAGATCTGCATCCGGGAAGCCAGCCCAAGCCAGCGCACCCGGTGCCAGGATGTTCACATAAATCACCTGGTTAACAGGAACTGAAATACCCAACACCACGATTACTGCTACGCCTAAGCCAATAGCGGTTTTAACTTTTTTAGATACCGCAAGGAACGTACACATCCCCAAGAACAAGGACAACGCCATGTTCTCAATAAATACGGAACGTACAAATAAACTAATATAATGTTCCATGACTTACTCCTTTGGTTCCACTTGCTCTGGACGGATTGTTCGGATGAACCAAATCATGCCGGCAATCAGGAAGAACGAGCTAAATGGAAGAATCAATAAACCGTTGCCTTGGTACCAACCACCGTTTTGCACCAGTGGTAAGATTTCAAAACCCAGAATCGTACCGAAGCCAAATAGCTCTTTGATAGTACCAATACAAATCAAGATAAAGGCATAACCTAAGCCGTTACCTATACCATCCATAAAGCTCATCAAAGGTGGGCTCTTCATGGCGTAAGCTTCCGCGCGTCCCATTACGATACAGTTGGTAATAATCAACCCCACGAATACCGAGAGTTCTTTTGCCACCGAATAGGAATAGGCTTTTAAGATTTGGTCCACAACAATTACCAACGAAGCGATAATCGTCATCTGAATGATGATACGCACGCTGGAAGGAATGTGATTGCGGATTAAAGAGATAAACAGGTTAGAGAACGCCAATACCGAAATTACGGCCATTGACATAACCAAAGCGGTTTCTAACTTGGTAGTGATTGCCAGTGCTGAGCAGATACCCAGAACGTGCAATGCAATTGGGTTACTGTCCAGGACGGGCCCGAACAATACCTTTTTCATTTCTTTTGTTTCAGCCATTGTTCTGCCCCTTAAGATTTCCAGGACTGTTTGCTCAGGTACTTACCAAAGCCCTGTTCACCCAGCCAGTAAGTTACGCTGTTCTGTACACCATTACTGGTTAAAGTCGCACCAGACAATGCATCAACCGCATAAGGGTTGTCAGTGCCAGCGCCTTTTTTAACCTTAATGGCAACTTCACCATCTTTAAACGCTTGCTTACCATCCCACTTCGCTTTCCACGCAGGGTTGACAATTTCACCGCCCAATCCGGGAGTTTCTTTGTGCTGGTAATACACTAAGCTGCGAATGGTAGAGCCATCTGCTTCAATAGCCAGGAAACCGTACATCAGATCCCAAAGACCACTGCCATAAACAGGCAACACCAGGCGTTGTACGTTACCGCTGTCGTCTTTGATGACGTAAACACTGGCAACTTTAGCGCGGGTCTGGAAACCGACATTGCTGCCTTCAACTCTTACGTTGTAGTCAGAGTTTTTAGCCGCTTTGAACATGTCGTAGCCTTCATAAGGCGCATCGACATAAGTTCCAGTTTCAAGGTCGACAAAGCGTTCTTCTACGTATTTGTCGTAGACACCTGCAATATCACCTGCTGCGGTCTCTAGCAGACCAGCCGCTTCAATGATGTTTGTTTGCTTATCCAGCGCTGCATTCGTTTGCTGAAGGCTACGCAAGCCGACAGCAGCAGAAGAAACAACAATTGAGCAAGCAAGACAGACGGCAACAACGATGCCGATAGTTCTTCCGAGAGTTTCTTTACGCGCTGACACGTGCCATCCTCCGTTTTATATTGCTTTGAGCGACAAAATAATCAAACAACGGCGCCCACAGGTTGGCAAATAAGATGGCCAACATCATACCTTCTGGGAAAGCCGGGTTTAGTACACGTACCATGACACACATGGCACCAATCAACAGGCCATAGGCCCACTTACCTTGATTGGTGAATGAGGCTGATACCGGATCGGTGGCCATAAAGAACATACCGAAGGCAAAACCACCCGTTACCAAGTGCCAGTACCAAGGCATGGACATCATGTGATTAGTTTCGCTGCCTACCAAATTCAACAAGGTGGCGAAGATGGCTGCACCTAAAAGCACACCCAACACAATACGCCATGAAGCGATGCGTAGATAAATAATGAACAAACCACCGATTAATAACATCAGGGTTGAAACTTCACCCGCAGAACCTTGAATGTTGCCGTAGAAGGCATCCCACCAAAGCGCTACATTGCTGTAATCCAACGAACCAGAAGCGGCCTTACTCAGCATAGTTGCACCAGAGAAACCATCTGCAGCAGTCCAGATAGCATCACCGGAAATTTGCGCCGGGTAAGCGAAGTACAAGAAAGCACGACCGGATAATGCTGGGTTAAGGAAGTTACGACCTGTACCACCAAATACTTCTTTGGCGATTACCACACCAAAGGTGATACCCAATGCCACTTGCCACAAAGGAATGGTCGCTGGCAGGGTTAAGGCAAACAGTACTGAAGTAACAAAGAAACCTTCATTAACTTCGTGTTTACGCACCGAGGCGAACAAGACTTCCCAGAAACCACCAACGATAAACGTTACTGCATAGATAGGCAGGAAGAAACAGGCACCGTAGCCCATCATGCCTAACCAGCTTACGCCGTCGACACCTAACTGACCGCCAAGCGCCGTAAAGATTGCTGCTTGCCATACGTCAGGTAAGGTTACTGCTCCAGCGCCATTTAAAATGGCTAAATGCGCTTGTTGACCAATATTGAACATACCGTAAAACATGGCCGGGAATGTCGCCATCCACACCATGATCATGATGCGTTTCAGGTCGATACTGTCACGAACGTGAGCTGTACCTTTAGTCACTTTACCAGGCGTGTAAAGAACGGTGGCAACCGCTTCGTAAAGCGCATACCACTTTTCGTGTTTTCCACCCGGTTCGAAATCGGGTTCAATCTTTTCAAGATAATCTTTCAAGCTCATGATTAGCCCTCTTTCTCAATCTTATCCAGACAATCACGCAGCACGGAGCCGTAATCGTATTTGCCAGGACATACATAAGTACACAACGCCAGATCTTCCTCGTCTAACTCCAGGCAACCCAAAGTTTGGGCACCGTCTGTATCGCCAGAAAGCAAATCGCGCAGTAATAAAGTGGGTAATACGTCTAACGGCATAACTCGCTCGTAGTTGCCGATGGGTACCATGGCGCGGTCTGAACCGTTAGTTGTAGAAGTCATATTAAACAGTTTGCCACCACCCATGTGGCCAAGATAGGCACGCGTGATAGAGTGCTTATCAGAGCCCGGCGTGATCCAACCGAGGAACTTCTTCTCGCTGTCTTCAGCTACCACTGAAACCTGAGTAGCGTAACGACCGAGGTAAGCGTGAACACCATGGGCGTGCATACCGTGCAGCACAGAGCCAGAAATCACACGCGGGTCATCCGAAGATAATTCACCAGCGGTTAATTCTTCTGTGTTGGCACCCAAAGTGGTGCGAACTAGTCTTGGATTTGACACCACTGGACCCGCTAATGCAACAACGCGAGAGGAATCCAGCTCGCCAGTGGTAAATAGCTTACCAATGGCAATCACGTCTTGATAACCGATGTGCCATACCATTTTGTTGGCGCCAGCGGAATCGAGAAAATGAATATGCGTGCCTACCAGGCCTGCAGGGTGAGGACCAGAGAACTCTTCGGTAGAAACCGCAGCACTGCCAGTGGCAATAACCGCGCCCGGCGCTTTAGTTAACCAGGTTTTACCCTCGGTCAGCTTAGCAACGATGTTCAAACCGTTTTCAAAATCCGCCTGATTACCATCAATGATCACTGCAGGATCAGCGGCTAGAGGATTGGTATCCATAGCGTTGACAAACACCGCTGAAGGCGCAGAGTCAATCGCAGGGGTTTTACTGTAAGGACGAGTACGCAGTGCGGTCCACAAACCAGAATCAACTAATTGCGCAACGACCTTGTCTCTTTCCAGAGAAGCAAGCTCAGTCGCATCATATTTAGCAAATTCTACCTGCTCTTCACCGGAAACCTTGATGACAACTGACTGCAAAACACGTTTTGCACCACGGTTGACTTCAATAACTTCACCGGCAGAAGGCGCTGTGAACTTCACACCTGGGTTCTTTTTGTCTTCAAAAAGAACCTGCCCTTTTTTAACGACATCACCCACCTGACAATGCATAGTGGGACGCATGCCGATGTACTCTTCACCCAGAACAGCAACGCGCGAAATCGGCGCACCGTCATGGATTTCTTGCTTTGGCGCTCCCGTAATAGGGAGGTTGAGGCCTTTCTTTATTTTAATCATACATACATGCACTAGTTAAGGATTAATACTTATCAGGATTGCGTTCAGACAAACCCAATCCTGATAAGTATCCAATTTTTCCTGGTTCAACCCGACAAGGTTAAAGACTGCATTTACTCGTTATTTCTATCGAATTTAACTAAAACGTTTTGTTACAGAAATAAACCTTGAATACAAACTCTAGAATTCTAGCACTACCTGAGCATTTTGTGCTACGGCAATGTGTGTGACTTGGTTTTTTTGCTTTTTTTTTAGCCACGCGCCGATTATTTTTTAACCTAAACCCTAGCAATTGACGAATTTTTGTCAACGCCAAGCGAAGATATTTACCTGCTCTGGCAGCTTTAAGATCTGTTCAGTAAACAAAACACCGCCGAAGCGGTGTTCTAAAAACAAATTAATAAGGCAGTCTTACCAATCAGCCAGGAGGCTGACATCGGCATCGTAATCAACACCGTCAAACCCAAAACCAAACAAGTGTAAGAATTCTTGATGGTAACCAGCGTAATCACTCAACTGATGGAAGTTGTCTTGTGTCACTTGCTGCCAAAGCTCTTTGATCTTCGCTTGAGTGGCATCGTTAGTTTCTTTGCCATCCATGCGCAATCTGTTGGCTTCGTCTACTTCCGGCGCATCTTGCAGTAACAACCGGAACAAGCCATCGATTTGCTCGATACAACCTTCATGAGTGCCCTCTTGCTTCATGACTTTGTAAATCAAAGAAATGTACAACGGCATCACTGGAATCGCAGAGGACGCCTGAGTAACCAGCGCTTTCAATGACGAAACATAAGCTTTAACGTTGAGATTGGCCTGCTTAGACTCAATGGCCTTAACTGCGCGATCCAGATCTTCTTTGGCTTTGCCGATAGTCGCGTGACCGTAGATGGGCCAGGTTAACTCTTTACCGATGTAAGTGTAAGCGGTAGTTTTACAGTTTTGTGCCAATACGCCCGCTTCTGCTAAAGCATCTAACCACAATTCCCAATCTTCGCCACCCATAACCTTAACGGTATTTTGAATGTCTTCTTCAGAAGCTGGCTCCAATGACACTTCGTGCACCAGGTCTTTATCGGTATCGTAGGTTTTAGTGGTATAACTTTGTCCAACAGGTTTAAGCACTGATTTATAGACTTCACCGGTTTCAGGATCAGTGCGGCGAGGAGATGCCAGGCTATATATCACCAGGTCCACTTGCCCCATATCTTGCTTAATCGCTTCGATAACGTCAGCCTTCATTTCTTTGGAAAACGCATCGCCATTTAAGGTTTTGTGGTAAAGCCCCGCCTCTTCTGCTTGTTGATGAAAAGCTGCAGTGTTGTACCAACCTGCCGTGCCGGTTTTTCTCTCGGTTGGCGCTTTTTCAAAACACACCCCCAACGTTTTGGCACCATAACCAAATGCAGACACGATTCTCGAGGCCAATCCATAGCCAGTGGAGCAGCCTAAAACTAACACGTTTTTTGGCCCTTCATCGGAGTGGGATTGTGCTTTTACATAATCAATTTGCGTGCTGACATTGTGAGCACAGCCAACGGGATGCGCATTAGTACAGATAAAACCACGAATTTTAGGTTGGATTACCATAATTGAGGAAATTCCTTGCTTGCAAGAACGAGTCAATCGTCCAGTATTAAAATTGTGGCTATTGTAACCAGCACAACGAATTCAACAACTCTGAACAGCTGAGTACGGGCTACTTTCGCCAACAGTGACTTTCCAATCGGCTTCTAATCGCGACTTTGATATAAACGCGCTTCAGTAATACCGTGGAAGTTAGCCACTTCTTGCTGAAACTTCTGATACTCGGCATAAATCTTGGCAAACTGCGCATCTGCTGCCGACTGCTCAGCCAGTACTTGTTCTGTGGCTTGTTTCAGAGACGCAATAACATCATCAGGCAATTGACGTAAGTCTACACCGTGGGTGTTTAGCAGCGTTTGCAAAGCAGCATTGTTACGCGCCGTATATTCATCCAACATATCCTGATTAACCGCTCTGGTAGCGACTTCTACAATTTTTTGTAAATCTTCAGGAAGTTGATTATAGGCTTGCTCATTAACAATAAACTCCAGTGTTGTACCGGTTTCGTGCCAACCAAAGGCGTAATAAAAATCTGCAGCTTTATGCAAGCCAAACGCCAGATCGTTGTAGGGCCCTACCCACTCGGTGGCATCAATGGCGCCTGTTTGAAGAGACGTGAATAGCTCCCCCCCCGTCAATGTAACTGGCACGCCCCCAACGCGTCTCAAGACCTCTGCGCCCAAGCCGGGAATACGCATTTTCAGGCCTTTTAAATCTTCAACAGAGTTAATTTCTTTTTTAAACCAGCCCGCCATCTGGGTGCCAGTATTGCCGCCCGCAAAAGGAATGAGGCCAAAGGGCTTATAAAGTTCACGCCATAACTCAAGGCCACCGCCATAATGCAGCCAGCCATTCATCTCCTGAGCATTCATACCAAACGGCACACCCGTGAAAATTTGCGCCGCAGGTGCTTTACCTTTCCAATAATAAGGGCCTGAGTGGCCAATTTGAGCAGTGCCTTCCGCAACTGCATCAAATACTTCAAATCCGGGAACAATTTCACCTGCACCATACACTCGTACTGTCAGCCTGCCACCTGACATCTGATTAACCATTTGCGCAAAGGTTTCCGGACCTTTGCCCAATCCCGGGAAGTTCTTGGGCCAACTGGTTACCAATTTCCACTCAAAGGTTTGCTGCACAGCTTGCGATTGTGCTGATTCTTGAGTGGATGATTCTGAACAGCTCATAAGCATAGCTGACAGCGCAATCATCCAACCAAATTTTAGTGCTTTCATACTCTTTCCTATCCGTAAATGGTGTCAGGTAGCCAGGTAATAATTTCAGGCCAGATAGCCATCATGATCAACAAACCCAACTGAATTAAAACAAACGGCGCCACCCCTTTATAAATTTCCAAGGTTTGCACGGAAGGCGGCGCAACGCCTCTTAAATAAAACAGCGCGAAACCAAATGGCGGCGTTAAAAAAGAAGTCTGCAAATTCACCGCAATCATGATACCTAACCAGATGGGGTCAACCCCCATCATAAATAATACGGGTGCTACCAAAGGCACGACGACGAAGGTGATCTCGATAAAATCCAGAATAAAGCCCAATACAAAGATAATGGCCATCACCATCAACACCGCGCCAAACTCACCACCGGGTAAGCGTTCAAAGAAACGATGGATCATTTCTTCACCACCAAAGCCTCTGAAAATCAATGAAAAGATGGAAGCACCGATTAATATCATGAAGATCATAGCGGTGACTTTAGTGGTATCTAGTGCAGCAGCCTGTAAACGTGTCCAGTCCATTTTTTGCTGAGCGAATGCCAGTAAAATAGCACCTGTTGCGCCGACGCCCGCGGCTTCAGTGGGCGTCGCGAAACCGGCTAAAATGGAGCCGAGCACTAAAATAATCAGCATTAATGGCGGGAACAAGGCACCAAATACACTAGTGGTATTCTTTTCCTGTGCATCTTGTGCTTCATCGGCTTCTAACTTAGGCGTAAATATCAATACATACAGGGCATACAAAGCCACCAGCAATAATCCGGGAACAATGGCGCCAACAAACAAATCGCCCACCGAAACCGAATCCGGTGAAAAGTTCCCCATATTCAATTGTGCTTGTTGATAGGCTCCAGAAAGTACGTCACCCAGCAATACCAGCGCGATTGACGGTGGGATAATTTGACCTAACGTCCCCGTAGCACAGATGCTGCCGCAAGCCAGTGATTGCGGATAGCCTTTTTTCAGCATCGCTGGCAACGACAATAACCCCATAGTCACCACGGTAGCGCCAACAATACCGGTACTGGCAGCGAGCAACATACCTACAAAAATAACCGATAACACTAAACCTGAGCGAAAATTACCGAATAAACTGGCCATCGCGGTGAGCAGTTCTTCAGCCACCTTGGATTTTTCCAATACGATGCCCATCAATACAAAAAGCGGCACCGCCAACAGGGTTTGATTATTAATAATGCCAAATAAACGGGAGGGCAAAGCATTGAGGTAAGAGGTTTCGAATGTGCCGGTTACCACACCAATACCGGCGAAGATCAATGATGTTCCGGCCAGGGTCAATGCAACCGGATAACCTAACAATAGTGCACCGCACACGCATAAAAACAGGAGTAATGCCATCAATTCCATGATTATTCTCCTTTCAAAGCCAGTCTGGCGTTTTTAAGTACTTCAGAAATTCCTTGTAAAAACAGCGTTGCCGCAAATAGCAAGATAAAAGTCTTCAGCAAGAACAATGTTGGCAAACCACCTGCCGCTTGCGATGCTTCAAGCAACCGCCAGGACTTGAGCACATAACTCCAACTCATGATGAAAATGAACCCGGTCAATGGCAGTAAAAACACCAAACCACCGAAAAAGTTCACCCGGGCCTTATTCCTGGGTGAATAATTGCGGTAAAACACATCGACACGTACGTGTTCATCCAACTTGAGTGTATGAGCGGCACCCAGCATAAAAATTGCCGCATGCAAATACATAACCGATTCCTGCATGGCAACCCAGCCCATGTCAAAGCCATATCTGAGCACCACAATCAGAAATGTCAGGGCGGTCATAATAAGTGTGAACAGGCTGACCAGATAACACAATCTGGCGTGAAAGCGATCAATAAATTGGCTGAATTTGTCCGACATGAATATCCGCAAGTCTGTTAGTTTTTATCGTTGTTTTTGCGCTAAAAAATAAACCGTTGATAATGCAACGTTTTATCAAAAATTTGTGGTTTTGGGAATCATACCAGAGGCAATCCTTGTTTGCGGAACAATTTTGTTATGAGCAGTAAACCAAGAAAAGCGCCCTACGGCGCTTTTCTTTCAAACTTAAAAAAATGGAAATGCTATCAGGAAACCTTGCGCCCTGCCCCGCCCAAACAGGCTGGTGAATCAGGTGCATCACCATACAACCGCTCCCATTCCTGGTCAGTATAGGTATGTAACGCAAGGGCGTGAATGTGGTTTTCGATCTCGTCTTTGAGCACCTTGTTGACATCTTTGTGGCGATGCAGCAATCGCTGACCGGCGAAACGAGGGGTTACCAGCACCACTTTAAAGTGGGTTTCTGAGCCGATGGGCACGTTGTGCTGAGAACTCTCATTAATGACCTCAAGAAATTCTGGTGCGAAATGCTCCGTTAACTTATCTTCTATTGTGTTTTGAATGTTCACAATTCAAATACCTCCAAAATCAAATCTGCCGCTAACACAGACCGGAGAAAATTGCGCCTGATACAGCCGCAAAAGACTCTGTACATGAGGAGACTGTATGTTGCCTTCCTCATGTCTAAATTTAGCCTGAGATCCTGAATTTAAATACTGAAATTTGCAGAAAAACCACTTGCATTTTGGTAACTGTTTGAGTCAATGACATATATTTTTAAACTGCAAATACAAGAGAATTTATAACCTTAATTTAAGGCTTTACGATCCTTCTAAAGGTCAAATTGATGCGCTCCCCTACAGGCTGCTTTGTTCGGGCAATTCCATGCTGCCAATACTTTTGAGTATCACCGCTCATCAACAACAAACTGCCCGATTCCAAGAGCAACTGTAACTTCACCGGTTCACGCTTATGTAACAGGTCAAATCTTCGGGTAGCCCCCAAAGTAACAGATGCAATTGTCGGCTGCTCTCCCAGTTCAGGCTCATCATCACTGTGCAAACCCATGCAATCTGCTCCATTGCGGTACAAGTTTGCCAGAACACTATTAAATTCAACCTGTGCAATCTCGCTGCAAGATTTGAGTAAACTGTGCAACGCTTCTGTTAGCGGCAATGGTACGAAGGTTTTCCCGGAATAACGATAGCGACTTTCTGGCTCGCCATACCAAGCTTGCAACCGGGGAATAGTGTGCCACTTGCCATACACTTTAATCCTGTCTGATTGCCATTGCAGTTGTGTACGCAATAAGGCAAACAATACATCAGCCTCATCTGGTGTAAGGAAATCAGGGCGATAGTGCAACTCTCCGTCAAAAAACGTATTAATATCTGGCAATAAACGTCGCCGATTGCGATGAAGTACTTGATTCGAAGCAGCAACTTCGCGAACACCTTTATTTGATGATTCTGTGGTAGACTTGTGCTGCGCAGCTTCACCTGAAGAGGCGCCTGGAAACAAGTCAAACTGCTTCATAATAAATTACCTTAAGACAATCCAATGAGAACAGAGTTAAGTATACAGGATAAATGCTGGCAACTTCACCGTTACCCGCCAAAGCAGCAACATGTCAGCCTACAAGCCTGGGATGCTGCAGATGAATACATTTATCAGCATCTGCATGAAAACCCTGATCTACAAGCACAGCCAACTGTCATCCTCAACGATGACTTTGGTGCCCTTGCCTGTATGTTACCGGAGCAAATCTGCGCTTGGTATTCAGATTCAAAAGTGGCTGAACTGGCCATGCAACAAAACTGGCAGAATAACTTTCAATGTGTTCCTGAATTTAGCATTCACAGCAATTTGTCTGATTTACCTGGTAACGCTACGCAAGCGATTTTAAAACTACCCAAAAACAATGGCTTTTTGGCAGAGCAATTAATCACCTTAAGAACGCTACTACCAGAAAATGCACTGGTGATCACTGCAGGTAAAGCTAATCAGATCCAAAAGTCTACTCTTACCCTATTTGAAAAACACCTCGGGCCAACGCATACCTCTCTGGCGGTAAAAAAAGCGCGCTTGATCTATACCCGGGTTAACAAAAGTCTCTCCAGCCAATCAAAGTTTCCGCTACGCTGGCAAGTGGAAAATTCCGGACCTCAAATAGTAAACCTCGCCAATGTATTCTCTTCAACCTCATTGGATATCGGCGCGCGGTTTTTGCTAGAACACCTACCCGATTGCCACAACAAACAAGTTCTTGACCTCGGCTGTGGTAACGGTGTTTTGTCGGTACATGCAGCTCAGCAAAAGCCTGCAAAAATAATCTGTGTGGATGAATCAGCAATGGCAGTGGCTTCAGCACAACTTACTCTGCAAACAAACTGTCCTGAAATACCCGCTGACTTTTTTCATTCCAACAGTCTGGAGCAGGTACCGGTAAAGCAACTTGATGTGATCTTATGCAACCCTCCATTTCATCAGCAAAATACCATCACAGATCACATCGCGTGGCAAATGTTCAATGACGCTCAAAAAGCCCTTAAAAAAGGCGGTGAGCTGCGCATTGTGGGTAACCGCCATTTGAACTATCACGAAAAACTAAAACGGTTGTATGGTGGTTGCAAAGTAGTTGCAAGCAATCGCAAATTCGTTATTTTAAGCAGCATTAAACGATAAAAGGAATATTCATGTTTTTTACTTTTCGCTTTCTGATAGCACTGCTCGCCATGGTTTCATTGTCAATTTCGGCTCAGAGCAAAGATGGTTCTCACATACAGCCAGATAATTTCTATCCGAAAGTAAAGATCGAAACAGATTTGGGAAATATGACTGTCGAACTGGACCGTCGCAGAGCACCTATCACCGTCAATAACTTTTTGCGCTATGTGGAAAAAGGCAGCTACGACAACACCGTTTTTCATCGCATTATTCCGGGATTTGTTGTGCAAGGTGGCGGTTACGATGCCGAGTTCAATACACTGCCAGCTTTTGGACAAATCTACAATGAATCCGGCAATGGCCTGAAAAACGACATGTACACCGTTGCCATGGCTAGAGGAGACGACCCACACTCCGCGAACCGTCAATTCTTCTTTAATGTACAAGACAACAGGACCTTAAATCCGGGTCGCAATTGGGGCTACACGGTATTCGGTCTGGTATTAGAAGGCGCAGAAGTAGTCGATAAGCTTGCTGAAGTCGAAACCGCCTACAATATGGAATTAGGCTGGCGAGACGTGCCTGTGGAGAATGTTATGCTGAAGAAAGTTACCTTACTGCCAGAGCCTGTCGTTGCAGCTCAGTAACATGTATACCCAAGCCACCTCAAGATGCCCGCTTCAGAACTATCACAGCGCTTTCAGTTAATACCAATTAATATCAATATTTGCTCTACTCAGTGGGAGTTGAAACGCATTTAGACAAGGCGGATGTTTGATGGTCTAGTGGGGCTAAATCGAAAACATCCAACACCGTATAAATGCGTTTCAAACCCATCGAAGACGCGCCTCAGGAACATTATTTCTTTGTTGCGCGAAGTTCATAAGACCACCAGTATTCTCTCATTCGCACGCCTCGAACTAATGCTCCTGAGACTGCGCTGAGCGATCACATATTGATATTAATTGGTATAAGGCGCACTTGAGAAGGAATGTCGACTACCTTTCAAACAAGTGCAACACAGTAATGGAAGCGCTGTGAAGCTCCCGAAGGGCGGGGCCTAAAAGCATTTATGCGGCGTTAAATTGTATCGACGTGAGAACAGCCATGCCATCTCCAATTTACCTTGCCTAAATCCTTTTATTCGCCCGCTGAAGTCGAGTATCTTGAGGTAGTTTGGGTATTAAAAAAGAGGGACGTTAAAGGCCCTTCTCTTTTTTAACCAATTCCCAAGCGGCCTGAATGTCTTGCGCCTTCTGTTTAGCAATATCCAGCGCCTGACGGGGTAACCCTTTAGATACAAGCTTGTCGGGATGATGTTCGCTCATCAATTTGCGATAAGCTTTTTTAATGGCTTTGGGGTCGGTATTAGCGTTTACCCCCAAGATTCGGTAGGCGTCGTTGACGCGGTCAGTGTGAGAATAAGTGGATTGCGATTGTTGCCGTCCTTGATAACCGCCCCGTTGCTGATAGTTTTTGCGGGAGTACTGCTCCCGCTGCTGCTTGTAATAGGCCTCTTCATCAAAGTCATCATGAGCCGTATCATCTCGCTCTTCACGAGAACGCTTTTGTTCAGCTTTACTACGCGGTCGCCATCCCGGTCCGCGATGTTCTTGCTGACGTCGAGTCTGTTCCTGTTGCCATGCTTGTTGCTGACTGGCCTGACGAAAACGCAACTCTGCTTCAAATGCTGAAATCAAGTACATTAATTCCTGCTTCTGGAATTTTAATACTTGTGCCACCTCCAGCAAGATTTTCTGCTCTTGCGGATCCAGCCGACCATCGGCATAAGCGGCCTGGATCAGGATCTCCAGATAAATTTGCAATATATCTCTGCGACCATAACAAGAGTCGTAAAACTCTTTCAGTATGTCTTTTACCGGAAAGTCGGCCGCCTTGCCTTCCCTAAACGCCTGCTGAGCCTCTTTGCGGGTATCACCTGTGAGGTTCATATCATCCATTAATTGGGTGGCCACCTGAATTTCGGCTTCGGTAACGCGACCATCGGCCTTGGCGACATGCCCTAATACTGAAAATAGGGCATGAAAGAAGACAGCCTGATTTTTTACAGCATCTTTATCCACAAAAAAACGGCCAAAGCCGCCCATCTGGTTGAAATCCTGACTGTAGCCACGATCGAACATGTGACCCACAATAAATCCCAAAATGGCGCCGGGTATTTTGGCGAACATGGCACCGAATAGAGTGCCTAGCACCTTACCCCATATATTCATGACGATAATTCCTGTTCAAGACTGGCAAGACGCTCAGGAGTGCCCACATCACACCAACGACCATGAAACACTTCAGCCTCAACGCCACCATTTTTCATGTGAGCTCTGATAAGTGGAGCAAGAGGCATTTTTTCCACCTTTAATCCTTCAAAAAATGCCGGAGCATAAAGAGCAATACCAGAAAAGGTGTAACTGCTTTGCTCCGGGCATTTTTGCACTAGCAGACCATGAGATAGTGCAAAATCCCCTTCAGGGTGATGTTCAGGGTTGTCCACCAATACCAGTCTCGCTAACCCTTGCAAGGGTTCCCGGCAAAACTGGCTAAAATCGATATCGCAATAAACATCACCGTTAACCACCATGAAAGGCTTATTCCCGAAGTGAGGTAGAGCCTTTACAATGCCGCCAGCTGTTTCCAGCGCTTCGCTTTCTGCACTGTAGATAATTTCCAAACCAAATGCTTTTCCGTCACCAAAGGCAGCCTCGACTTTTTCTCCTAACCAGGCGTGATTAACAATGACTTTGCGAATACCAGCTGCGGCCAGTTTTTCCAGGTGATATTGCATTAGGGGCTTGGCCCTGAGCGGTAACAAAGGTTTAGGCAAAACATCCGTTAATGGTCGCATCCTTTCGCCGCGTCCAGCAGCCAATATCATGGCACATTCGATCATCTCTAATTAAGCCGCCAGTTTGGAGACAACGGCTGGAATGACCACTGACTCAACAAGGTCAGCAAAATCGCGGGTTTCGCTATAGCGTCTACCAAACTTCACGACATATTCTAAGGTACGGGGAATATCCGCCAGATACCCCTGCTTACCATCACGATGACACAATCTGCAAAAAATGCCACTGGCTTTGATATGTCGCTGCATACCAACAAAATCGAACCACAGTGTAAACTCTTTGGCGTCGTATTGCGGGAAATGCTTTTCTCGCCATTGACCAATCAAGCCATCCACCATGGTGTCAGGCCACACCACATAACAGTCTCTCAACAGAGACACGGCATCATAAGTTACCGGACCTGTCACGGCATCCTGAAAATCAATAATACCAATGGAGTTATCGGGTAATAGCATGAGATTGCGAGAGTGGTAATCTCGGTGCACCCCAACTTGAGGTTGGGCTTTAAACACATTGCGAATCGCATCTTGTGCCTGATGAATGATGTCCCACTGTGCTTCAGTTAATCCCAGTTTAAGATGCACCTCTAATAGCCAGTGATTAAACAGATGAAATTCAGCATCCAGCAAGGCATCATCAAATTCGGGCAATTTGCCATTATCTGTTGCCACGACATTCTGGATACCTATAAGTCCATCCAACGCGCGGCTGTACAACTGTTCGATGTTGTCAGAGGAAAATTGGTTGGCCAGCAAAGTGTCCCCAAAGTCTTCAAGCACCCAAAATCCCATATCTAAGTCAACGGCTTTTATTTCAGGTACCTGTACCCCGGCATCAAAATAACGCTTTGCTATGTGAAAAAATGCCGGATTGTTCTCTTTTTCTGGAGGCGCATCGACTGCGATATAGCTGCTACCTTCAAATGTAAAACGGAAATAACGGCGAAAACTGGCATCTCCAGAAACCATTTCTAACGCTTTAGCAAGAAAACATGTTTGGGTATTAATCCAGTTTAATAAGGCATCAGCTCTTAATCGCTGCTCATCGGATTGATTTGCAATCATAGAAAACTCTAATAGTAACGCACACGAATAGCAGTATTGTTAAAGGCTTTCCCCATGTTAACACTCGTGACAATACGAGCGGGGTTGCATCAACAATATCTCACTCTTTTTATTATTTGCGTTCAGTCTACCAGTTTCACAACCCCGTGGGGGCCAAAAATAGACAGGAAATACGTTTTTTTTAACGTTACGCTGGTAAAAAACATCGAAACCTTTAGAATTCAGCCGTGTTTCTCACTTTTTCTGGTCAAACCAAGGCTCCACACAACCTTTTTTATGCATATCAAGCGATTTTCAATCTTTCCGTTAGTGATCTTCAGTGGGTTTACTCTAGCCACAGAACAGTGTCTGGTGCCAATTAGCCCGTTGGATAAAAAAAACCTGGCGGAAAAAGGTGAAATAGTCGTAAAAGCCAATTCAGTGTCCATGACTCAAGACAAACTGGCTGATTTCGATGGCGATGTGGAGATTGCCAGTCCAAAAGCGCATATCAGCGCACAAAATGCCAGAATTGACAAGACAGCCAGAAAGCTCACAGCATCCGGCGACATTCAGTTCCGTGACAAACAAATCTTAGTTGAAAGCGAAGATCTGCTACTGGATCTGGATTCCAACAAGATGGAGATGAATCAAACCGGCTATCGCATGGTGCGCTTCCAGGGAAGAGGCGCTGCGGACAAGATCATGTTGAATCAGCAACAAGGTGTCGCGCTTGAGGATGTTAGCTTCACTACTTGTCCTGAAGGTGGCGAAGACTGGCAAATTAAAGCTAGCAGCATTGAGTTAAAACCTGGTGATATTTGGGGCACGGTGAAACATGCACGATTTTACGTTAAAGATGTGCCGGTGCTCTATTTGCCCTATTTTTCATTCCCGGTAACCAACCAACGCCAAAGTGGTTTACTCCTACCCGAAATCAATAGCTCTGATACATTCGGTGTGTCTTACGCTCAACCCATTTATTGGAATATTGCGCCCAATTACGATGCCACCATTACCCCTCGGGTGATGACGGACAGAGGTTTCCAACTACAAAATGAATTTCGCTATCTGACGGAGCAGCATACAGGGGCCATTCACCTTGAATACATGGCTGAAGACAGAGACACCGAAGAAAAGGATAGCCGTTACTTTTATCGTTTAACACATTTCGGACAGCTTTCAGAAGAGTGGTCAATCAATGCTGAATGGAACCAACTTAGCGATGACAATTACATAGCAGACTTAGGTTCAGATTTTTACAACCGAGCTGACACTCATTTATTCAAGACAGTTTCTCTCAACTACGATACTCAGCAACTAGATATCAATGCCAGCTTTCGAGACTTTGAGGTTATCGGTGACCATCCCAGCACCTACCGGGCATTGCCTGAAATCAAATTGGATTACCAGGCATGGCATGGGGATTATTTAAACCTGGACATACACTCTGAATTGACTCTATTTGACAATGCCGAAACGGACCTACCGAAAGCGGCTCGTTTTCATATTGCACCAAAGCTGTCGCTCCCCTGGAGAACACCGTGGGCTGAATTCCTGGCTGAAACCAGTGTTCTGCATACCAGTTACCGGCAAAAAAACACCGATGGCACAACACTCGACAAAGACGTTAGCCGCACCCTTGGACAAGTTCGGCTTTACGGTACTATGGCGTTTGAAAGAGACATCAATTGGTTTGGTGACTCTGCGACCCAAACACTAGAGCCAAAAGCCCAGTATTTGTACACCAGCTACAAAAATCAGGACAACATCGGCCTGTATGATACCACCAGGCTGCTGAATGACTTTGAAGGTTTGTTTCGAGGGCAGGAATTTACCGGGCTTGACCGTATAAGTGATAAGAACCAGTTAACCTTAGGTGTCACTACCCGAATATTAAACAGCAAGGGACAGGATAAGCTCAAATTCAGCCTGGGCCAGATTTTTTATCTGGACGATAGCCGAATTCTGGAAGCTGAGCGTCAGGATAGCAATCGCTCCGCCATTGCCACTGAGCTGGATTGGAACTTGTCTTCTCGCTGGATTGCCTCCTTAGAGGCACAAGTTTCATCTCAAAATGAACGAGTTGAAAGAAGCAGTGTCTCATTGGAGTATCGCCAGAGCAACAATAACATAATTCAGGTTGGTCATCGCTTCGTTAGAGACTTATCCGGTGTGGAGATCAATCAGGCTGGTATAACCGCCAGCTGGAGTTTTGCTAAGAATTGGCTTTGGGTGGGGCGTTATTACCGGGATCTCGACTTAAATCGCACCACAGAGAGCTACACAGGATTTCAGTATGATTCCTGTTGCTGGTCGTTACAATTTGTTTGGGAACGACATTTAACCAATCGCTTTGATGCACTTGGAAATCAAAGCCTGGATGAATATGATTCTGGTATCAGCTTAAAGTTCGAGTTTAAAGGAATGGGGCAACGCCGAAACCGCAAGTCATTGTTACAAGATGGCTTGTATGGTTACCAGCAACCTTATGTAATAGGGCAATAAATTATCTATGAAATTAATAACCGTATTTTCAATTTTTATTCTGAGTTTTTCAGCTTTCGTTAAAGCCCAGGTCCAGGAGTTGGACAAGGTCGCTGTCATAGTAGACCAAACCGTGGTTTTAGAAAGTGAAATTAAGGACTTAATTACCACAGTTAAGGCCAATGCCATCAGAAACAATCAGAACTTACCGAATGACCGCGTATTGCGTACTCAGGCGATTGAAAGGTTGATTACCGAAGCGCTGCAAATGCAAATGGCGCAGCGCATGGGTATTCAGGTAAGCGATCCGCAACTTGAGCAGACCCTGCAAAATTTCGCCTCTTCAGAAAACCTCACAGCAGAACAATTGCGCGCCAAGGTAGAGTCAGAGGGTATGGATTGGGAGCAATACAGAGAGCGTATCCGTAAAGAGCTAATCACCGGTGAAGTCACACGCGCCAATGTTAGACGCCGCGTCTATGTAACTCCTCAAGAAATCGATAACATGGTCAGTTTGATTAATGAACAAGGCGCAGAGGAAGTTGAATTTCAGCTGGGTCACATTCTTGTTGGATTCCCGTCAGAAGCAACACAAGAAGATATTGACTCGGCCAAAACACGCTCAGAGCGGGTCATAGAGTTACTGCAAAAAGAAGATGCCGACTTCAGAAAAATTGCCACTACCGCTTCTTCAGGTCCCCGAGCACTAGAGGGTGGTGATTTGGGCTGGATGAACGTCAATACCATGCCCACACTTTTCGCTGAAGTGGTGGCAGATGCCAAAAAGGACGACCTGATTGGCCCAATTCGCAGCGGTGCGGGTTTCCATATTCTCAAAATTTTGGATATCCGTGGCAAAGAAATAGCCGAGATTGAAGAAGTTAATGCTCGTCATATCTTAATCCAAACCTCTGTGATCCTCAGTGAAGAGCGCGCGCAGCAAATGCTGAGTGAATTCAAAGAGCAAGTCATCAATGGCGAAGCTGAGTTTGAAGATCTCGCCAAAGAGCACTCCAAAGATCCTGGCAGCGCAGCTCGCGGTGGTGAGCTAGGTTGGAACGATCCTTCAATTTACGTACCAGCGTTCAAAGAAACGCTTGCGCAACTAAATGAGCCAGGCGAGTTATCCGAGCCCTTTCGCTCCGTGCACGGTTGGCACCTTGTTCAGCTAATAGGAAAGCGCGTTGGTGACGTAACCGATAAATTGAAACAAGAAAAGGCCTATCAGTTGTTATTCCAGCGTAAATTTGGTGAAGAAAGAGAAGCTTGGATCAGACAAATGCGAGATCAGGCTTACGTAGAAGTGCTTGAATAAGCAAAAGCCTCAACACCATCTCATGGAGACAGTGATGCCTTTAAAATTAGCAGTTACGCCCGGTGAGCCGGCAGGTATTGGGCCTGATTTAGTGATTCAAATGGCTCAGTTAGATTGGGATGTACAGCTTGTCGCCTTTGCTGATCCGGACATGATGCAAGAACGCGCAGCTCAGTTAAACCTACCACTAAACCTGGTAGAATACACACCTGAATGCAACCATGTTTTACCCGCCGGAAAGTTATTAATCGTACCCGTCAAACTGGCGGCTAAAGTCGTTGCAGGCCAGCTAAACGAAGAAAACGGACGCTACGTTGTTGAAACGCTTCGTCAAGCCGGCGAAGCCAATTTGCGTGGAGAATTTGATGCCGTTGTAACAGGTCCGGTCAACAAGAGCATTATTAACAAAGCGGGAATTTCGTTCTCCGGTCATACTGAGTTTTTTGCTCAGCAAAGCAATACCTCTGATGTTGTGATGTTACTGTCTACAGAAGGATTACGAGTAGCTCTGGTTACCACACATATTCCACTTGCCTACGTCAGTAAAGCCATTACACCAGAGCGCCTGGAAAAAGTGATCTCCATCATTAATCATGATCTGATCACCAAGTTTAAAATTCCCTCCCCTAAAATTTATGTGTGCGGCTTAAACCCTCATGCAGGAGAAAATGGCCACATAGGCAAAGAAGAACAACTGGTGATCAACCCGACATTGGACGTGCTTAGACAAAGGGGGATAAATCTGATGGGTCCGCTGCCGGCAGATACTATCTTTCACCCAAAGTATCTGGATGACGCAGATGTGGTGTTAGCCATGTATCACGATCAAGGTTTACCGGTGCTTAAATACAAAGGTTTTGGCGCTTCAGTGAATGTCACACTTGGACTTCCCATTATCCGTACATCGGTAGATCACGGTACCGCTTTGGACCTTGCGGGCACCGGAAATATAGACAATGGCAGTTTTAAAGTGGCCATCCGAAAAGCCATTAAATTAGCGAAGAACATCAATGAGTAAAGCACATCTTGGACATGTGGCCCGGAAACGTTTTGGTCAGAACTTCTTGCATGATGAGCAAGTGATAGCCGACATCGTTAGTGCTATCAGACCAGTTGACGGTGAAAACCTGGTGGAAATTGGGCCAGGCTTGGGGGCGTTAACAGAGCCTGTCTGCGAACAGGTTTCAAAACTCACCGTAGTAGAATTAGACCGTGACCTGGCAACTCGCTTGCGCTCACACCCCTTTATTCGCGATAAACTCAACATTGTTGAGAGCGACGCTTTGAAGTATGACTTCGCCCAACTAGCGCAAGACAAGCCACTAAGAATATTCGGCAACCTACCCTACAATATATCAACGCCTTTAATGTTCCACCTGTTTAGCTTCTCTACACTGGTGCAAGACATGCATTTTATGCTGCAAAAAGAAGTAGTAAATCGGTTGGCAGCAGAACCTGGGCATAAAAATTATGGTCGTCTGTCTGTTATGGCACAGTATTATTGTCAGGTGATCCCGGTATTAGAAGTGCCACCGCATGCTTTCCAACCGCCCCCCAAAGTGGATTCTGCAGTAGTTAGGTTAATACCCCATGCAGCCCCCCCTGTAGCAGTGAAGGATAAGAAAGCACTAGACCAGGTATGCGCTATCGCATTTAATCAAAGGCGCAAAACGATTCGCAATAGTCTCAAAGAGCTATTGTCGGAAGCGGATATTGAAGCTGTGGGTATCAATCCGGCCGCAAGAGCTGAAACCCTGTCTTTACAGGACTTTGCAAACCTGGCCAATAAAACAGAATCATAGGCGTTGCTATGGATAAGGAAAGCACTATTTCTGAATTGATCAAGATTGAAGTGGAAACCACCTGGTTGCCCGAACAAATTGGCAAAGAACAAAACAAATACGCTTTCTCTTACCACATCACTATCAGCAATCACGCCGACATTGCAGTGCAATTGCTCAACCGGTATTGGTTAATTACAGATGGTAATGGCAAAAACTCTGAAGTTGCCGGACCCGGAGTCGTTGGCCAAACTCCCATAATTCACCCCGGAGAAAGCTTTGCCTACAAGTCAGGCGCAATTTTGGACACTCCGGTAGGTTTTATGCAAGGACATTACGAGTTCAAAAGTCATGACGAGCATCTTTTCAAGGTCCCCATTGAGGTATTTACTCTCAGTGTTCCGAACAGTCTGAATTAAGTTCAAAGGCTATTATGAGCATTTTTGTTGTTGGTGATATTCAGGCCTGCTATGCCGGACTGAAAAAGCTGTTGCTAAAAGTGGGGTTTAACCCAAAAGAGCACCAGCTTTGGGCTGTCGGTGACCTCATCGGTCGTGGGCCACAGGCGCTTGAAACTATCGAATTTCTAATGTCGTTAGGCGACAGTTTCAACACCGTATTAGGCAACCACGATCTGCATTTTCTGGCAGTGAGTCAGGGCATTCGCGAAGTTAAAGACAAAGACGGCTTTGCCCCACTGTTGCAGAGCAAGAAAAAAAATCTCATTATCGATTGGTTGCGTGAAAAACCCCTGGCCGCTATCCCTGAAGATGGCTTTTTTTTGAGTCATGCGGGCCTGTATCCGCTGTGGTCTGAAAGCAAAGCGCTAAAGCTTGCACGGGAAACCAGTTATTACCTGAAAAGCGACAAATGGCTGAGTTTGTTGGAATACATGTACGGAAGTGAAGAGCTGCGCTGGAAAGACGATTTAATGGGGTTAGAACGGCATAAGTTTGTGATCGATGCCTTTACCCGCATGCGTTTTGTAGACCAAAAAGCAATACTCAATCTGCGGCTCAAAACGTCGCCTCAAGACGCTCCTCAAGGTATCTTCCCTTGGTTTCAACACCCCAGGCTCAAGCATAACAATCACCTGCTATTTGGTCATTGGGCCGCTCTGGAAGGTAATAGTTCAAGTAAGCGTATTCACGCGCTGGACACCGGCTACATTTGGGGCGGCAAGATGACAGCTATCAACTTGAAAGATCTCAAAACGGTATCAGTAAAAGCAAAGACTCTCTAAACCATCTGAGAGTGTACAACTAAGGTAGAATTTTCTTCCTTGTTATCCGCGATTACACTCATTAAATGAGTATTAGTGGAGACGGCTATGAAAGCAGTTATTGAAAAAGGAACACTACTGCCCGATGCAGAGTTTGTACAATTCGGTACAGAAGGAATACTGTCATACAGTACCGCGGATATATTCCAGGAGGGAATGGTGTTGGTTGTGGGCGTAGTTAATGCGTTCGGCCCGGTTTGTAGCCAGAAACACCTACCTGAATTTATCCCCTATGCCAAAGAACTGGTGGACAACTGGTTAGTCAAAAAAGTACTCTGTATATCTGCTTCGGATCCATTCACTCTTAACGCCTGGGCAGAAAAAATGCAGGTAAAAAATAGCATGGCGTTTTATACCGATAAAAACGCCAACTTTGCCACTAAACTAGGCCTTAATGTAGACCTGAGTCATTTGGGTTTAGGCAAACGTTCCACCCGCTATGTGATGTTAGTTCAGGATCAAAAAGTCATGGATTTACGTTATGAGGAAGTCCCAAATAGCGTTGAAGTAACCAGCAAGGAATCTGTGCAAAACTGGTTACCCAACTACGTTTGAGTCCGCTTCCAGAAGAGCCTAATCTCTCCTTTCCAGAGTGACAAAGCGATAATTATAAGGGTTTTTGTCATCTGGCTGATGATCTTCCGATTCGACTTCAATCCATTGTCCGTCTTGTTGATAGTCAGGAAATTGCGTGTCTCCCGATACCTCAAGCTCGATAAAGGTGAGGTACAGGCGTGTCGCTTTAGATAAGAACAAATCGTAAATTACACCACCGCCGATAATCATCACTTCAGAGACATCTCCGGCCATCGCCAACGCCTCTTCAGGAGTGGCAACAACGGTTACGCCTTCTGCCATAAACCCTGAGCGGCTGATAGCAATGTTCAGTCGCCCGGGTAATGGACGACCAATAGATTCAAAGGTCTTGCGCCCCATAATCACGGGTTTGCCCAAGGTTACGGCTTTAAAATGCTTCAGATCTGCCGGCAGGTGCCACGGCATTTGATTGTCTGAGCCGATAATACGATTGTTGGCCATGGCGGCAATCATTGAGATTTTCATAATATATCCTTATCTAAAAACCTTAGCGCTCGTAAATCACTTCCACATCGTAATCGTCATCATCAAAGTCATCATCATCGTCGTCATCTTCGTATTCCGACATCACCTGCTCTTGATAATTGTCCCACTTGAAATCAGTTTCTTCTTCGGTGTTGAGCTCTTCAACTGGCAATGTGTCCAGCATGTTCATAACATCGTGACAAAGTGCATCCGTGCCGAGTTTTTGGAATGCAGAGATTTGGAAGTGTTTTTCATCCCAACCTAATCCCTCAAGAATGCGCTGACATTCTGCTTCAACTTCATCGGGCAACATCAAATCTATCTTGTTAAACACTATCCAACGGGGTTTTGCAGCCAGTTTTGGACTGTATTTTTCTAGCTCAGCAATAATGGTTTTGGCATTTTCCAATGGATCGGACTGATCAGCAGGTAATAAGTCGATCAAATGCAGCAGCACCCGGCAGCGTTCCAGGTGTTTCAGAAAACGGATCCCCAAACCAGCCCCATCTGAAGCACCTTCAATCAGGCCTGGAATGTCAGCGATAACGAAACTGCGGCGAGCGTCCTGACGCACCACCCCAAGATTGGGAACCAGCGTAGTAAATGGGTAATCAGCCACTTTTGGTTTAGCTGCGGACACACTGCGAATAAAGGTACTTTTTCCGGCATTAGGCAAACCCAAGAGCCCCACATCAGCTAATAACATCAGCTCCAGGTGCAGATTGCGTATTTCGCCCGGTGTACCGTTAGATTTTTGCCTCGGTGCACGGTTGGTACTGCTTTTGAATCTGGCATTACCCAAACCGTGAAATCCGCCTTTGGCCACCATCAGCTTTTGACCATTGCGGGTGAGATCACCCAGCACTTCACCAGTGTCTTTATCAGTTACACGAGTGCCCACCGGCATGTTAATAACCAAATCCTGACCGCGCTTCCCGGTACAATCGGTACGCTGACCATTTTGACCTCTTTCGGCGCGGTGAAATCGCTCAAATTGATAATCGATTAGCGTATTGAGGTTTTCGTCAGCTAACAAATATACGTCACCGCCATCACCGCCGTCACCGCCATCAGGGCCGCCTCTGGGAATGTACTTTTCACGACGGAAACTAACAATACCGTTACCACCATCACCCGCTTCAACACGGATATCAACTTCATCTACGAATTTCATGAGGATCTAACTATATATTTAAGAAAATATCTGTAGGTTCGACTTCAGTCGGACAAGGGCAGTCAAATAGCCCCCAATGTCCAGCTAAAGCAGAGCCTACATTTTTGTAGGTCGAACCTACAATATAACAAAAAAAACCCCGCTTATGCGGGGTTTTTCAATTCGGTTCGAAGTGCTGATTAAGCAGCTACGATGTTCACGTATTTACGGTTCTTAGGACCTTTAACGTCGAACTGAACTTTACCGTCTGATAAAGCGAATAAAGTGTGATCTTTACCAATACCTACGTTGTCACCTGCGTGGAACTTAGTACCACGTTGACGAACAAGGATGTTACCAGCCAGAACAGACTCACCACCGAAACGCTTAACACCTAAGCGTTTGCTTTCTGAGTCACGACCGTTCTTAGTACTACCACCGGCCTTTTTGTGTGCCATTTGTCGTCTCTCCTATTAAGCGCTAATGCCAGTAATTTTCACTTCTGTGAACCACTGACGGTGGCCCATCTGAGAACGTGAATGCTTACGGCGACGGAATTTAACAATCTTTACCTTCTCGCCACGACCATGAGTCACTACTTCTGCAGTCACTTTGCCGCCCGCTACATATGGAGTACCGATTTTAATATCGTCTCCATTACTCACCATCATTACTTCGTCAAAAGTAACAGTTTCACCTGGAGCTACTTCAATTTTTTCCAGGCGAACAGTTTGGCCCTCAGCCACACGGTGTTGTTTACCACCACTTTGGAAAACCGCGTACATAACTTACTCCGCACTTGCACTGTGTTTACCCGAAACTATTCAGTGCATTCATTCAAAAAACAGGGCGCGAATTGTATGTGAATTATCTATGACTATCAAGGCTAAATTTGAATTTATTTTGTACAATTCCCGTTTCCGCAGTCATTTTACTTCGACAGGCCAGAAAAACTGGATACCGTAATGATTTTTTGTCAGAATTCGCGCACTTAGGAATTTAAATTCAAACGCTTATCTGTACCCTTCGCCAATGGAAATAGAGCAAATTCGTCAACTCAGCGACTCAGACATGCTGAGTGTCAACCAACTAATCCAACAACAAGTGCAATCAGAGGTTTCTCTGGTAAACCAGCTTGGATTTTACATTGTTAATAGTGGTGGTAAGCGTCTTCGGCCAATGCTTTGCGTTCTGGCGGCAAGAGCCCTGGACATTAAGAATGACCAACATCACACACTAGCGGCTATTATTGAATTTATCCATACTGCGACCTTATTACATGATGACGTGGTGGATGAATCCACCATGCGCCGTGGGCGAGAAACCGCCAACGAAGTGTTTGGCAATCAGGCCAGTGTTCTGGTGGGTGACTTCTTATATACTCGCTCTTTCCAGATGATGGTGAGCCTGGAGCGTTTTCGGGTTATGGAAATTCTGGCGAATGCCACTAATGTAATAGCCGAAGGTGAAGTGCTGCAGCTAATGAACTGTAACGATCCGGATACCACTGAAGAGCGTTACTTGCAGGTGATTTACAGCAAAACCGCTCGATTATTTGAAGCGGCAACCCAACTGGCAGCAGTATTAACGGACCAACCAGCTGAAATTGAAACCGCCATGCAGGACTATGGCAAATACCTGGGTACGGCATTTCAGCTAATGGATGATATTCTCGATTATGCCGCCGATAGCGGTACCATGGGCAAAAATGCCGGTGACGATCTGGCAGAGGGTAAACCCACTTTACCGCTGTTACACGCAATGTGGCACAGCGCACCTGAGCAAAGTCAAATGATACGTTCAGCAATAGAAAACAATGATGGTACGGAGCACTTCGATGCCATCCTGGCAACAATGCACAACACAGGCTCACTGGACTATACCAAAAAGCTCGCTTTTCAGGCCCGAGATCAAGCCGTTGCTGCACTTACCCCTATTCCAGACTCAGAATACAAACAGGCTTTAATTGCGCTGGCAGACATCGCTGTCGACCGCAACGCTTAGTCCTGAGCTGCATCCGCACAAACACTGGTCGGATACAGCCATTTACTTTCCCAATTATGGCCAATAAATACCAGTTTTTTGTGCCAATTCACCCGCAATCCCTGTGACAGTTGCTGGCACTGCGCTTGCTAATCTTATTGTTAAATATATTAAACACAATAAGTAACATGGCAAATTTTCACACCGCTAGCAATAACATCTCGTCTCATCCGTTTTGGCATTTAATTTCAGGTGCATTGGCCGGAAAAAGCGATGCTATCGCGGCCTTTATTAACATTAATCCTCAAACCATTGTGGCGAATGATCGCAGCGTTTTTTTAAATGCGATGCGCAGTGCAATTCGAGCCTCACCGGACCCGACTTCGCAAATATTGCAGAAGATTATTTCTCTCAGCCAATACCTCGCTGATTGGCCTTTGTTGACTTACCTGATACAGCAAAACCTATACAACCCTGGCGAATTAGATAGAGCAGTCCCCTTTATTCATATGGGTAAATTTACACATGCAAAAGAGATCAATGACGAAGCATTGCGCCACCACCCCGGTGACTTATTGCTTATTCAACAGCGGGCCCTAATTGCAGAAACAATGCAAAAACACCCCTACTTAACAACAACGCAACAAGATAAGGAATTATGGCTTACTCCACTCGACTACCACCACGTCGCTGATTTTGGCTGGCAGTACCACGACCCAAGCATTGCCTCTTTGTGTAATCTTCCGGTTTTTCACACGGCTGAATCCTGGCTTAATTGGCTACACAACTGCCAAAAAGACCCGAATCACCACCTCTTTGCAATATTCCACAAAGAGTTTGGCTTTATCGGTTCTACTTGTCTTCATGTACACCAAAGACACGGTTTTTTCTACTACTGGCTAGGAGAGAGCTTCAGAGGCAAAGGGTTTGGTCCCAGAGCCGTTGCTCAGCTGTTAAAGCTAGGAGAGACACATTTTGATTTGAAGGATTGCTTTACTAAGATCTTTGAACACAATAAAGCATCGCATAAAGCCACTCGCAAGGTAGGTTTTCGCTTACTCCCATTTTCAGCCAAGCCCCCCTCAGACAATGACACATTTTATTACCGCGGCGACGAAAAACAAAATTCAGTATTACACAAACAATTAAGTGAACTGTTGACCGTACTGAGATCGGAAATTGAGCTGGAAAACTAAGAACTAAAGAGTGCTCTACTCCTGACTAAACCTGGCATAGTATTAGACGCGATTTGCGAGATACCTTTTATTTTATTCAAGTTCCGCATATTAAGAAAAAAACCGCCAGAAAAAATATTGAAAAAACAAAAAGCGTTTCGATAAAAATAAAGACAGGAAAAGTGTTTTAGTATCCACGTAAAACATTGTGATAGCTAAATTAAAAATAACAGCGAACTACCAAAGCTGACTAGAATTGCTTCAGTATTCGCCGTATTTTTTTGTTTGTTTTTACTAAAAAGACAATCTCTGGTTCATCCGCGAGAAATGATAATCTGACCATTCGCACCTTTGCCGCCTTGCCCGCCTCGGGAATCTCCTGAGGTCACCTCGACACTTTCAGTAGTCATGTGAGCAGAAGACCCACTGTTTGTGGATGACATAATTTCACCGGCTTGGCTAACGCCATAAGCTATCATTTCGATAGATTTTGAATCTCGCCAAATTACACGAGGTTCAGGCTGTGAGCCGGAATAGGTTCCTCCTCGGCCCCCTTCCACACGCACCCAATCACCGAATCGAGTTTCTTCGCCATTGGCACCGTATTGTCCGGCTCCACCACCAGCTCCCCCCTTGCCAACACTGAGTTCTATATCAGGATTACTGCCGTCCGGGTAATACTTAAAGGTACAAAACATGCCAGCATTACCGCCACCCGCATTAAGAACCGCTCTGGAGCTACAGGTATCAGCATGGGTTGACTCTCCCCCCGCTCCGCCGCCACCTGATCCGAATATGGTTACCAGGAAGCATGTTGTATTTACCAACGGCTGCCAGCGATATTGAAATCCCTGATACTGATCATTATCGATGACCACAGGAAAGTATTCAGAACCGCTCATCTCTAACCCCCTTTCTCATTGTAATTAAGATCGTCACACAACTTGTCCAGAAATTCCTGGTCGCGAACCTCAGTCACCAACACATTGTTTTTACCAGGCAGCTGATCGTTATCTTTATAGAGGTGTTCTTCATAAACCTTATAGGTATCCGAGCGACACCAGGTAATATCCTTGTACTCTTTAAACCTATCAATGACCTTTTGGTCTGTTTTTACGCCTTTTGTAAGTTGGTTGTATTCCGTGTAGCTGTGATATTTGAAACATCTCACTACGTTGTTAATAGCCCAAATACATTGCTCCAGGCCACTCTGAAAGTATTGTTCTGGTTGAAATTCTGCTTTGGGCTTAGCCGGATCGGCGGGATCAAATAAACCCGGTTTGTATTTTTGAAATATTTCCTGGCGCTTTATTGGGCCTCCTACAAGCTGATCCAGTCTTTCACTATTGAATACAAAACGCACAAACTTACGATCCTCAAAGTCATAATCCATCAAGCCGGCAACTTTAAGTAATGGCGTACTAATATCCCCACTGGACAAGTTGTTTTTAAGCTGCTGGAGGTCGTTGTCATCATCTGGTGCCATGGCCAGCAATGCTTGTTTAAACACTTCGAGAAAGACCAGTTTATCCGCATCGTTTTTAAAGCAATTAACAACGGCTTGCAAACTGGTAACACCATTCGCTTTAATCCAGGTATGAGCCACATCCTTGATCCAGCTATGGGTATAACAATAGGCCTTGGTTTCGTAGTCTTTCCAGGCTTTATCAATCTCTTTGATTTTTTCCAGATATGCCTGCTTTCTTTTCGGATCGGTACAAACGTCGAATTTTGTTTGGGTGCGCAAATCACCGCGAATTTGACTGGGCAGCCCACAAATATTAGTGAGGTAATACGCCAGTAAAGTCACCGCGTACCTGGCAATATCCGTTTGGGGGTTACACTTAGCGGTGAGGTATTTGCGAAATCCCAGGTGCAAATTATTTAATGCATCCAAATATTTGGATTCAAAGGACGCTTCAAGGTTGACGCCTTGCTCCACCAGCGCAAGTGCGCAGGTAGCAGGCAAGGTGATATTGTATTGCGGCGCGATCAAGCGCAGCCCATTTTTCACAAAATTGCGCTGTATCAAAGCCGTGTAAAGATTTTTCTTTAATACTTTCGGAGGGGTAGCACAAATACAATTGGGCAGCTCGTTAGGGTGCAAGGTAAAATGTTTGGGTTCCAGCACCAGGTCGCCGTCTTTACTCTGTTCTTTCCAGGAGACCGCTAAACCATCCTTTAATAATCCATCCGGCGCTCCTCCTCGCAGCAATTGCAACACCATGTCTACCGTTTTAGTTTTTTCCCAAAACGGTTTGGAGTGCTTCTGCTCATCTTGGGGTAAATTGGGAAACTTCTGATCTTTAAGGGCGAGATATGCCCGTTCCGAGGTAGCTATCCAAAGGGCTTTTTCCCAAACCCTGCCAATATCTTTCATCTCTTTCCATGCGCCCACGCCTTTTAGCTTCGGAAAATCACCACTGGTATCCCATACAGGTTTGTATTTCAAAGCGGGTGTCGCTAACTCCAGCACATCAAAATAATCAGTACCTAACTCCCAGCCGCCGATTTTCTTATCTACTTTGATACCATTTTCATAAAAAGGTGATTTCTCTATGTCCATATGAAAAAGATTTTCCAGTGAGGCGACTTTGTCTTCCCACTCTTGCAACACTTCCTGTGTCAGGTCCTTTACTCCTAACGCGTTCTTCAACTGTTCTTTGTTTGCCGGGACTTGCAACGCTTTGCTGATTAGCACCTGGCCGGTTTCTCGTCCAAAAACACTCTGTGCGAATTCAGCCTCAAAACCAAAAACGGTCTGAGCAGACTGGTCGCTATAGGTGTCTGTGGGCGCCAGTTTATCAACTTTGTAGTAATTTGATATTTCGTCCCGAAGCTGTTCGTACAACTCTTTGAATTGCCCTTGCTCCAGCCAGCTTCTTTGCTGGCCTTGAAAGACAGATGGAATGTTTCGCGTTGAACTCATAGTTCTCCTCCTGTTAAAAATTAAAAATCATCCATTAGTAACCTTTGCTCACTAACATCCCTATGCGCTGTCGATTCGCCCTCCTCCTTGGAAAAAGAGGGCTCAATTGGCGTTACTGACGGCATTTTCGACGGAGTTTTCGAGGTGCTAGTTGAATTGGATTCAGTACCACAGCGGTTTAAAGATGTGGATTCGTGCAACGCTTTGTCTCGGTAAAAGGTCTCGCACTGAGTCAATAAAAAAGTAATGTCGTCTTGTGCCTGCTGACGTTTTTTGCGTTCCCTTCCATAATCAAATTGCTTACGCATTGCATCAGGTGATGGCAGGGTTGCAGAACGTGTTTGTATAATGCGCAAAAGCTCACACAGGACTGAATATTGTAAAATGCCATCGCTGTTGGAGTTCAAGCGTGTATTCTTTTCGCCTGAGATTCGAACCAACCATACCGCTGTCGCCCAGTCCAATAAAAATCGCTTTTCCTCCTGTAGCTCTGGTTCGGAGAAAATGCGGTGTACCGCTTTAGTAAATAACAGATATTCTTCATTCATTGGAACTCGACAGCCTCGCAAAAAGGTCCTGTAAAACAGCAAAGATAAAATCGACATGTGCAACACGAATGCCACATTTTTTAACCCATCAAAATCAATAAAAAACGGTCAAATTAAGGCAGGTTATTAATTCTTAAAAAGCGAATTCGTCCGAAACCCCGTAAAATATAAAAAAGCATTTAAAAACATCTGGAGCAGTTCATCCAAAAACAAATATTTGAAAGGCTGATTTCGTCCCATTAAAAAAATATAAGATAAAAATTGAAAAAAAGTGTCAGATTCACAAAAATATTGAGTCAAAATCAAAAGAAAGGTTATTTTATTGACCTTTAATATGGTCCTCTGGATTTAAATGGAGGATTTGAAATGGATGCAATACGAACTTTTGCTCCTGTTTTCCCGGAAGTGCTACCGGGAATAATCAGTCGGAATAAAGAGATGCAGAAGCTGGCCCTTCAGGCTCGAAAAATCGCCGCCAGTAATGCCTCTGTGTTTATCAATGGCGAGACGGGTACAGGCAAGGAACTATTTGCTAAAGCCATTCACCAAGTCAGTGGGCGTCCAGGCGAACTGATATCCGTAAATTGCAGCGCGATCCCTGAAAACTTGTTCGAATCACTGTTTTTTGGCCATGAAAAAGGGGCTTTTACTGGCGCAGATAAAAAACAACAGGGCTTCTTTTTTCATGCCGCTGAAGGCACATTATTCCTGGACGAAGTTGCTGAGCTCCCCTTAAATCACCAGGCGAAATTGCTCAGAGTTTTGGAAGAACGTCAGTTTTCACGTGTCGGTAGTGCTGAAAAACAGGCTTTTACAGGCCGTATTATCAGTGCTTCGCATGTTGCGCTGGAAGAACAGGTAGCTGCGCGTTTATTTCGAGAAGATTTATGGTATAGACTCAATCTTTTTGAGCTTACCATTCCTCCTCTTAATCAACGTCGAGAAGATATTCCACTACTGGCCAAATATTTCACACGTACTTCATCTGATTTGATACTCCTGCCCTGTGCGCTAGAACTTCTGCAATATGCCGACTGGCCAGGCAACATCCGACAACTAAAAAACACCATTGAAAAAGTGTCGGTTTTAGCAGAAAGCAGGGAAATATCTGCAACAGCATTACAACACCTTTCGCTCTGTGAACACGGTGTAGATTGGGCTACCAGGGTTGCCCTTGAAATCATTGACTTACCCATCAACAACAAGGTTAAAACCATCAACGATGCGCTATTTAAACAAGCCGTAGAAGCCAGTAATGGCAACAAATCTGAAGCGGCACGCTTACTAGGTGTTCACCGGAAGGTGGTCGAGCGCAGATTAGCACAAATGCGAACTGTGGGATGATTACAATGAAAAAAACAAGTCCACAAGGGGCAGTGTCAAGCGAGCTTCAGAATAATGAAGCACTGAGCCAAACTCAGCAAAATGCTCGACAGCAAGCGCAGGATATAAAAAAGCAAGCTGATGAACAATTGCTGCGTCTGATGCAGGAGCAACAAAGCAAGCTCAATGAAATGGTTCAACACTTAAAACAACCCAATAGCGGTGCAAAAACAGGGCTAAATGGCGCCGCGCAACATAAAGTGGAACAGAACTTGCCATTAACGACAGCATCAACCAAAAAGGCGAAAGCAGTAACACCAGGAGCAACAGATGCAAATCAACACAGTAACTCAAACGGCCGGGAAAGCACAGATCCGGACACAGGTGCGGCACAGCTTTCTACAGAAGTTCCATTGCAAGCGGTGACGGTTTTGCAAGAGAGTAATCTGGATCACCTCGATGTGATCATGAGCAAAATACAGAAAAGTTTAAAAACGACATCAGACTCAGTGACAACATCACAATTGCAAGGAGATCTAACAGATGACAAACGCCCCCTTGATATTTGAAGCCACTCAGCAAGCAACAGGTAATTACGAGTGTCAGGAACCTCCGAAACCGGTAGAGTCAAATGACCCGGTTGGTGAGTCTTTCGAGCGCAACCATTGCAATCAGACTGAAACTCCGCCTCATCATCAGCATTCTCACTCTGAGGCCAAACAACAACCTTATTTCATTGACGCTGAACAACTATTTCGCATCAACTCACCCTGGGCCAATTCACAAGCAAATGTTTTTCAACAAACGTTTCAATGCAATTTGCAAGGTGGTTACAGTGCCTACTACCAACAAATGTTGCAGCAATTTGAACAAATGCGTACTGTTCTCAATGAACAGTTAAGCAGTTACGCAAACTTCAATTGAAGCACCTATGACGATTTCAATACCAAGCATAGTTAAACAAAGTCAGGAATTTGAGCAGAGTCAAATGGCTGACTTCAAAAAATTTGTGGCCAACAGCAAAGCACTCAAAGCCGCCTCAAAGACCCAAGAGCAGCAGGCTAAAGCACGCTGGGATGCCATGCAGCAATCTTTGACAAATCTTCGTCAACCAGTACCGGCCAATGGCCAATCTCCCATTGAAATATTGCTCAATGACAATGCTTATATGCAAGCGTTAGAGGGAGTAACCGTTTTATCGCCGGGATTTAACAGCGCCAAAAACGTGAAAGATTATGTAGATAAAACCAGTCACTCAATTCTCAACTATATTCACCAAAAAGATCAGGCCTATGAGCGATACTAACTCTAGTAGCGGATCAGGTAGCTCAGCACAAGAGCTGATTCAGCCTCATGTGAATCAATCAATTGCATTGGCGGTGCAAAGTGCCGCAGATTTACTCAAGAATATAAACACCATTGAGACAACTGTCATTGGTGTCGCATCAGCCAGTTGGTTGGCCAATCCCGCCATGACGGAATATAAAGATATCATCGAAAACGCCACCAAAACCATCACCTTTGCAGCGGAAAATCTGGCCAAAGTTGGTGAATCTGGTGCCCAGGTGCTCAAAGACCTTGAACCCTAAAGCTTGTCAATCTTCGTACATTTATGCAGCAGCATAGATTAGGACGATTTCGTCCTGCCTAATCCCCTGTAACGGACTAAGACAGCCACTTCCTGTCATCATAAACCTCTGTAACCGCAATACAAAACGGTCGCTTCAGACCAACACCAGCAAGGTGTGTAGGACGAAATAAGCCATTATCTTGCTATTTGGCAAGCTATTCGCAATGGGTTTTATGCACCTTGTGCACTTTGTTGATTTGTTTATGAAAAAAGGAAATGTTTATGTCTGATGAGAGTAAAACTATTGATGCGGTTTCCGTCGTCAATACCTTAAACCTGGGACTAGCACCCGCAATGGCAATGGGGCAATTATATAACTCCTTGGTGTTTAACACCGGTATGGCCTCGATGAATTTAGTATTTGCCACACAGCAAGCTTGGGAGGCGCAGCTGTGTGCCACCAGTCGATGTGTTTCAATACTCCTCAATGATGGCCAATAAAGACTCCAACATAAAACACTGGTAAACCAGGCCTCTTTCTTGCAATCGGCAGCATTAAAGAGGCCTTGATGAATTGCCTCTTTCTCATACCCAATAGGGTTAAAAGGTTCACCACCAGAAAGCGAGGAGAATGCAATGTCAGAATCACAAAAACCAATTCCATCGGAACAAAGAGACCATACAGATGAAGCCCCTATGGATACGCTATTACTTTCTCAAAGTAATCAGCTTCTGGCTAATGCGCAATCACTGTGTAATATTCCCGGGTTTCAACCTGTTTCCATGGCGTTTCCAGATGTGATTGGTAGTCAGTCAAATAATGTCGGTAATGCCTTTGAGCAAAATGTACAACAACTTTTTGCACAACAAGCCCAGCTTTTCAATCCGCAAACTTCATCACCGGAATTACCTCAGCCCTCGCAAGAAGAAGCGTCTGAGGTAGCGAATCAAACAACGCAGCAAGACATACCAGAATCTGAGGAACTGCAGGCCATAAGGACCATGTTTGACTCCAATTAATTGATCTGCACATACGAGCATTTATGAAGCATGGGGTTTCCCTCAGATTTATCTATCCTGCCGCAAAGCCAATTAGAAGCGACGTTTAAAACTCCGTTACTGTCTGGCTTAATAACTAATATGCAAGAACTCAAGAGTGATAAACAGACTTTTGACGACCTTCTTGCCTATACCCTGCACCCCTTTGAATTCCCCTCTATTAATGAGACAAGAGCTAAGGATTCAATGGGCACAGCAACCACCTCTATTATGGATGCCCCCTTATACTGGCAAACTCTGAGCCTCATTGATCAGACGCTGTGCTCTGAACTTGTCATAGTGCAATGGCAAAACAGTATCTATCTGGCCAAGTTAAACATCTTACCAGCAACCTTTGGATTGCTACTACCCGATACGCCACGCCTCCTGTTTAAACTGGTAAATACTTTTGTTACTGCAACCATTAACAACCTCATTTCAGCAGCCCTGAGTATGGGCATGCGAGGTATTGTCAGTAATATTTATAACCCCAATCTGGTGTCGCTGTTTACACAACAAGGATTTACACGTGATAAATCTCGAGAGGAAATCGTAGGCTTACCTCTGCCAGCAATCTACAGTCTGGATTTACTTAAGCACTCATTGGACGGTACGCACCCTTTTTCTACCATCAATGGATAGATTAGACCAATCATATAATTCACAAAGCCTCATCACGCTGTCCAAAAAAGCCCTATTTTTCATGACTTTACAAGGGAAATGTTGCGGTAAATAAAATTGGCACATTCCCTGTAATAGGTATGAGGAGGCTGAGCAGTTTCAGACTCAAACAAACAGAACTCAACTCATAGGGAGATCAGCGATGTCAGATTCAGTTAACGCTGCCGTCATTGACAGCGTCACCATTGCTAACACTAAAGTGCTTGCCGAGGCACCCGCAATGGCGATGGGGAGCTTATATCAAACGATAGGCAATTCCGTGGCAATGTCAGCAGCGAATGCCGTATATGCGCAGCAACAGGCCAATATGGCTTTTCAAGCGGCAACGGTGCTGGGTGTGACTAAATTGTTCGCTCAGAACAACTAAGTATTGTGGATTTACCTAGCTAGCCGAGGAATTAAATTATGTCGCAACCAGGTTTAGTAAATGGCGCAGTTGTTGATTCTACAACAACCGTAAATGCGTCTGTCGGAGCTGTCGCACCAGCTATGGCAATGGGCAACATGTACCAAACAATTGGTAATTCTGTCGCCATGGCCGCTGCCAATTCAGTTTATGCACAGCAGCAAGGATGGATGACTTCGCAGTCCGCAGGGACGCTTGGGGTCACAAAACTATTTAGCCAAAACAAAGGCTAAGTAACAAAGTTTGTCTTACTCAGGCAAATAAACATTTATCAACAAACAAAGTGTAAATACTAGGAGCTAATATTATGGCTAATGCAACTTCCACTCAACCAACAGAAGTTAACGGTGCCGTCGTCGACGCAATCACTATTGCTAATACTAAAGTGCTTGCCGAAGCACCAGCGATGGCAATGGGTAGTTTGTATCAAACTATCGGTAATTCCGTTGCTATGGCGGCGGCCAACGCCGTGTATGCGCAACAACAAGCGAACGTAGGTTATCAATCTGCCAGTACGCTTGGCGTCACAAAACTGTTCGAGCAAAACCAGTAATTTAACCTGATTAACAGAAGGAGAAAATTATGAGTAGTGCACAACCAACCACCGTGAATGGAGCTGTCGTTGACGCAGTAACTATCGCCAACACCAAAGTGCTTGCCGAAGCACCAGCGATGGCAATGGGTAGTCTGTATCAAACCATTGGTAACTCTGTTGCTATGGCTGCTGCCAATGCAGTCTATGCACAACAACAGGCCAATGTCAGCTATCAAGCAGCGACAACCTTGGGTGTAACCAAGCTGTTCTCTCAGAACAAGTAAAAGTCGTACTCTGAAAAACGTTTTAACTGACGTTTTTCAGAGCTTTTTAACCTTCAGTTTACGCCAATAACCGGCGTAGTGAGCACTGTGTATGGAGAAAAATGATGTCAGAAGCTAACAACCAATTTATCGCGAACTCAAAGTGTATTAACGAAGAAGTACAACAGCAAAGCGATGAAACCTTACAGGTGCTTTCGCAAGGCGGGTTAGTCAACGCCCTAACCTTGTCAATGTTAAACAACACAGCGAACCAGTATTCGTCACAAACCCTGGCTAATTCAGCCATGGTGCAAACCTGTAACAAAATACTAGGCGCCTGATCACTTTTAACAACAATCGCAACAACCTTCAGGAGAACAGATTATGGCAACACCACAATCACAAGATATCTCAAATTGCTTAAGCGCAGCTTTCGATACAGTCGATGGTACATCGCCGGGTAGCTGGTCTTTATGCTATAACGGCAATCAAAATACGCTGTCACTTTCAGCAACAGTAACGACCCCAGATAGTGTTCTTGAGCCGGCACCGAAACTGGTTTCTACCATAGATACCAAGGGCCTAAGCGACATGATCACTTTTATCTACCAGGTTAACTTGCAGATGCAGAAAAAAGTAAAAAACTCGAATAGCACAGGCAGCAATGGATAAAACCAATCAGAGTATTCGTCTTAGCGGGAGAAAAACATGAGTGATGAAAAAGACAACTCAGGTGAAAATGAAATAGATATTCAAAACGCCGTGAATATTGATCCACTCACCAAGACTTCGTTTGCTCAATCGATTGCTTTTGCAGTGCACAATGAAGTGGATGCGATACGAAATCAAAATACGGTCAACTTAGTAGTTATGGGCTCCGCTTATGCGAAATGGTTAGAAAACCCCACGATGAGCAGTGAATTTGAAACCATTATTGAAGGGGCGACATTACCCAATGAACCCATTTTCGGCCCCGACTCCCCGTTGGGTGGTGAAGACAGCTCCCTCGGCACAACGAGGTTAGCAACCTCATTACTCAGCCGTTTTTTGCAAAAATAAATGACCACCAGACAGGCAAAATCATATTTCGTTATGACAGTGCTAGCAGTTGACAAAACCAAGCGCCAATCGGCGCTGAAAATCTAATCTTCGTCCCACAATTGTTTTAATATTGCTTCCTGGCGACTTGCTGTTTCCTGCAGCGCCTCGGATGTGGCATTGATACCGGTTGCCTTCCTGGTAGCAGTTAGGGCGTCTTCTGAATTCATGTCTTTCAGCCATTTTTCCGGTTGCCAGTACCAACCAAATCGATCATACCTTGGTGTATTCGACATCAATATTCCCTTTTTGGTAGCAACTTAGAGATGAATCACTCTAAAAAAACCTCCGGTAAATCATCATTATTACTGCCACCGTTAGCAGCACTCTCAGTATCAGCATCAAGCTGAGGGTTGAGATTGCTTTGTAGTGCTTGGTTATCCTTTCTGCCTTGCTCGGCAGGGAACGGTATGGGCAGAAATGGAAACTTATTAACGATTTCATCAAAAAATTCCACATGCCAGTTGAGCAAAGTCTGAAGGTTTTTGAGAAACGCCTGCCTTGCATGCAGTTCTGCTTGATAGTCGAACCAGCCTGCAGCATCTTCAGGCGCGGGAGCAGACATATATAAAGCGGTTAGCCCTCGATAAGTAATAGTGTAGGCACCAGAAATCGCTTCAAGCATCGGTTTGATATTACTTTCCGGCAGCAACATAAGCTCTTTGCTGTCAATTAGAAGTTGTCGAAAAACCTCTTCAAACTCGTCCACCAAATCGTTGCTTGGTTGTGGTTTGAAATATTGATTAGTTTTAGCAAAGAGAACTGCATCGTGCAGCACAGAATTGAGGTATAAAAAATCGTTATTTGCTGATGGCTGAACAGACATAATTTAGCTCCGATAGATAACTGCAGAATTACCAAAAAGCAGGCTTTTCAGATGGACATTGGCGAATTTCATCTGGCACAGAGTCGCGCGGCTCGACTTTGGTAAGCATCAATAATTCTGCAGCGCTCTCTGTAGCAGTAACCCGCTCAGTGCAACTATTGAATTCTGGTTTAAATTCTTGCCATGCTTGCATAATTTGCGCATCGGATTTACCTATCTGACACTTCAACCACTGGTAAAATTCAGTGACTTGCTGTAAAAGCCAAACTAAGTCCGGGTTGTCATAGTCTTCGGTGCCAAGCAGGGAAATACTTTGCATCACTGGCGTAAGCATTGCTTCAAGTTCATCAATTAATTGTTTTGATAACGCCTTACCACGGCTTTGTAATAGCGCCAATTGTGCTTTTCTCATCCAGCTCAACAAGGTCATTCTTGCTGAATCATCGCCCTCACACCGTCGTAAACGGTCCATAAAATCTATTGTTTGTAATTCCATTGACTCTCCTCCCTTGACTTAAGTGTAGAGAAAAATTTTGCCAGATACGTGCCAATCTGTCCAAACTCACTTGCGGACAAGTAGAATAAGATTAGCAATGTCGAAAAGCGACTATAGGATAAAAGAATCCACCTTCATCCGGCTGCATATAACCTAATACACCCAAGCTTTGGCTGTTATCGACCAGAGGTTGCCCTCAACGCTGCTCGTCTGTTCTGTGCCGTCTCATCTGTAGTGGATTTTTGTCAAAAGTGTTTTTAAAGGCCGTAGAAAAATTAGCCTGATCCGGGTAACCCACAGAGGTTGCAATTTCCTGGATGCTCCTGTCAGTGCTCACCAACAATTCCATCGCTTTGGTCATGCGTTGCTGCCGAAGCCAGGTTGCCACCCCTTGACCTACCTCATTTTTAAAGGCGTTAGATAAGGTATTGCGATTGGTGTACAAAGCACGGCTAATGGACACCAGAGTGAGATGTCGATCAAGATTTTGCAACATATAATCACAGGCTTTCTCAACCAGTTGTGACTGCCTGGAACTGACTTCAACATCAGAAAAAGCAGAGTGTTGGAATACTGCCTGATAATCAGGAAAAGAAAACATGGACAAAGAGCTCAGCACCTGTTGGCATATACGAATCAACAGGTCAGTAGGCTGCTGAGTCAGCGTACCGACAATTTGAAAAGTTGTACTGCGTAAATCGATGACAATTGCAGTGCTTGCCTGCCCTTGCAATTTGTCCCTTGCTGCTGAAAAGCCCTCCTCAAAATCCACTACAACAGCACTTATCTTTTTTTAAAGGTAGTGGCATTAAATCGAGTCAAAGAGGTAAAGACATTGCATTCATAACTTGCTTTCAAGTTTTCTATAACTGGTCTCATTTGGGGGGAACCATGGGTTAAAAACACGACTAAAGGTAATTCTAAATACATTTTGATACTCGCTCTGTTGTAAAGGTTATTATTTTACCCTTCATAAAAACAGTTGCACGGAGTATATGTTCCAAACCATTACAATTCATTACATAGGAGCACTTTCAAGAGAAGTTAACTTATCAGGCATGAGAGCGTATGACTCTCATAATACCAGTTTCTTCAGCTAGCGAGCTTTAGTGTCCTGCTTGCTCTCGACACTTTCATTGGTAGAGTTTATTTGCAGTTTTTGTTCTGCATTTTCAAGGTGAAACTGCTCTTTAAACGCGCTGGGCAACACTTCAATACCAAACTTTTGCCCAAGCTTAACAATTGCAGGTAACGTGATGGGAGAAAAAGGCAAGATCACTACCACGCTGAGTCCCAAGCCCTTAATCACATCCCGAAATTGTTGATTAGCCTCCTGCATCTCTTGCTCTGTCGCTTCACCTCGAGTGTATTTGTGGTACGTCGCCAGCATTTGTTTAGTTTCTTGCCGCTCTTGTGCTAAGCCTTTTTGCAGTACAACAAGCGCCTTGCGCACCTTAAAAGACAACTCCTTGTGGTCAAATATTTTGCTATCAAAAAGCTTCTTTTGCTCAGTAGACGGCTTAGAGCGAAAGATCTTTCTATTCTCTACCGCAGACCGGATGCTGTTTAAAAAATTTCTACTCTGGATTCGCAATGGCGGTAAATTCTCCTCTTACAATATTTCTAATATGTGCGCAACGTGGACAAAATACAATGTTTACCTGAGTAAAATTGACAGCGAGAAAAACTTCGCTGATATTGCAGAGACAGGAGAACAAGATTCCGGAATTTCTTTTCGATATATTTCAAATATGAACGGCAATAACGGGAAGTCAAACGACGGACCGAAACATCAACCTAAAAGCAACTTTGGTGTCATCAAGAACCAGGGTAGGCAAGGTTTTGCCAATGAATCGCCGAATTTGTCCAGAACTCGTTCAAACGCTACCACCGATGCACCGGGGCGCAGTCGTGCCAATGCCGTATTTGACACTCCAACCAGGAGTCGAGCCAATGCGGTATTCGGGGCCCCTGAAGGCTTTGGCAAAATTAAGAATGAAGGTCGCCAAAATAATCAGCCCGGCAACAGCAACACGTTTGGTATCAAAGATCAGCTACAAAATTTGGGAAGAGCTGCTTTCGCTAAAAATCCCGACCGGGCGAACATGAGCTTCGGTCAAAAAACGGGCTTTAATCTAATGTCTGGCTTTATGGATAAGCTTATTGGCGAAGCGGAAAAACCCAATCCCGGCGAAACGCCACAACGTCCCGGATTCCTGCAACCTCCAGGAAATACAGGTTTTAACCCCAATGGGGAAATGGACAACCGCAGAACGAGTATGCAAGCTCAACCACAGCAAAGTAATGATGACAACATCACCGCAGGGGAATTCATGAAACGCTTGCAAACGGCGATGCAAGATCCAGCAAAATTCAAGCGCGAAGCACAACAAAAACAGCAGGAGCGTGCGGCCCAGAAAAATCATCAGATACAAGAGCAACAACAGCAAAGGCAACACACTGGGGCTCCTCAGCAACAGCAGCCTACGGCTCAAGATTTTTTCAAAGAATTGCGCGGCGCCTTGAAAGACCCCGCAGGTTATAAGCGTCGCGTCGAAGCGCAACAGAAACAACAACAAAACCAGCAACCATCTACTCAAGCGGCAAAAGGGGAAGCACCTCGAACCCCATCACCTGGCCGCGAAGCACAGCAAAACAATAAGACTCAAGCCCCAAAACCCAAACCAATAAAACCCTCCCCCAGGAAGTAGCCACATTTTCAAAGCCACCAGCTAGTCTCTTACTTTTCCTGACATTTCAAAAACCTATACCAACTCCGGGATCTGCGCGGCCTGGACCTGAACAGCGAGCTCCACTTTAGTACTCCAGTCATATTTATGGCTACTTTTATTACCTTTAAATTCAATGTGTTACATCCCTTTCGCTGTTTTTGTAAGGCACTGTAATAGCTAAAGTCCATGCCTTCACCTATTTTTATTGTGGATATTTTAATTACCTTAACAAGGCCATTAAAAAGTATCCGAAGAACGTTTTGAGCACAGTACAAGATGTTTCTCTCAAGCCGGATAAGGAGTCAAAATGAGATTTGAGGCCAGAACAAAATTACCTATGGAAATGGGGACGTTCGACGTTTCTATCTTCACAAACGCGCAAGGTTTAGACGTTGTTGCCGTCCATCACGGCACGTTGGACCAGCAAAGCGACCTCCCTGTTAGAGTGCATTCGTCCTGCTTTACTTCAGAAGTACTGGGCTCACAAAAGTGCGATTGTAAACAACAACTGGACTATGCCTTGAATTATGTCTTCCAGCATAACGGCATCGTACTTTATCTATTGCAGGAAGGGCGCGGTATTGGCTTGGCCAACAAGATCCGCGCCTATGGTTTGCAAGAGCAGGGTTACGACACAATAGAAGCCAATACTAAATTAGGCTTACCTGTAGATGCCAGAACCTATGAGGATGTGAAAGGGGTTCTCGATTATTTCTCAGTAAAGTCCATCAAACTCATGACCAACAACCCTGACAAAATTGAGCAACTAACGGGGCTGGGTATCGACGTTACAGGCAGGATCCCCGTTCCTGCCACCCCAACCTGCAGTTCCATTGATTACCTTGATACCAAACAAAAACTAATGGGACACATGATTAAAACCCGCTCACTCTACGAAACCCAGGAAAAAGTTAACCATAGGTCACTAGAAATTTCGCAGCGGCCTTTTGTGCATGTTAATTTTGCCATCACCAGACAATCAAAGCTGGCAGATACAAAAGGGCAATGCTTGTCAATCTCCTGCGATAAAGACTGGCAGCGGGTGCATGGTCTCAGAGAGACTTATGATGCAATTGCGGTGGGTGCCAATACCTGGATAAACGATTCCCCAAAATTAACCAGTCGTACTGAATGTCTCGGCAGGAAACCTACCAGCCAACCCCATCGGGTCATCTTTGGCGGTCATCACACGCTTCAAATTGAAGACGACACCCAACCAAGAGAAACCTTTGTGGTGGGAGCCGATGTGGCGGGTATCAGTGGCTGTCACGCAATATACAGCGCCAACCACTCCTTAACTGCACCACTAAAAGAGTTAAAACGCGCAGGAGTAACATCTTTGCTCGTTGAAGGAGGACCGACACTGATCAAGTCATTCCTTGAGCAAAATGCGGTGGACAAGCTCACTGTTTTCGTGGCCTGTCATCAAATACCGGAGGCCGTACAAGCATTGACGCAACTGGTTAAGACTCTTCCGGAAGACGAAATATCGGCACAAAAGTTTGGCAAGGGCACACTGCTTAGCGTGAACCTGACCGAATCCGAATCCCAGCAACTGACAGAACAATTGGATGTTGCGATATGAAAAACACGATATTTGGTTTGTTGAGTCGCGAATGCCAGGCGACGGATAAAACTTATAAAAAGCTGCGAGAACTCACTATTGCCTGGACTCGATACCGCTACCAAGGTGAAATCATTGAGAGAGCCACTGTCGACGAAATCATGACAAAGGCCAGTCTCAAGAGTGCTGACTTTTGCTTGATTCAAGCCTCTGGACACATCATTGATGAACGCTGGTATTTATCTAACTGGGGTAAACAAGGGTTTTACGATTCCATTGCAGCGCTATCAACAAAAAACAATTTCCTTGTGGCTGCAGAGCCAAACCACAGAAACACTAAAGCGCTTAACACTGATTGTTTGTTAGTGAACCTTGAAAAATATCGCGCACTTGGCAAACCTGCCTTCACTGGAGGCGTCAGCGAAACTTCAGGCGCTAACTGGATTGCACAAAGCCATAAGCACAATCTGACTCTGCCGACACTGGGAGATAATATCAACCATTGCCGTTTCTACCTTGATGAACTTGAGCAGCCCACCCAGTTATTAACTACACTGTTTGGCCAGCCACTGGCTCATGCTTCGCTCAGCTTTGAAGAACAAAGTCCGCAACAACGCTTCATCGAGAAAATAAACCGCCAAATCAACAACGCCAAAAACGGGGTGTTCCTGTTTAATATTGAAAACTACGGCGAGATTGAAGCACAGCAGGTTGCACAGCCTCTGGAGGCCTTGTTTTCCGTTGCTGCTGGCTTCAAACCCTATCGCATACTTTTAGAAAAAGGCTTCACACAAAACACTCAGGTTATATTTTTTGATTACAGCCAAAGTGCCCTGGATATTAAGAAGCACATGATTGAGCATTGGGACGGTGAAGATTTCCCGAGATATATCGCCCAACTGTTCAAAACCTTTCCCCACCCCGATGTGTTTTATCAATTGTGGGATGGCACCACACCTGACAATATCGATTGGTCTGACATCACCTGGATGTGGCAACAAGAGCTGGAAAAATGGGGAGGTGCAGAAAACTTTAAAGCCCACTGGCAAGATTGCCGTCGCTTACCACACCAATTCTTGTCCTGCGACCTGCTTAACAACCGTCAACCTTTGTTAAACAAACTGGCGGAGTTTAAGCGCAGTTACCTCTGGTGGAGCAACGCATTTTTCACCATCTACAGTCATTGGCACTTTGATGCCGATGCCCGCAAACAGCAATACATCGACTGGCTCAAATCTCTGCAAAGTGTTGCACCAAACTGTGAAATTAGTGGTGCTGATCACAACAATGCCGCAGTCAATGGCCTTACTGTAAGTGAATACACCAAACAATTTGAGAGCAACCACTGCGACCAACTGCACCCACAGCAAATTAACAAAATCAGCATGCAATTTTAATAAGGGCTTTTACCATGTCAGACTTAGATCACACATTCACCCGTCATCGCGGACCCATAACCTGTGCGACGCATATTCCCCGTAGCAATAAAATAATTACCTCTGGCTATGACAGTGCCGTAGCGCTATTTGACTACACCTCCATGGAGGTTGAACTACTTGGTTATCACGAACATCTGGTGAATCGCGTCAGCGTTGACAATGCAGGCAACTTCGCCGCCACCGCGTCTTCCGATTACAACGTTTACATCTGGGATTTGCGCGAGAAAAAAGTAAAAACCGTGCTGCGCGGCCACAACGATGATGTAGAGGACTTTGTGTTTTTATCCGACTCCCGAGGTGCGTCGGTTTCCAGAGACACCCGCATCATACTGTGGGACCTCAACAATGGTGCTATCGAAAAAATCATTCTGGGACATGAGAAAGATGTTCTTTCCATAAACCATAGCAACGGCAAGCTTTACACCTCAGGTGACGACATGACGTTGCGTGTCTGGGATGTGGAGACAGGCAAACAACTGAATATGATTGGCCCGTTTGAAACAGAAACTGATACCTGCGCCATTGACCCGTCCCGAAATCGCATTGTCTTGGGCTGTGACGATGGCTTTATACGTATCTTTGGTTTGCAAAATGGTGAATTGATTCAGGAAATTGCTGGCCATCAAAGTGCCATTAAAAAAGTGGCTGTGTCACCGGTGACTGGCGATATTCTGTCCGCCGCCTACGATCAAAAGATCCAAATATGGGACAACCACAATTTTGCGCTGGTGTGCACCCTTTCCCATCATAAAGCGCTGTGGGAGCGGTCTTTTAACTGGAGCGCCGATGGTAGACAAATTATTGCCGGCAGTTTTGATGGCACGGTTCTTATCTGGTCGGCTGAATCCGGGTTATTGTTGGATGAAATAGGGGACAAATCCCGTGAGGGCAACGCTTGTTTCAATGACCTGGCTGTCAAAAACGATAATGAACTGATGGTTGTCAGTGACGACGGTATCGTACGCGACATCACCTTAACCCCTCAAGAATCACACTGTAATCAAGAGAAACGTCCAGACCAAGGGCGCATTCTGATGAACGCCATTGCCTGGTCGCCCACTACTCGGCATACGATTGCTGGTGCACACAACCAGTGCCTTTATTTTTTTCCTGAGCGCAGTGCCACCAGTAACCTGGAAGTTCGGCTGGACGAAGGTCCACTCAATTGCTTAAGGGTTGCCACTATACCAGACTATCAGGGGGATATTTTTGCCGCCTGCTACAGTGGTACTGTGGTGAACCTGTCCGACAAAGGCACGATAAAACAACGCCTGGCCATCCACCCCAACGCAGTAAAAGCGCTGGCACTACATCCAAGCAAACCTATTGGGGTAAGCTGCTGCGCTGAAGGCACGCTACGCGCATGGTACTTTGATGGCGAGATTATTGCCGACTATAAAGCCCATACCGCCATCATAGATGATGTAGATATTTCTCCGTCAGGCAGGTTTATAGCCAGTGCAGGCCGTGACTTTACCCTCAAGGTTCACGATTTAAATAGCGGTTTATTGTGCGCCAATATCCCACTGGGTAATCGCTCGCCGAAGGCCCTGAGCTTTGTCAACGATGATACTGTCATAGTCACAAATTATTGGGGAGAACTTCTTCGGGTTGAGATTTCTGCTGAAAAAGTCAGTCGTAAAACCATTGCCCAAAACGGTATCAGTGGCATTGCCATCATAAACCAGAATATCGCCGTAACCTCTTACGATGGCTCAGTGTATCTGGTACATCCGGACAGCCTCGAGATCATTAACCGCTACAGTGCGATGATCCAACGAGTTGAGCCTGTTTGCCATGTCTAAACTCTCGACAACAACACATCGCTTTGTGATCCTGGCAGCGCCTCGCTCCGGCAGTAATCTGCTGTGCACTATGTTGCACTCGCATCCCGATGTGTTGTGTCACCATGAGGTATTCAATCCAGACGGTATATTTGTGGCTGTCCCCCTACGTGACAGCGACTTTAGCCTTGGCACATTGGCACAGCGCAATGCCGATCCCGCCGGATTTATGGCATCTCTTTGGTCGCAAAACCTCAACTGTACTCATGTGGGTTTTAAAATGACCCACAAGCAACATCTCAGCGCCTTTAAAAGCGTCTGCGCTGACCCAAACATTCACAAAATTGTGCTCACTCGGCGCAATCAAGTGGCGGTTTATGTTTCCCGACTTATTGCCGAGCAAACCGGTATTTGGGAAGACTACAGCGATAAGGAAAATGCTGCAGCAAAGGCGGTCAAGGTTAACCCCAGTTCGCTTCTAGAGGCCATTCATTACAATCAACATTATTACGCGGAATTAGAAAATACCTTAGTTGGCAATGTCACACACCTTGCCTACGAAGACTTATTTAACAGCAAAGAGCAAATTCGCCTGCAGGCTGCTTTGGGCTTGCGCCCACAGCCGTTGCAGGCCAGAAGCCGCAAACAAAACCCATATCCACTTGCACAGCTAATAGAAAATTTCGACAGCTTGAAACTGGAATTATCTCGCAATCCAAACTCTCGCTCGCTGGTGAGCGAATTAAACACTTAACCACAGCAGAGGAACACACCATGTCAATGCTAAACAAATATTCACACCATGCGTTATCTCGATTGAGTAAACGCGCATTGCTTGTAGCCCTTTCGACGCTTACCTTAACAGCGGGATGTGTCGGTTCAAGCGGTGCAAAAAGCCCAGACACCAACAATATGTTCGTGAAAAATGCACGACTACCATCTGATGTCGATATGACTTGCACTGTGTCAGATGCAAAATTCAAAACCTGGTTTAAAGGTGACAGTGTTATTGCCAACGGGGCGGTTGATCCAGCAGACAGCACCGACAAAATATTCGCTGATTTCGAAAACAATACCCGTTGTGATTTTTATCGTTGGGGCGCTCAAATGTTTTTGTGGATGACCAGCGCCAATGAGAACTACCACGTATTTAACACCCCGCCGCAGTTTTATGATGTGTCTGTTGAAAGCGACAAAAAACGCGAATTCATCGCATCGAACGGCACATTAGCCATTGGTCTGCGCGAGGGTAAAGGTGATGAGACGATAGAGCTTGGCCAGGCGGGAGAAGACGACGTTTTAATCTCGCAAAAAGAATCACTGGTTTATTACAGTATTTATTCCAATGACGCCTATGCCATGTACTTAACGGGTATGGCTATCAAAAACGGTGATACGTCATTAATAGACAAACTTCCCCCCCTCATCCAAAAAGGGATCAAACCTTTGGCGTCTCAGTTACCCGAAGAGTTTCCCTACAACACCTCGCAAATGTTTGACCTGGATGCACTCGCAGCCTTGTATGGCAGAAAACTGGTTGATCCCAAAACCATGATCATGGAGATAAAAATCTCTTGGGTGGATGCGGATACCGTAACAGATCGCGATGATTACCTTATCACCCAAGCTACCGTGCCGATTTTTGACAGAACCACCGATCCGAAAAAGATGTGGAAGTACTCCGGCGAAACTGAAACCAAAACGCTGGCCATGGTGGGATTCCATATTGGCGGTACAGTTGCAGGCCACCCGGAAATGATCTGGAGTACCTTTGAGCATGTTAATAACCAGCCGAATAACAGCTATGACTACTACGTAGATGCCAAGAAAAAAACCACCAACACCCAATCTTTTAATGCTTCTGGCGATTGGGTTTTCTTCCCGGACAACGGCACTCGTCCAGCTCAAATTACACCCAACGCCACCTCTCAACACATTGACGGTAGTTCCGCTTCGACAGCGATTGTGGCCAAGCCAAATAAATCTATTGGCCCGGTGGATGTTTACGGTGTTAATCCATGGGGCAACGTACAAAATGTGGCTGACTTAAAAGAGGCAACATTGGCTAATAACACGGACCTGGCCTCTATTAACAAGTCGGTTCTGTCTAAACTTGCCGATGGCGATATCCGAGGCAATTACCTGCAAGTAGGCGGCATTTGGTCTGCTGAGGGACAAATTCCTGGTGGCTATCCGGTGATGTTCCCACCCAGCACAAACAATGATCCAACCAATACTTACTTCCGCGGTTCATTGTTCCTGGCCAACACGACAATGGAAACATTTTATCAATATCAAACAGATATTGATGGCGCGGTGTACCACGCCAATTGCTTCTCTTGTCACAACTCTAACAACGATGCTGCGACTAATGTAAGCCATATTTACCAAGCGTTGCAGCCACTCAAGTCGCCAAAAGCAAAGTAATAATTTTTTAATCAACTTCACTAAAGGTGAATGAAATGAAACAGACAACAATCAAAACAGTAAGCGCTTCTCTATTGAGCGCACTATTAACCATGGGTACCGCTCATGCAGGTTATAATGGCAAAGGTGGTGTTGACGATGGTAGCGCCATCAGCGCTGCCGAACTCACTCAAAATGGCTACCAGTTCCCCAATGAATTAGTGCCCAATGCCTCTCAAACACAATTGGCAAACCACGCCTGGCGTTTATTTATTGCCGCTAACCAACCTACTACCGCAACACTGCAAAGTGGTGCCGGTAGGGCGCAACCAGACGCCAGTCGCAACTTTAACTCCACTGATGGCTATAAACCACAGGCGAACCCAACCGTTTGGCAAAGCTTTTATCATCGAGCTGAAGCCTTTCCTTATTACAAGGCTGATGGCAATAAGCCCGCCTCCCCGGCAAATCAAGTACCTACCTACTATTACTATTTAGGTGAAAACAGTAACAACCGGACTGCAGAGCAAAAAGTGGTAACCGGTGCCAACTATGTCAACCTGGATGAAAACAACCAGGTGAGCCAAAACATGCTGTATTACAGCCATGGCACTGATCCCGATTTCCCTGTGCTATTTATGGCAAAAGTCAATGATGTTGAGCTGGATTACGTGTGGGATATCAACAGCGCACGATTTGCGCCTGATAGCCTGGAATTCCCGCACCCTGTGGTCACTGGTGATCAAGCGAAAACGGTATCCACCATAGAGGTGAAATCTGCCTGGCGTCGTGTCAGCGATATGAAGAATGTGGATCCCACCAAGTTTCATCAGGTTGAAGCCACTTATTATGTTGGTGATGACGAAGACTATGAAGCGGTTTCTGATAAGTTTGCTCTCATCGCATTGCACATTATCCAGAAAACCAATAATTATCAAACCTTCATCTTTACCACCTTTGAACATGTGGATGCGGTGGTCACCTCTGAAGGTACCATCATCGATCCAGAGATCGATTTATCCTATACGACATTAAAATACGGAGCAGACTCTCCTACCCAAACCAACGCTTATGGTGCTTATTCAGTTAATGCTCCAGGGCAAACAGCGGCATCAAATTCGCGTACGGACTACACCCTACCAGCTGCTGGTGCAGCTGACGATTCCAGGTTCCCGGTTAAGCGTTTGAAAACAATCAGCGCCGAAGTCAACGATGTTAATAATCAGGTTACATCGCTTATGCCAGCAGACTCTGTGTGGCGAAACTATCGCCTGAAAGGCGTACAAGCCGTCCCTACCAGCTACCCGGACAACAATGGCACCGTGCCGCTTGATTATTATCTGGCAAACATCGTAGTGGAAAGCAGCCAGCCGGGTCTGCAGCTGTTTGCCGGAACAGTGGTAAACCCAAATTCCAGTAATCAAGAAACCTTTACTAATAATCGTGCACTCCCCGGCAATGCAGCAAATGCACCGGGACCTAATGTATCGCCCGCTCCACAAAACGATAAAATCGGTGCCGCTGAGTGGACTATGGGTGGTTGCATGGGTTGTCACGGTAATGCACAGGTTGCAGGGCAAGACATGAGCTTTTTAGGTTTTGGTATCGCTGGCAATGGTTTCTTTGTGGATCCAGTAGCCTCTTCTGATATGAGCACCAAAGAGCGCAAAGCCTATTACGACAAATTGATGAACCGCAAAGCTTCATCATTGCAGCAATCCCTTAAGTAGGCTTATAAAAATGAACGCCAGCCCCATTGATATTCAGTTTATCGCTGCCGGAATTGCCAATGCCAAAGCGACAGTGGTCATAGAAGACCAGCATCGTGGATTTTATATTGCAACTTCTGGTAGTGGAGTCAGCTATTTTCAACCCGATGAAAATCGTTGGCAAACCTTCACTGAAGTCGATGGGCTGGCAAATCCCGATATTCGCTCAATGCTCAAAACTCAGGGCAATACTTTCTGGTTTGGCACCGCCAATGGCACCAGTTGCTATTGCCCGTCAACACGAGAATGGACAAGTCTTTTCATGGCTGATGGCCTGCCAAACAACTCTGTCTGGTCGCTGCTGGAAGATCAACAACAGAATATTTGGTTCGGCACCAATGGCGGTGGTATTGCGGTGTTAGCACATGATGCAGACTTAACAGCAATCAGCGCTTCAGACTGGACGATTTACAACACCCAGAATGGCTTAATTGGCGACCGTGTGAACACCCTACATCAAGACCAACAAGGCAATATTTGGGTGGGAACAAATACCGGTGTTTCATGTTTAGAAAGGCAAAGCAAAAAGTGGACAAATTACCTCAAACATACAAGCATAAACTGCATTACCAGCGATAAAGAAGGTAATACCTGGTTTGCCACTAATCGCGGTCTGATCTGCTACAACCTGAAGAACAACCGCTGGCAAACATTTAAGACCGATTCCGGCTTAGGCTCCAACACAGTGCAAACCCTGTCTTATTCTGAAACAGGCGGATTGTGGGTTGGTACCAGAATGGGGATCAGCCACTATCACAGTGAAAACATAGCCAGCCCTGACTGTCAGCCATTTATCACCTTAACCCAATCAGATGGCTTAACTGACAACATGGTTTGGGGGCTTTTTCAGGACACAAACAACAACCTTTGGGTAGCCACCTGGGGCGGAGGGGTGAGCCTGTATAACCCTGAAAAATCCACATGGAAAACCTATACCACCCCATCCGAATTCGCCGATACTTATACCATGTCAGTGATCAAAAGTGGTGCTCAACACGTCTGGATTGGTACGTGGGGCGCAATCAGTCGCTATAACCTTGAAAATGGTGAATGGTTAACACTCAGCAGTGCCGATAACTTGCCAAACAACAACGTGCAATGCCTGGCGCAACTCAAGGACAATGAAGTGTGGACCGGCGCTTATGGTGGCCTGATCCACTACCTGCTAGACACGCAAACATGGCATTTTTATACCGAAGATGATGGCCTGACGAGCAACAATGTGACGGCACTACTCGCTGACAAAGCGCAACAAGCTCTCTATATAGGCACGGATAAGGGCCTTTGCTGCATATCAGAAAACAATGACAAGATAGCAGCAATGTATACCGAGCAATTTGCCAATCAATCAATAACCAGCATTTACCTGGATAACCACCACAAACTGTGGGTTGGCACCCAAAGTGGTGTTTTTCAACAGACAGAGCAAAACAACTGGATTCAATACACTGAAGAACAAGGCTTACCGTCATTAAACGTGACCGCCATTGCCATAGACGACGAACAAACTATTTGGCTTGGGACAGATAAGGGGCTTTGTCGGTGCCAACAAGATGAATCGAAATTTGAATTATTTGATAACCTGTCCACGCAAGTCAGTGCTATTGTCTACGCTAATAACGCGGTCTGGATTGCTGATAGCAGTGGCATGTTATATCGCTTTGACTGTGCATCATCAGAGCTGCTTTCTCTGACGGCTTTCGGTGCAGATCCACTGACATCACTGGCTGTGGATGAACGAGGAGACCTGTGGGTAGCGTCCCAAGGCGGAGGCGCATTCTGGTTAACCCTTAATGGCCAGGCTGCGGGCTATATGCAGAATTTTACTGCGGGTGCTCAAAACTTCGCTTCGGAGTTTGCAGTGCAGCACCCTTGGGTGGTCAGCGGGCGTCCGGAAGCCGTTGCAGCAACAGACATTCACAGCGATATTGCCATGACCATTGCAGTAGCACACCGCCCTTACCTTTGCGTATCAAGGCTGGAGCGCAAACCAATGGTTTGGGTAGGCTCTGATGAGGAGGGTTTGTATTTTGAATACGTGGACAGCAACCAGCCAGTAATCAAACCCACAGCCGAAACCCGGATTAGTGGGCTACCATCAAGACATATTGTGGCGTTATCAAATTCAGATCCTCATTGCAATAACGAGCGCTTGTGGGTGGGAGCAAGCAGTGGCCTGGCTCTGGCCAATCAGAAATCGCAATGTACTGAAAAAACCTATAGCTATCCAGAGATCCCTTGTGGTCCCGTCAGTGCCCTTGCCACAAACTCAAATATTCAAACTCTGGTGGCCTTTAACAAGATAAACAAGGTGCAATTTCACGATGAATCATTGGCACAAAGCCGTGAACGTACCCGGCTTTGGCTAGTCACAGAGCGCTGCGAGGAATTGCGTCTCAGTGGTGAGCAGGCCCGCGTTGTCGACACCAGCACTATTTCCTGCATTTATCCCATAGACGCGCAAAATTTTTGGTTGGGTACTGATAAGGGCTTGTTTAATGTGTGTCTGGAGAACAATCTGATAACGCAAATCGAAGCAGTGCCTAACAATGCTCAGGTAACGAAAATCGATGCCAGTAGGTGCAGAAAAGCCGCAGTTTTGACCTTCGACCAAAAAAGCAATAAACCGGCTCTATTCTATTCTGAGGACATTGCTAGCAGTCCTTTATCAGGCCAGCCGTTACCAGCATCGCTAAACCATATTAGCAACATCGCTTTTGACAGTGATTCCGGCACCTTATATGCCTGTGTCGGTAGCAATGTTTTTGAACTCACTTATTTAAGCTGACTTATTTGAACGGACGGATCAGGGCTTCGCGGCCCAATTAAACCGAGCGACTATTTAAAAATAAATAATCAATAATAATGGGAACACCATGCAACTATTTTGCGCGCCAACCTATCCAGATAAAGAGCCTTATGGCCTTGCTGTTATTCTTCATCATCTGGACTATTCAGTAACACTAACCCCAGACACCCCCTTTGACGCCGCCGTATTATGGGAAGATAAAACTTTTTTGCAGGTGCCGGAAATATTGCAAGATATTGCTCAAAGTAAACCGGTGATCAACATAGGTTGCACGGATATCAGCAAGCAGCATGTAGAAAACACCATTTATCGCTTATTTGGCCAAACTACCTTTATTGATCCCACAACATACCGAGGTAAATGTATTTTCAAGCCCGATGGCAATGCAGTCAGGCATGGTTTCGTAGTGGATTGCCCGGTGGATACAATTCAGCAAGATTGGGTTTATCAGCGCATTATCGAAACCAGAGAAAACGGTTTACAAATTGAATATCGGGTTCCGGTTATATTGGGGGAAATCCCTTTGGTTTATGTGTCGCAACGGGATTATCCCACCAGCGATATCCGCCAGTGCAAGCGCCACAAGTTAACGCCTGTGCCAGCAACAGACGTACTCAGCCCACAAGAAATGCAAAACATGTTGCGCTTTAGCCGGGAAATCGGCATGGATTTGGGAGAGCTGGACGTGATGCGCTGCAAACAGGATGGTCAGCTGTACATAATAGACGCCAACAAGACTGCGGCTGGCTATGGACTGGAAAACCGGGCCTGCTGGAGCCCCGGTGATCGCAAAAAGGTGATCGCCATACTGGCGCAGGTATTCGATAAAAATCTCAAGTTACGCATCAAGGAATACGAGCAATGCCTCAATCAAAAAGCGGGATAAACACTAATTTCGTGCGCGGTCTGGTTTCGGTCATCATCCCAACCCACAACCGCGCTGAATTGCTCAAAGCTACCCTCGATTCTATTGCACAACAATCTTATCGCCCGATAGAAATTTTAATTATCGATGATGATTCAAAGGATCATACAAAACAGCTTATTGAACAATTCAGGCAACGAGAAACATCCTCAGGGTTAACTGTACACTATCAGTTTCAGCAACACCGAAACGCCAGCCTTTGCCGAAACGAGGGCTTGCGACAATGCCTGGGTGAATTCATCCAGTTTCTGGATTCTGATGATGTCATACACCCAGACAAAATAGCGGAACAAGTGGCCCTGCTAAATGCTGAAGAGCTGGATTTTGTCTGGTCTGCCACCATACAATTTACCCAACAGCCGGACTGGAATGCACCTGTATACGTGGGCGGTCATGGAGATTACGCCAATAATGAAGATTTGCTCATCGCCTTTATTAACAAAAGTCAATGGCGCACCGATTCGGGTTTATTCCGGCGCTCAGCCTGCATAAAAACCGGATTATGGTCAGCCATTAGCATGTTCCAGGATTGGGACTATCACATCAGATTACTAGCCTGGCATCCCAAGGTAGCGCACCTGAATAAAAACCTGTCAGCCGCAAGGCAACACAATCAAGGACGTATTGGTGATAAATGGGCCAATGGCAGCGGCCTGGATGGTGCCTTAAATGCCCTTATGAATATCACTGAAGCCACACAGGATGGCTATCGAAACAACCTGGATTGGCAAAAAGCCATACTCAACCGCGCCCGTGAAATTCAACAGCAAGCGCAAAACACCAGAAACAAGACCGTTGAAATTGCAGCCGCAGACTTTGTTGCGCGTTATTCCACTTTGTGCGGCTTGCAACTGAAAAATGAAACAGCGGAGCCCGTTTTGAATTAACACACGGAGATGAATACACGCCTTTGTAGTGCATCGATTGCGGTCATTACTGTATCAGTGATTGAAACATTCGTTGAGAACGAAAAGAAATACGCCAGGCCAGACGCAAAGGCAATGCCCCTGAAGTGAACTTGTACTAACTTATATTTTTATCAATTATATCAAAGGCTTGTGTGGGCTGCGTAAGATGATTTACTATTTGGCCCAATTAGGTATCAAATCTTCTATGAATAATCGTGGTTGCAGCCTAACTCAAAATGCTTGTTAAGGTCATAATTTTACCCTAAACTATCTGCATATTCTGACAAAAAGCCTTGAGCGGCATACAAGATTTGCCGTTCATTGCTCCCTTGTGACAATTGTTTCCTTGTGACAGGGAAAAGTAACTTAGGTAATGGGCTTTCTTTATCAAAAGTTGAAAGTTCTACTTGGAAAAATCAATGAGCAAATCAATAAACGAAAATCTGGCCACGATGCTACGACAAGTAAGAAAAGACTCTGGCTTTACTCAAGTTGAATTCGCAAAGAAAATAGGCTGTAGCAGGGAAACAATAATAGCAGTAGAAAAACTTCACCCCGGCACAATTCAATCGCTAGAGATGGGCTTCGTCGCTCGTTGGTGGTTTCATTCAAAATTTGCAGCAACTATTGAAACTAAAACAAAATTTGTCTACCTGGTTAAAAAAGCTATGCACATAGAGTGATTAGCAGCTTTTTCACAAATCTTTCTTTAAGACCAGCGATTGCCATTTCAGCAATCGCTTTTATGTTTTATTACTTCTTTGATGCAGAAGCATTTATCTACGTCTTTAATCTTGTCTTGTTGTTCTGCGGCCTATCTGTAATTAAGAATATCCCTTTACTAAGTATTGTTCTCATTATTGCAACTGTGCGCTTAGGGGAATACACGATTTGGTATCTTCCTCTTGAATCCCTGACAGTTAAAATAGCTATTTACCTTTTCTCACTGCTGCTCTGTATTTGGTTAAGGTGGGATAACTTCATTAAACTGTTTACAGTATTGTTTATCTCCGTGTTCAGTGCCGAAGTATATTGGTATTTTACAGACTACCCTGCACCAGGAGGTGTGGTATGGGGCATGATATTATCATCCTTTGCAGTGGGCCTGCGCAGTGTATTTCTCATGCGTCCCGTAATTTTGGCTAAATTTACAAAGCAAGAACCCGTTTCCCTCGATCTCGACTTTTATTTTTATATCCTGTTATCAGCACATTTTTTAGTTCACGCCCTGACAGTCGCGGAATACCTTGTCAGACACTTAACTACTCTCAATCCTTTAATCATTTGGACTTACAGCGCCCATGTAACACATGCCTTAAATGTGATCATCATAAGTCTGTTTTTTTACACCTCATCAAAAGAACTATCGAAACAAATCTTTAAAGCTTAGATTTTTTACCAACACCAGTAAAATGCCGTATCCTAATGTGGGAGCCTTCCCACATTTGAATAAATTTCAATCAGTGGATCTCACACAACAAAACCTTAATCTGGAGAATAAATTATGAAAATTAAACACATCATCTTAGCAGTAACCTTAACTTTAGCTTCAACTAGTTCATTAGCGACGGATGGCAGAAAACGCCCACCGGCACAAATGGAGGAAACGGGATTCTCAGTGGAAATTCTGTTGAGTTGGATTGGGTTAAGCGAATCAAACTCTTAGTTAACTTGTGATTTTTTAACCTGGAGAGTAAATAATGAAAATTAAACACATCATCTTAGCAGTAACCTTAACTTTGGCTTCAACCAGTGCATTAGCAACCGATGGTAAAAAACGCCCACCGGCACAAATGGAGGAAACGGGATTCTCAGTGGAAATTCTGTTGAGTTGGATAGGGCTAAGCGAATCAAACGCTTAGTTTAAAGAGGGGCTGCCTCAGCCCCTGATTTCGTCAGATAGTCCAGTAGCAACTCGCCAAGACGGATTTATTCAGGATATCCCTCAATCAAAGCCTTCCCCCTCTGAAACCGACTGATAGCTTAAACTTTCGTAGCAATTGAAACGCAATAGAACGAGATGAATGCTGATCCCCCGTTTATGGGGTAGAGCCAGCCAACGGAATGCGTTGGAGTGCATTAAAAAGGGATGGTGCCCAGGGGCGGACTTGAACCGCCACGGCCTTGCGGCCACTAGCACCTGAAGCTAGCGTGTCTACCAATTTCACCACCTGGGCATACTAATCAAAAATGAGGTTTTGAAAAGCGACGCTTTCAGGACAACATCCCCGAAAACGGACGCGAAAGATAAAGCTTCCCGGCGTGTTTGTCAATCGTAAAAATGCTAAGATTGCTGGAAATCATCAAATTACCAAGCGATTAGATTAATCCATGAGCGATCAGCAATACGCTATCCCCGCAACCCCAGTAATTTTTGAAGAAGAAATCAAAAAAAGCCGCTTTATAACGCGCCTGATGCACACACCTTCTATAGAAGCTGCTAAAGCCTTTGTTGCCCAAATCAAAACCGAGTTTAATGATGCGAGACACAATTGCTGGGCCTTTGTAGCAGGTGCTCCATCGGATTCCTTACTGTACGGCTTTAGCGACGACGGCGAGCCTTCCGGGACTGCAGGAAAGCCTATGCTCAACCAATTAGCTGGTAGTGGCGTTGGCGAGATCACTGCCATTACCACGCGCTATTCTGGCGGCATAAAATTGGGCACTGGGGGTCTGGTCAAAGCCTATGGCGGTGGCGTAAAACAGGCGCTTTTAGAGTTGCAAACAGTGCAAAAAGTGCCAGTCACCAGCTTACAGCTGCGGGCACCTTTCGATCAGGTCAATTTAGTGGAATACGTGGCAAAAGAACAAGGCGGCATCATTAGCGACAGAGTCTATAGCGATGTTGTTTGTTGCAAGCTTGAAATCCCTGCCCAGCTGGCGCAGCTTAGTAAAGATAGACTTATCGAGCTGAGCAAAGGAAAAATTCAAACCATAGACGATTAATCCGGTTTTGCGCTAAATATCAGGTTTTCGAGATCATCTACCAATACATGGGTTTGGTAGTATGGGAAAACTGGTTTGTTATTGGGTCCAATAGAGCGGATTGTATGACGTTTCGCTTCACCTTTAACCATGAGTTTACGACCTTTCAGTGCGCCCTCAATATCGTGGCCATAGTTAACGCGTAATTTATCGATTGACTCAGGAGGAATCTTAACGGTCAGACAACGGCGGTCGCGATAATCTTCTTCTGAGTTTAAATAGAGCCAGCCATTAAATAGTTGCGCTCGTTTGATGTCGAATTGGAAAACGGCTTTGTGACTCACGCCATATTGATGTTTCTTTTCCGAGTGCTCAATGGCCTGCATCGGCGTTTGCGCACTTAAATAATTCTCCCACAACTCCCCTGTCTCACGTATGGCAAACAGAAATTCGTCCTTCAAAGCGTTCAATTCTTCTCGATGTTGCTTTCTAAGCGCTAACGCCTCATCGTAGGAGAACCTTTTGGCGTTAAATTTTGCTCTTTTTTGTCCGATATCACTTTCATAAAAAGCGATGAGTTCTTGTAGCTCATCAGCAGTGTAATAATCTGCATACTGCTGCTTTAATGCGATTTGTGACAGCAACTGTTCTTGATGTCTGGAAATTAGCACCTCGTAATCCTTGAGATACTCTTTGAAAAGATGCTCATTGTTATCGGTTTGAAACGTCGCACGAATGTTCTTTTTCTCTCGCTCCAGGTTGTCAGCGATGCGCTTTTTTCTCCGCTTTTCAATTTCATCGCCAAACGAAACTTCAAACAAGCGTTCCACCAATTGCATCTTGTGCTCTTCGTCTTGTATTTCTGCGCTAAATACCTGCGAAGAACTCAGCAACAACAATCCAACAATAGTAATTGATAACCTTCTCATACTAAATCCCTGTAAAAACGGCATAAAAAAACCAGCCAACCGGCTGGTTTTTTACTCTAAATTAATAACTAAAGCAAGGCTTAGCCGTTAACGAAGTCTTGACCTAATTTGATGTCACCACGCAGGCCTTCCAGCATGTCGTCTTTAGCTTTTTGTTCGAAAGCGCTTAACTCGCCGTATGGCAGAATTTCTTCAACACCTGCAGGACCTAAGCGTACCGGGTGAGCAAAGAACTCAGCGTCATCGCTGTTGGTTTCAACATAAGTGTATTCAACTACGTTTTGACCATTCATAGCATCGACTAAAGACAAGCAGAAACGCGCCGCCGCCTGGCCCATTGAAAGTGTTGCAGAGCCGCCGCCCGCTTTTGCTTCAACCACTTCAGTACCCGCATTTTGGATACGAGTAGTCAGTGATGCCACTTCCTCATCAGTAAACTGCACGCCATCAACTTGAGATAACAGTGGTAAAATAGTGGTGCCAGAGTGACCACCAATTACCGGAACGTGCACTGCTTCAGGGCTCAAGCCTTTCAATTCAGCAACAAAGGTTTCAGCACGGATAACGTCCAGAGTAGTTACACCGAACAATTTGTTTTTGTTGTAAACACCTTTCTTTTTAAGTGCTTCAGCAGCAATCGCAACAGTGGTGTTAACAGGGTTAGTGATAATACCGATGCACGCTTCAGGACAAGTATCAGCAATCGCGTCTACCAGATTGCGTACGATACCCGCGTTGATGTTGAACAAGTCAGAGCGGTCCATACCTGGCTTTCTTGGTACGCCAGCAGGGATAAGTACCACATCGCAACCTTTCAGCGCGTCAGTCAGGTCGTCTTTACCGAACCCCTGTACTTTCACATCAGTAGGAATGTGGCTCAAATCAACAGCAACACCCGGTACCACTGGGGCAACGTCGTACAGTGACAATTCAGAACCCGCGGGTAATTGAGTTTTCAAAAGAAGGGATAATGCCTGTCCAATACCACCGGCAGCACCTAAAACTGCTACTTTCATTTTATTCTCCTATGAAGTGCAAAAATATCGCGTTTTTAGCCTGCCTCAAGAATAGTCATACTATATTGCTTTGTCAGGCTGCGAAGCCGTCTTCTTTGTGAGCTAAATCAAATTTAGTCGTAAAGAGGACCGATCAGTTAATCTATCAGTCGGTTAGTGTATGGTCATTTTCTGCAAAATCAATACACATTATCATCATCAGTTGTAACGTTTACTTTTTTGTTACATGTCGGCAAAATAGCCCCTCACATTGAATGGCGAGCAAAATCAAAGATGACCAGCAAACAAGAAGAAGAAATAAAGGCGTTTAAAGAAGTTTTAAAAGCTGAGTCTTACGGCTCTCAAGGCGAAATCGTCGAAGTACTAAAGAGCATGGGTTTTGCCAATATCAGCCAGTCAAAAGTATCTCGTATGCTGAGCAAGTTTGGCGCAGTACGGGCCAGAAATGCCAAAGGTGACATGGTTTACTGCTTACCCCCTGAATTAGGCATGCCCACTGCCAAAAGCCCGCTAAAACAGCTGGTTCTGGATGTTGAGCACAATGGTGTGATGATCATTATTCGCACCACACCAGGCGCTGCGCAGCTCATCGCTCGCTTGCTAGACTCACTAGGACGCTCTGATGGCGTATTGGGCACCATAGCCGGTGACGACACCATCTTTATTGCGCCTTCTTCAGTGGACCAAATTGAAGAAATACGCCAGAAAGTAGAAGATTTATTCGAAACCGTTTAATTACTTTTCTTTAAAAAATAAAAAAGCCCGCAATAAGCGGGCTTTGCTTTTTAATAAGGCAAACTTAGCGTTTTTGTACCACCAGGCTACCAATGGAATAACCAGCACCAAAGGAACACAACACTCCATAATCCCCTGCCTGCATATCTTCTTGATGCAAATTAAAGGCAATCAATGAACCAGCAGAAGCCGTATTGGCATAGCGATCTAATACCACTGGAGCTTCAGTAGGATTGGCATCTCGGCCTAGAATCTTCTTGGCAATCAACATATTCATATTGATATTGGCTTGGTGCAACCACCAGCGCTTAACGTCATTGGCGGTAAGATTGTGTTGTCCCATGTGGGCCAGGATGTGCTCGGCTGCCATCGGACACACCTCTTTAAAGACCTTGCGGCCTTCTTGATGAAACAACTTATCAGTGCCAAAGGCGTCCACATCATTAGCACGGCTCATGTAACCGAAATTGGAACGAATGTTAGAAGAGTATTTAGTTTTGGCCGAGGTGCTCAGTATTTCATATTGATTGTCAGAAACACTGTAATCTGCCGCTTCCACCACCATCGCCGTGGCCACATCACCAAAAATGAAGTGACTATCGCGATCACAGAAGTTTAATTGCGGCGTTACCAACTCAGGGTTGATCACTAACACCGAGCGCGCCGTGCCGGATTTCACCATCTCCCAGGCGCGGTGCAAGGCAAAGGTTCCTGCCGAACAAGCCACCAGCATATCAAAGCCAAAACCATCGATACCCAATGCTTCCTGGATTTCAATAGCGACAGCTGGGTAAGCTCTTTGTGTATAGGCACAAGATACGATTACGGCATCAACTTCACTGCCCTTTCTACCTGCTGCTTCTAATGCCTGTTTGGCGGCCTTAACACCAATCTCTGCCTGATTGGAAAGCTCATTTTCAGCGCGTTCCGGAATTATCGGACGCATACGATTAACATCAAGAATACCGTCTTTAGTGTAAACGTAACGGCTCTTTATGCCCGACGCTTTATAAATGAATTCTGCGCTGGAATGGGGTTTAGCGGCAATTTCTCCGCTTTCGATTTGGTCGCTGTGCTCAGCGTTAAATTTGTCTGCAAATTGATTATAGCTATCCACCAACTCTTCGTTGCTGATGCTAAATTCTGGGGTCCACAAGCCTGAACCACTAATCACTACCTGGGTCATTGTTTCTTGCCTTTAATAAAACAGTCTTTAGCTTAACCATAAGTACTGAAAAAGTCATTTATCCGTGCTCAATTCATGCCTCTGTAACCATGTCGCAACGCAAGTTTATGTACAATTTTTTAATAAATTTGCGATTTATTGGTCATCGTTCTACCTATTATGCCGATGATAATGTACATTTAAGTGAAAGATTCGTGACTTTGAGCAATCCCTACATGCTCATCGCGTTACATGGATGTTTCATAAATAGTAATAACAATAAACACAGAATGAACGCCTATGAAAATGCAGCAAAAGTTAATTTTGGCCATTGCGGTTTCGGTAATTTTACCAACGCTTATCATCGCCATCGTTAGCATTTCTAAGACTACCAGTCAGTCAAAAGATAACTTTATTTCGGCGACTCAAAATGAAATTCGCCAGATAGACAACAGCTTCAAGCTCTTTTTTGAGCAGGTTAAATCCAACGCCAAGTTTCTGGCCGCACATCCACTAGTGAAATCAGTGCCGCTGGAAACCAGCACTTACTTCGGCGATGAGCGCATGATGGATCCGCTGAATGCCCACCCTGTGGAAGCTGAGATATTCGATTTGTATCGTCAGTTTGGTACCACTCACGAAGAACTGTTGTACGTTTACCTGGGTACACCACAAGGCGGCTTCATTCAATATCCTGCAGAATCCATTGGCGGTTACGACCCACGTAAACGCCCTTGGTATCAACAGGGCATGAGCAATCCTAATCAAGCAGGGATTACCGATGCTTACCAAGGGGTAACGGGCGGCCCTATGGTATCTGTTATGTATTCCATCAGTGATGACTCTGGACGTGCAATTGGCGTGCAATCCATGGATGTATCACTCACCACCTTGACCGATATAGTGAAGTCCATCAAGTTGGGGGAATCAGGTTATCTGGTGCTGGTAGACGATAACGGCGTAGTGTTGGCAGATTCAAAAACACCGCGCAATAACTTCAAAAAAGTGGGCCAGATAGACTCGCCATTTTATAAAGAGCTGGCAAAACGGCTTAGAAGTAGCGCGTCATCCAACTTTAATACTGAACATCTTGATTCAGACGTGCAAGTAACCACTTACTACTCCCCTACCCTCAAGTGGCACTTTATCGGCATTATTGATAGCAGCGAAATTCTAGCCCCCACTTATGCCATGAGCCTGTTGATTATATTACTTGCTGGTTCCATGGTAGGTGTTTTTGTGTTCCTCGGGATTTATCAAGCGAAGCGCTTGGTAGCACCAATACTCGTGGTATCCAAAGGATTAAAAGACATTGCCAGCGGCCAGGGAGATTTAACCCAACGTTTAGCCGTAGATGCTAAGGACGAAACCGGCGATCTGGCTCGGTGGTTTAACCAATTTTTAGATTCTATACGCTCACTGGTGCAAGACATTAAAGATGACTCGCAACTACTGGCCGACAAATCGCAGCAAATAGGCCACATTGTAGACAGTATCAAAGATGCCAGCCATGAGCAGGAAAAAGCCATTGAAGACTCCTCCAATGGCACCTCAGCAATGGCTGAAACATCAAAAGAAGTAGCAGCCAACTGTTCCAATACCCTTGAAATGGTATCCAATGCTGAAACTTCAGCCAAAGAAGGTACCCAAATCATTGGCGCTATGGTGAATGATGTCACTCGCTTGAGTAGTACCATCAGCGAATCGGCTTCTGCTATGAAGGAGCTGGAAAACGAGAGTAGCAACATCACTCAAATTTTGAGTGTTATTCGTGGTATCGCAGAGCAAACCAACCTGTTAGCACTAAACGCCGCCATTGAGGCTGCGCGAGCCGGTGAGCAAGGCCGAGGCTTTGCCGTAGTTGCCGATGAAGTTCGTACCCTGGCCAAGCGCTCTCATGACGCGACGGAAGAAATAGACACTATGCTTAACAACCTGGTAGACAAAACGCGTTTTGTTTCCGGAAAAATGAGTTCAAGTCTGGAGCAATCTGAACAAGCGACATCACAGTCCAGCCATGCGAATCAATCTTTTGAAGACATCAGTACCGCGGTAGCTCAAATCAGAACGCGCCTGGATGAGATTGCCCGCTCTGCCGAGATTCAAAACCAAAGCTCCACTCAGATTGATAACAATATTTCTGAGATAGGAAACTCGGTAACAGGTATTGCCAATTCCAGTGATACCTTGGCTTCCAATGCCCAAGAGCTGATGCACCTGTCCAGCCAGCTAAACGGATTAGTAGGCAAATTTAAAGTGAAATAACTTGATAAACTGATAAATCTGAAGGGGCTTCGGCCCCTTTTTTGTTCTTGTATTGAAGGAAAAGGAGGGAACTCCCCATGAAAAAAACACCTGTGATATTTGACCATGACGGTGGTGTAGATGACTTACTATCATTGATGCTACTACTTACCATGGAACATATCGACCTTAAGGCTGTGTGCGTTACTCCCGCCGATTGTTTTTTAACGGATGCCACTAAAAGTACCTTAAAAATACTAGATCTATTTGGCAGAAAAGACGTCGTGGTTGCGCAAGGTAACTTGCACGGTGTTAATCCATTTCACTATGACTGGCGAGCCCAACCCAAGATGGTGAATGCCCTACCCACCATGTTGTCCTGCGAAGATGATTGGTCTTTAGTGAGTAAACAAGCTGCCCACGAATACATGCAAAGTGCCCTGTTAGCCAGTGACGAGCCGATGACGGTGTTGATGACTGGCCCCTGCAGTAATCTGGCCAAAGCGCTGGAACAGTCCCCCGATTGCCTTAACAAGTTGCACAAGGTGATTTGGATGGGCGGTGCGGTAGATACCAAGGGTAATGTAGCCAACTACAATCACGACGGCAGCGCTGAGTGGAATGTCTACTGGGACGCACCAGCAGCAGATAGCCTGTTAAAATCTGGCGCACCACTGTGGTTTATGCCATTGGACGCCACCAACTGTTTACCCATCAGCATGGCTTTCTTAAAAGACTTGTCGGCCTATCGTTCTTACCCTCTGGTAGAGCTTGCAGGGCAGTTTTGGGCCTGTACCGTGGCATCGATTCCCACTTACGAATTTACCTACTACTTGTGGGATGTCATGGCCACCTGTTGCCTGGGTTTAGACGATAATGTCATTGACTGGCACGACATTCGCCTGTCAGTGCGCACCAGCGAGCCATCAGAAGGCAACACCTACCGAGACGACGAAGGTAAGCTGGTAAAAGTTGCCATGCAGGCCGACCGCCAGGCAGTGATCGACTATCTTGTACGCCAACTGCAGTATCAAATATAACTTCAATTTGGCGTGTGATTACCGGCAAGGCGCAAGCGCCTTGCCGAACAGTAATCCACAATTGTCACGCTGCCCTTTCACCGCCAGTTATTAACCCACTTTGTTTCGCAAAAAGTGCTAAAGACGCCCGGTTTTTTAATGCAAAGTTTGCGATAAATATTACTACAGTGAAATTTAATGGTGCGTTCAGTCAAAAACAGCTCTCGGGCGATGAGTTTATTGGATAGCCCCATTACCACGTATTCCATTACCTGGTGTTCGCGTTTCGACAAGGCTGATACACACTTCTCTGTAGAGTCATAATTTACAGTAGACATGGTCTCTCTCCTTCAGCAAGGCTGGTTAGGTTGGGTGAGTTCATTTTCGCTGCACAGCTCTTGCAAATACCCCTCATTTAAAAGGTATATGCGATCCGCTGTTTTTATGGTTTCAGGTCGGTGAGCAATGATGATACGCGTCATGTTCAATTGCTTGATATGGGCGTTGATCATCGCTTCATTATTAATATCCAGATGGCTGGTAGCCTCATCCATGAACAGTATTTTGGGGTGACGATAAAAGGCGCGGGCCAATAAAATGCGTTGTTTTTGTCCACCACTTAAGCTCGCCCCCATATCACCAGTAAGGGTGTTGTATTGCATAGCCGTTTGCATAATTTCATCATGGATACAGGCAAGCTGGGCACATAACACCACTTTTTCATCATCTATGTTGTGCTCAAAACAAGCGATATTATCGGCAATGCTGCCACTGAGTAGCTGATCATCCTGCAGTACACCAGAGATCTGCTGACGATAATCGGGCCATTGTTGTATCGGTCTGCCATCCACCTGTACCGAGCCAGAAGTCGGCATGCTAAGCCCCATTAAACAGCGCAATAACGTACTTTTACCGCTACCACTAGCCCCAACAATGGCAATAGTCTCACCTTTCTTCACCTCGAAATTTATATCTTTAAGGATCGGAGCTTCTAAATCGCTGTAGCGATAGCTCAGGTGTTTTACCGACAAATTGCCTTGCATATCTTGGTTGTGCTCAACAGAGTGATTGCAAGGCCCCTGAGTTTGCTGCTCAACAACCGGATCAATATCGGTAAACACAACGTCAGCCAGGCGTTCAAAATGCAAATCCAGCATTTTGAACTCGATGGCCTTACTGATTAGATTATCCATAGCAGCCACAAAACGATTTTTGTAGCTGATGAAGGCGTAGAGCATGCCCACAGACATCAAATTGCCCATCACCGCAGTTGCTGCAAAGTAGATGATCAAGATGTTCTCAAGGCCAAACAATATTTTGTTGGCCACATCAAAGGCAATTTGCCACTTGTTAATGGCAATGCCCTTATTGATGGCATCAGCCAGATTGTTATGCCACTGGTTTTGTCGCTCGGTTTCTTTATCAAATAATTTCACCGTTTGAATAGCCCGAACCGACTCCATAAAATGAGAGTTCTCTTTAGCGGATGCCACTATATGCTCTTCGGAAAGAAGACGAACGGGTCGATACAACAGCACTCTCAATAAGCCGTATAAAAACACCACCGCCAGTACGATAAAGGTCAAGTGCACGTCGTAGATAAACATTACCACCAAGGTGAACACCGCCATCACGCCATCGATAAACACCGCCACCACGCCATTGGTCAGCAATTCGCGAATCTGACGCAGCGAACCAAAGCGAGAAATCACGTCCCCCATGTGCCGTTTTATGAAATACTCCATAGGCAAGCGGATCAGGTGTTGAAAAACATTGGCGCTCATTTGCATATTGAGTCGATTCGACAGGCACATCACCGCCACCTGGCGCAGCAGTGAAGTGGCGGCTTCCAGTAGCAAGAGCAAGGCAAACCCTAGTGCTAAGACATGGAGTAAGTTGGCGTCGCTGCGCAACAAGACATCATCCACCACGGTTTGCATGTAATAGGGACTGGCGATAGCAAATATCTGCAGCAATAAACTGAGCAGCACAATCAGCGCCAGACTGCGTTTCAACCCTGAGATGGAAGTCCATAACTGGGTGAAATGCAGGCGGGACTTTTCCACGCCAGGTTTAAATTGCGACGAGGGTGCCAACTCAAGGGCAATTCCGGTAAAACAGGCACTCACCTCTTCCAGTTTTAAAAGCCTTTCTCCCACAGCGGGATCGTGAATACTTACCTTGTTCCCTTGAACTTGCTTCAGCACCACAAAATGCTTCATTTCCCAATGTAAAATGCAGGGTGTTTGCAGCTGAGTTAAGTCACTTAATTCCAATTTCAGTGCCCGACTGGTGAGAGCCATGGATGCGGCAACCGCCATAATTTGCTTAAGAGTAGCGCCATGAGCTGAAATGGAATGTTTGCGCCGCAAAGTATTCAAATCGGTATCCAGACCGTGGAAACCCGCCACCATAGCAAGACACGCTAAACCACATTCAGCCGCTTCGGTTTGTAAGATAAGAGGCAGGCGATTGCGAGCACCAAAGTTCAACAAAGTGTCCGTATGCCGGGTCAGGTTTAACGATTGAGTAGCCATTACAATCTCCCTTTAATGCTATACAGTGGCTCGAGCAACCATTCCATTAAACTACGCTCCGCCAGTTGGATGTCGGCTGACAAGGTCATACCCGGCTTCAAGGCCAGCTTTTGCCCGAAGGCTTGTACCCAGTTTTTATCCAGCGATGCCTTAACAATGAATACCGGCTCCTGAACATTCACTGCCAATTGTTTTATTTCGCCAGGCAAGATTGCCGCGCTGGAAATATCCAGCACCATGCCCTTGTGTAAGCCGAATTTTTGATAGGGAAAGGCGTCGTAACGCATATCGATGCTTTGCCCGGCTTGTATGAAGCCGGCAGCTCGCACTGGCACCAGCAAACGCGCTTGCAAACTGGAATCAGAGGGCACAATACTCAGTAGCGGTAAATTGGTCTGAGTATACTGACCAGTGTGAATCTGGATATTGGCGATGAAGCCGCTTTGCGTGGCCTTAATAACGTGAGCCCGCTGACCGTGCAGCTGCGCAATTTTTTGTGCCACCGTGCTCAACTGACTCTGCAATTGGGCAATGGTATTCTTTTCTTCCTCAGGGTAAATGCGCAGTTCTGAATGCAAACGCTGCAAGCTGTTTTGCTGGCCCAACAACTGACGTGTAATACCAGCAATATCGCTTTGCAATGACAACTCTTCCGCCACCACCAAGGTATAATCATACCTTGATATGTGGCCGCGACGTCGCACTTGCTGACTACTTTCAAGGCGCTCTTTTACCATTTCATGACGTCGTTTTAGCAGGCTCAATTGTTGCTGCAGTTGTGCCCTCTCCAGTTCAACAATTTCGATTTGTGCCTTAGCATCTTGAATACGGTGAAAATAGATCTGGGAATTGCGGGTCATTTGCTGGGTTAAGGACGACTTCTGTTTGTCGTACTCAGCCAGCAACTGTTCTTCCATGCTGCTACCATCCTGTAGCGCGCGATCACCGTTTACCACAATCAAAGGCTGGCCTTTTTCTACATAATCTCCTTCGGCAACCAGTATGCGTTTAATTTTGCCACTGGCAGACTCGGCAAATATGCGGATCACACCATCCTCTGGCTCTAACCACCCTTGAACCGTTTCCTTGCGTGCATAGTCACTTTGAAATAACCAAACTAATAGCGCAATCACCCAAACTCCAAGCGCAATAGCGATAACGGATAATTTGATGGAAGGTAAAACCAACACAGCTCCATGTAGTCGGTGCTTCTGACCTTCCAGTGCTTCCTTGCGGAACAAACTTCCATTTGTGTTCCTTCTGTCCATAATCGATATCCAAATCGCTAACCAAGATTAAAACTATGAACACAGTATGTAGAAGCCTTGAGATAAGCACTTTCAAATACAGGAAAAGGACTATCAAAATCGGGAAAACGGCTTGTTTATTTTTTATGACCGTCGTTCATTAGGGTGTTTTGGGGAGGATTAACCGGGATTGTTTAAGGCTTAGCTAGATTCAAGCCGATTTCTGCTGGCAACCCATTAGCTGTGCCAACTGCTCTGCAGGCATGGGTTTATAGAAATAATACCCTTGAAAACCGGTACAACCTTTGTTTTTAAGGAAATCAAATTGCTGTTGTGTTTCGACACCTTCGGCAATAGTGCTTAAAGACAAGTTCTCCGCCAGTTCTAAAATGGTGGAACAAATTTTATCTGACTCATTTTGCTCACCGCAGCCATCAACAAAGGAGCTGTCTATTTTTAGCACATCCAAAGGTAAATTCTTTAAATAGCTTAAGGAAGAATAGCCAGTACCAAAATCGTCGATAGCCACTTTAATTTGCAACTGCTTTATGGCTTTGAGTACAGCAATACAGCGCTCTGTGTCGGTGAGGAACACCCCTTCAGTCACTTCGATTTCCAGCCACTCTCCGGGTATGCCGAACTTTTCCATTAAAGTTTGCAATAACGGCAGCAATCTGCCCGATATTAAATGCTTTCCGGAAACATTGATGGCCACCGGTAGTATAGTCTTATTTTGGGCTCGCCAATGGGCCAACTGCTGAAAAACCTTGTGGAAAACGATTTCCTCTAACTCGATAATCATATCTTGCTGTTCAGCAATCGGAATAAAAATAGCAGGGCTGACAACCCCGTGCTCTGGTAGTTGCCATCTCACTAACGCCTCGCAACCGATAAGTTCCTGTCTGGCATTCACTTTGGGCTGCCAGACAACAAAAAACTGTTGTGCCTGATTCAGCGCACCGCGCAACGCCTGGGCATAAAAGAAGGTTTCTGATGCCTGTTGCGCCATTTCCGAACGGAACACTTTAAAATTATCACGCCCGGCTTCTTTGGCGTGATACATGGCAATATCAGCATGTTGTATCAGAGACTCAGCACTGCTTTGATGGCTGTCTTGTAGCGCCACTCCGACACTGGTTAACACTTTTAGCTGCCGATTTTGAATAAGCACTGGTTGGCGCATGATATGCAACATTTTATTGGCAATTTGAGTGACATGTCCTTTGTCTTCAATGCCGGTCATCAACACCACAAATTCATCCCCGCCCCAACGGGCAATGATATCGCTGTCTCGTGTGACCTGATTCAGTCGGGCAGCCACTTCCTGCAACAACTGATCGCCAGCTTTGTGCCCCAAAGTATCGTTAACTTGCTTAAAGCGGTCCAGATCCAGAAAAAACAGGGCAATATCAGTGCAGTCCTGAGGTTGGATTTCCAGCTGACGTTGTAAAGAATCTAACAGGAAAGTGCGATTATATAACCCCGTTAACGGATCGCAGTAGGCCAAATTTTGTAGCTTATCTTGCATGCGTTTTTGTCGGGTAATATCGCGAATATGGAGGGTGAACTCGCGCTCATTGCTGCCACCAAAAGCTGCACCAGTAATGGTGATCTCAGCGGGAAAAGTATCATCGGAGATGCGCCTGAGCACGATTCGATTACGACGGTTTAACAGCAATCCCTCTGGCTCAGAAAACTGATGCTCAATACTGTCCAGGAAGCCTTGTTGTGCTTCGCTGGTAACGAATGACCTGACAAAACTCAAGCCCGCCACCTGACTCTTGGTTTGCCCGAAAGTTCTTTCAGCGGCTGGATTAAACTCAATGATATTGCCATATCTGTCTATGGTGATAATACAATCCATTGAGGCATCCAAAATGGCACTTTTGCGCTTTTCGCTAGAGCGAAAGCTATTGATTGCCTCATCCCGTTTGGACATTTCTTCCTGTACCCGTGTGATAACACGATTGTATTGTTTGGCAATTTGGCCCACTTCAGTAAAAGGCTCTTCTTCAACCGACTCATCGAAACGCCCTTCTTGTTCCTGCCCCTGCATATCAGTTAACAAATCAATGAGTTCGGTGGAAGCGCGATGCTCGGTTATATTCATGCCCAAATATTCTTGCTCAGCGGTGACCCTGAGGGGAACAAAGTGATTAATAAGCCGCAACAGCAAATAGCTAACCGCTAAGCAAAAAATGCCGATGCTCACAACCCCTAGCAGCTGAACACTCAGCTGTTGCCAAAAACCAAGCCCGGTAGCCAATATCAATGCATCACCAAACAACGCCACTGCCATTGTGCCCCAGATACCGGCGAACAAGTGGGCGGGCACCACACTCAGGGCATCATCTAATTTTAAGCGCTCCATCACCATACAGCCCTGGTACAACACCAGACCACCCACAATTCCAATCAACGCGGCTTGCGGCGCCGTAACTGCATGCGCAGAGGCGGTGATGGAAACCAGGCCCGCAATAACGCCATTGAGGATATAGGTGACATCCACAAACTTGTGCCTGATGACGAATATACAGGTGGACGCCACACCGCCCCAGGCAGCGGCAAGGCAAGTATTTAGTAATACTTTGGGCACACTTTCATTGAACACCAAAGTACTGCCGCCGTTGAAACCAAACCAACCAAGCCAGATTAGAATAGTCCCCAGTACGGAAAAAGGCAGATTGTTACCCACCGGAATCTTTTTGTCCTTGTCGAAACGCCCGATTCGCGGACCGATGATGATCACCGCAGACAAAGCTATCCAGCCACCAACAGAATGTACAATAGTGGAACCGGCAAAATCCACAAAGCCCAGAGCTTGTAACCAGCCCGTATTATTGCCATTAAATGCCGATGCCCAGGCCCAGTGCCCCACCACAGGATAGATGAAACAACACAACACCAAAGTCACCAGAATATAGCCGCGATAGGACATGCGCTCAGCTACGGCACCAGACAAAATGGTGGCCGCCGTGCCGCAAAACATGAGTTGGAATAAGAAGAAGCTGATTTGCCAAGCAGAGCTTTGTGCACCAAAAAGGAACTCATTGCCGCCCACAATGCCCCAGATTGATTCACCAAACATCAATCCAAAGCCAAATAACCAAAACACCACAGAGGCGATAACCAGGTCAGACAGGTTCTTGGCTGCCACATTAATGCTGTTTTTACTGCGAATTTTCCCGGTTTCAAGGCATAAAAAGCCTGCTTGCATCAAAAACACCAGCATTGCACAGCCAATTAACCAGAAATAATCCATGTGACGCCCTTAACTCCTCAAACGACACAGGAACTACAGCAAATATTGCGCCTGAATTTTACACAATTAAAAAAGCCGCCTGGTACCCCAGGCGGCTTTTGAGTTTTTAATTTATCCGATTGAATTATCAATCAGTAAAAAGCGTTCCTTAGAAGCGGTAGTTTACACCTAAACGAATTTCGTAGATGGAAGCATCAGCAATTCGTTGCTCAGCTTCGGTGCCCTGCTCAGCAGTATTCGGGAAGCCGATTTGCTCAAGTACACCCCAATCATCGTTAAGGAAGTTAGTGAAGTTATCAATAGTCATGTAAACCTCACCCTTGTGGCCTTCAGTAAATCCAGGAATTTGCTGAGATACACGCAGGTCAACTTTACCCCACCATGAACCGTCTTCGGAGTTACGCGCAACACCAGGATTCAGAACGTTTGTCTGGAAGTCTAACCAAGGCGTACCGTCATAAGTCGCGATAGTTCCGTCAAACCCACTCTTGGTAAAGCTATAGGGCTCGCCGGAGTTTAACAAACCAACCAAAGTCAGGTTGAAATCCAGGCCATCGATAAACTGCGTTGTATAGCCAAAGCTACCCGTAAAGTTATGTTCGATGTTGTAGTTAGAACGCGAGGAAACTTCTTCTTGAGGGTCGAAGAACGCACGGTTAACGTAGTTAGAAAACGCCACTGAGCTGGTCATTGGCTGCACGTCTTCTGCGTCGCTATAGGCATAACCTAAGCGCCACGTAATACCGTTGTCATGCGACTTGGCAATACCGATAGAGGCAGAGTAAGAAGTGCTGTTTTCATCAGTATTGGTCAATACAAATGAGGCTTCTCTCACACTGTCATAAATTGGATAACCATCGTCAGTAGTGCCCACTTGCTCCAGGTCGCCACGCTTAACAATAGCCGCATCCTGAGTGCGAGAAACCAATAAGTCTGCGGTTAACAGGTAATCACCCGGCAATACGTGAGTAACACCTAAAGACAGCTTCCATTCAGACGGCAATTCAAAGTCTGGATCCATGTAGTTAATTTCGAAGTTGTCACCAACACCAGCTGCAACAGCATCATATAGTTCCTGAGGAATACCCCAACCCGGGCCAGCCGGTGCACCGCTTTCAACTGCTGCGTAAACTACATCATCGTCAAATAGTGAACGGGTTCCGTCGGTGTAGCCGAAAGAGCGTCCACGTTGACCAAACTGCAGTACGTTATTGGCGGAGAAGTTGTTGGACAACCAAACGTTCGGGTTACCACCAGTGTACAAGCCTAAACCACCACGCAAGGTTGTGTCATCGCTCAAGGTATACGTCAGGCCGATACGCGGCTGGAATAAACCTTCGCCATCCAGATTAGTGGAGTTGGAGAAACCATAATCAGCAACGAAGTCTGGATTTTCCAGAGGAGCGTCACTCGTAGTGTACCAGTCATAACGGGCGCCCACTTTCACGATCAGATCGTAAATTGGCTCAAACTCGTCCTGAATGTAAACCGTGTGAGATTTATAGCCCCACTCAGCAGCGGCATCATCAGGATTATTTGACGGTGCGTTATTGTAGTAGATAGCGTCAGCAAAACCGTTGCGGAAATTGTCAATACCGTCGAAACGGATCTCAGTTTCAGAGTGCTGCACAAACAGGTTGAATACTTCAAAGTCTTTTTGCTCATAACCGAAAGTCAGGTTATGACCATTGTCCATGTAGTAATAGCCTTTCAGAATAATATCTGACTGGTCGTAGCTCAGCTTGTTGGATTGACGGCTGTCGTCACCACCGATGTATACATCAACATCGTCAGTTTCAATACGAATTTCACCAAAATCAGTGCCACCGACGCTGATTTGACGGTTATCTAGTTCCAGGTAACCCAAACGGATTTCAGTACTGAATTTGTCCGTCCAGTCTGAATAGAAAGAAGCTACGTAAGAGTTCAGTTCAGCACCGCGCTCGTATAAGTGATTCTGGAATTCAAACTCATTCAAATCACCATCTGACTGAGTGAAGTTGTTACCGTCATTGTAGTTGTAAGTGAAGGTAGCACGATGGTCGGCATTAATGTTCCAGTCTAGTTTTACCAGCAGCTTCTCATCGAAGTTGTCTAGGCTTGAAGGAACCGGACCTGGATCATAGCCATACAGCGTATTGGCAATTTCTACGATCTCATCCAATTCAGCTTGAGTGATATTAACTTCGTTCAGGGCACCGGAACCCAATGCTCCGCGACCGAACAAGTTAACACCTTCCCACTCTTCATAGGTAACGTGTGCGAATAGTTTGTCTTTTAGCAGTGGGAAACCAATGTCAAAGCCGTAGCGTTTATCAGTGAAGGAACCAAAGTCGATATCATCGCCTTCCAGGGAATCACCGCGCATAGAGTCGTTGCCGTACTCATAGAAGAAACCACCGTGGATCTCGTTAGAGCCAGATTTAGTAACGGCGTTGATGTTACAAGCGGTAAAACCACCGTATTGCACATCGAATGGAGCCAGTTCAACAGCAACCTGTTCGATTGAATCAAATGGGAAAGGCATACGTTCAGTAGGATAGCCATTGGAATTCAAACCAAAGGAATCATTCACCTGCACACCATCAAGGGTAAAGCTGTTAAAACGAGAGTTTTTACCCGCACAGTTGATGGGGTTTGTACCACCGCGAGACTCGTCCACGTAGATACGCGGATCAACACGGATAATATCAGTGATATTACGGTTAATGGCTGGTGCACGCTGCAGGTCTTCCAGACCAAAGTTCGCAGAAGGACCAAATTCACCACCGGCCATTGCAGAAATGGAAGAACCAGTAACTACGATACTTTCAACTGCCTGCTCGGCTTCTAAAGTAAGGTTAAATACAGAAGGTTCGCCCAGGCTCAAATAAACATCATTGATTGTGGTATCTTCAAAACTGGAGCTATCGACTTCAATCGTGTAAGGACCACCAACGCGAAGACCACGAGCACTGAACTGACCGGCATTATTTACTGTTGCCGTACGCACTGTACCTGAAGGTATGTGGGTAATTGTGACTGTTGTCCCCGCCGCTGCATTTCCAGCAGGACCGACAACACTACCGCGGATTCCGGAAGAAGTTTCCTGAGCGACTGCGCTCATAGAAAGCCCACCAGCAAGTGCAACCGCTAGCGCGATTTTACTCAACTTAGCATTATTAAACATTGTGTTTTCCTAGTTTAAAGTGTGTATGAAAGTGATAGCTTTTTGCCATTCTTATGAACTTTGCTGTTCGATATTAATACGTTCTTTGTAACAATTGAATACTTAATAGACAATTCCTCTCGATACCAAACTCTGTGCGTTCCGCATAATGAGGCGGCTCGCACTAATAAAACTGTCTTTGTGGTCAAGAAATCTCGCGCAGTTTAGCCGCTATTTATGACAACAATGTTGCAAAGACTTTCACAAGCCTTTAAAAAGCCAAAAAAAAGCCGGGTTAAAAAACCCGGCTTTCTCACACTTTATAGCTTAAGTGACAACTTAGAAGCTGTAACGTACACCTAGCTTGATACGCCATGTAGAAGATTCCACATCAAACTCGCTGTAGTTGCTGGTGTTAGTACCACCAAAGCGCTCACGATAAACGTACTGACCTTGGTCGTTTAAGTCCCAATCCATCAAGATTTGCTGCGGGAAGCGGAAGTCATATACCTGGCCCCATTTAGGGTTAATCAGGTTAGCAAAGTTATCGATGTTCAAGTATACCGACGCTTTATGACCTTCCATGAAACCAGGAATTTCCTGATTGATAGACAAGTCCATGGTAGTCACCCAAGGCTGTGTACCAGAGTACTTAGGTACATAACCACCAGCGTACTTAGCAACACCCGCTTCAGAAGCGATTGCCATGATTTCTTCGTAGCTTAAGCCACTGTTGAAGTCAAAGGCTGGATCTGAGGCACTTGATGGGATGTATGGAATGTAAACATCGCTATCATCAAACTCGCCCTGATCACCTAAATCATTGTCACGGAACGAGCCCAGTGTCCACGCAAATGGCTTACCTGAACGACGCTCAAAGAACAAGTTGAAGGTAGTGTCATAACCCTCAAAGATCTCTTTTTCATAGGTCAAGTTCATGACAAATCTGTGCTCAACCTGATAGTAGGCTGTGCCTTCAGTTGGGATGTTACGGTTTTGGGTAACTTCGTATTGGAAGTTAGATTCACCAGTAGAGCTGGTACCTGGATTAACTTCAGTAATGTCTTGGTTTGTGTAAGACGTACTGATGGTAATACCGTTATCCCACTCTTTATACAAAGAGGTATTCCAGATAATGCTGCGGCCGCCGTCGCTGGCATTGGTTAACTGTAGATCCCAGTTACCTTGTAAGTCTGGATCGTCATAAACTGAGCCCCAGATGATACGTCCATCAGCAGCTGTGCCGATTTGCTCACGAGATAAATCTACCCAGAATGCAGAATCATTTCTGTCAACATAAGTAAATTCCGTGCTCCAGGCAAAGTTATCTCCGATGCCAGGAATATCGAAGGTCATGTCTAAACCTAACTGATAACGCCAGTCGTTTGGTAACTCAAAGTTCGGATCGATGGTGTTAGTGCTACCCGCACCTGCAACCAGTGAATCTTGCACTGATGCTGGAATGGTCGTGAAATCGACATTGCTTGGGTCAGCAATAGCGGCACTTGTGGCACTGAAAGGGGCGTTTACGTTAGTTACACCGTCACGAGTATAAGCATTGGCAATCCATACCAAAGGCGTACCACCTGTATAACGGCCCACACCACCGCGCAATGTCATGTCATCATTGATGTCATAAGTAAAGCCAACACGGGGAAGCAAAATGTCTAAACCATCCTGGTTTTCTGTGTTGGGATAATTATATTGCGCCTGGAAATTTTCGTTCAAACGCGGTGCGCCATCAACACCGATACGCTCGTAGCGCAAGCCCGCAGTGAACATGAAGTCATCGAATAATTCGAAGTTTGCTTCACCGTAGGCTGCATATTTATTGCTATCTACGTCATAAGCGATGTCGTTAGTTACACCGGTAAAGGCATTCGCATATTCAAATCTGGAAGGCATGCGATTTTCAAAATCATCTAAAGAATCGAAAGACCAGGTACCGGCTGAATCACGGCCATAGATGTTGAAGTTAGACAAATCTTCATATTCAACACCAAAGCGGTATTCTACGTCACCTGAGAGGTATACCGCGTGTAAACCAAACTTCAGCTCTTCGTTTTCCAAACGGTTAGCATGACGGTTTTCGTCCTGACCGGCAACGATTGTACCGCGAGCAGTACGCACGTTGATTTCACCCCATGGAACCGCAGTGTTAGACGCTTGCTCGTATTCTTTATAAGAGAAGCTAGCTTCCGTAGAGAATGAATCATTCCAGTCTGAGTACAAGTGACCAGTCAACAAGGTTGTTTCAGACGCCTGGAACCACAAACCTGATGCCATATCTAAAGTAGAGTCAGAATCAGTGTAGTTACGCGCAGCTGAGTTATCCTGGAAGCTGTAGGTCAAATCGGCACGGTGATCTTGCGAGATGTTCCAATCAAGTTTAACAAGAGTTTTCTTATCGAGATCATTAGGAGGAGTGCCGCCCAAAGAATCTGTTAAACCATAAACGTTAGACATGATGCCAACAAAACGGTCCACTTCAGCGTTAGTTACGCGGTGGCCACTACCAGATAGGTCGTTCAGGTCGTAATCAAACAATACGCCTTCTTCCCACTCTTCATAAGAAGCGAAGAAAAACAGCTTGTCTTTGATGATGGGACCACCAACGGTTACACCAAACGTGGTTTCGTCGGTGTCAACTGGAATGTCTACATGTGGGCGGTCACGCTTGTCTTCCGCATCACCAGAGTTAACCGTATCTTCGTAAAAGAAGCTGCCACTAAATTCGTTAGTACCAGACTTAGTTACAACATTGACGTTACCACCAGAGAAGTTCGCTGCACGAGCATTGAAGGGCGCATAATCGATAGAGATCTGCTCAACGGCATCTAAAGAAATAGGTGGACGCTGTGACGGGTAGCCATTTTCGTTCAAACCAAAGGTATCGCTTACACCAACACCATCAATGGTCAGTGAGTTGTATTTAGGGTTAGTACCCGCAACACTCAGCTCGACACCATCAGGGGATACCACAGCAAGAGGATTCAAACGCACGATGTCTTTGATATCGCGGTTGAAAGTGTTGCCCTTCATGATTTGGTCTTCACCAAATACGCTGCTACCGCCGCTGTTGGAGAAGAAGTCGCGCGTGCCAGTAACAGTGATAGTTTCAACATCCTGCTGAGCATTTAGCTGCGTATCCAGATCAAGCGGTTGGTTAAGTTCAAGGTAAACATTCTCGATTACCTGACTTTCGAACTCTTTAGATACAATCATTACCGTGTATGGGCCACCAACACGCAGACCACGTGCAGTAAAAGCACCTTGGGCGTTTACTTCTACTTCTTTCACTGTACCAGAAGGTTGGTGAATCATAGTGATGGTTGTGCCTACTGCAGGTGCACCTGTTGGGCCTTCAATAACACCACGGATGGATGAAGACTGACCGGTGTTTGCCACTGCCGCTGTGGATAAACCCACAGACATAGCAACAGCCAACGCGATACGGCTTAGTTTTGAACGTTGAAACATTGTGTTTTCCTGATTTTAGTGTGTAAAATTTTAGGCTAATGCCTTATTCTTAAAACTCAGCTAAAGTACCCGCTTCCTTGTTACCAACTTCACCAACGTAGTTAGGAAGTTCTCATCTGTAACTTTTACAGTACTTTTAATGCTGACTATTTTCGCAAGGAAATACAAAACAGGAAGACTTTATTGCCATTCATAATCTTTCGTTAATAAAGCTTATAATTCATATAGTTAGGAAGGTTAAGTAAATTTACTGGTTGAAATGAGTAAGCTTAACTGGTGAAATAGCGCCTGAATTTTGGGCAGTCAGTTTGACACATGAGACATTATCACCTTTCCATCACCAGTCTTGCTCTTGTGGCGCTGGTGCTTTTGGGCATCACATTTGAAATAAGTCGGAATGCCTTTCCGCTAAATACCAAAACCTTACCCAGTGTTTTGAATTTCAAAGACAGCTGTAATACCACCGCGGGCAAAAATAGCGATGCCTTAGTGATCACAGTGCAGATAGAATACATGGCCAAGGAACTGATGAAAGCGCTGTGTGACAACGACACTGTTTCCAGGCAATTCGGCGAAGTTCGCGCCCACTGGATGCCAAATGAGCGAGAAATGCTGGATTTTGTTGGCAAAGGTTTGGTGGATCTGGTACTGGTAAAAGACAATTTTATTCACGCTTTCAACTCCGATGAAGTTTACGGCTATAAAGAAGTAGCCAGCTATAATAAATACTCGGCTTTTTTTATTGGATTGCGGGAAAAGCCCGAATTGCAGAAAGAATATCTGCTGGGCAAACGCATTGGTGTATTGGACTATGCCAGCAGCCGTTCCGGGCATATCGCCCCTATGATGCTGTTTAAAAAGTTGGATCTTGACGAAAAGCAGGTGAATCTGGTGTATGCCAAAAACCACCAACAACTGAGACAACTTTTGGAAAACGGCTCTGTGGACATCATTTCCACCTACTGGTCGGAAGCCGATGAAACCCGTTTTAACCGTGAATATCGCACCGCACTCTTGTCTGAAATCGAAGGCAGCAAGTGGTACCTTAAAGAAGCCGAGAAAAACACTGAGTTGAAATGCGCTATACAGCAAGAGCTCACCCTTCTTGCGGAGCAAAATCGCGGTTATTATCGTCAGCTCGCACTCACCACCCCATGCTCTGAATCACCTGGCTCCTGATATGAACTTTTCCATGTTAAAAACGAATCCCATTGTTCAAAGTCTGCTACTGTTTATCGTGCTGACTCTGGTAACCATTCAGGGGAACTCACTATCAAGACAACAACAGATTGATGATGCCTTACTCACTCTGAAAAACCGGGTAGCACTGGATGTTATCGACCTCAACATCAGTAATGAACTGGGCAGCAAGGCTAAGGATGACCATACCGTACAAAGGTACATGCAAAACCTGAACGAATACTTATCCCGCGAGAAATTTCCTTTGCGCCTGGTGAGTATTGACCAGTTCCATTACGAGGGTGACCAGCAAATATCCAACGCGGAACTCAAGCTTTTTAGCCTGCAATCATCAAGAACCTCAATTGATGTGGTTGTAAGTGTTGTAGAGCGCAAATTTCAGGCCTGGACCATGCTGTTCCCTCCATTTTTCAGTTTGATTTTTTTTGTTATCTGCCGGTTCAATAAGCAACAATTGTTTGCCAATCCAGTAAAAGCGGAAGAAGAACCTCAAGCCGTGCCAAAGCTGGTGATTGACTTAAGAGAACGCACCCTTTTTATTGATCAGGCATCCGATACCAAAACAACGCTGGCCAATAAACCTTTATGTTTTTATCTGGCGATGCTGAAATACTGTAGTGAGCAAGATGCACCTCAGCTTTATCACAATAAAAATCTACCGGAATCTTTTTTGGAGCTGGCCAACAAATACTTCTATCGTTTACTGGAATTAGGACACTCTCGCCGCAAACGCCCGGATTTTGATAGCAATATAGACAAAATGCTCAGTGAAATACGCACAGCGCTGGACGAAATATTGACTAACTATCCAGAGCAGCGCAGCCTCTATTATCCGCAAAAAGCTCAAGGGGAAGGTTCCCGCTCCAAATTGCACAACTTTGCCCTGCTGGAATTGACTATCGAGCACTATGAATTAATTGGTGATTAATTCTCCTGCCCAGCCAAAAACTCGACCAATTGGTCAGGTTTCATTAATGAAATCGCAATTATTTGCGCTAAATCAAGCATGATTGCTGGCATTTTTTCGCTTCGCTGGTAGTCTTGTCTAAAACTATCCCGTTTATCTATTATGAGTCTTGAAACTAAGGTGATCGCGATTTCCGGCGGTTCTGGTTCTGGAAAATCCTTGTTCACCGACAAAATTAAACATTATTTTAAAGAAAATGGCGCCGATATTCAGGTGATCAGAGAGGACAACTACTACCGTTGCCAGGATCATCTCGCCATGGAAGATCGGGTCAAAACCAATTACGACCACCCCAAAGCATTCGAGCACGAGCTGTTAGTATCCCATCTGGAACAACTGAAAGCCGGCAATGATATTGAATGTCCCAACTATTGTTACAAGACCCACACGCGTCTGAAAGAAACCCGCACTATCCATCCGGCCCAGGTTATCGTTGTTGAAGGGATAATGTTGTTAGCCAGTCCCGAGCTGGTTCCTCTTTTCGATGTCAAAGTTTTCATTGATACGCCTCTGGACATCTGTTTATTGCGTCGAATAAAACGCGATTTACTTGAGCGTGACAGAAGTCTTGAATCCATCAGCCAGCAATATCAAAAAACGGTGAAGCCTATGTATCACCAATTTATTGCGCCTAGTCGATTTATCGCCGATGTCGTTGTGACTCAAGGCGGCAAAAACCAAATTGCGCTAGATGTGATCAAGTCCCACATAAAACAAATATTAAAATAAAGGAACACCATGATCAGTCTCTTGGGAATTATTGTATTAATTGGTGCCGCATGGCTCATCTCCTACGACAGAAAGTCCATTAACTGGCGCACCGTTGGCGGCGCTTTTGCAATCCAGGCGAGTGTCGGTTTGCTGGTACTCTACTTCCCTCCGGGTAAACAATTTCTATTGTGGATTGCGGGGGGCGTATCCCGCGTACTGGAATACAGCCAGGCAGGTATCGACTTTCTGTTCGGTCCCATAGGCGATAAGTCGATAGGCTTTGTGTTTGCTTTCAATGTTTTACCCGTCATCGTTTTCTTCTCAGCCTTGATCAGTGTCCTCTATCACTTGGGTATCATGAGCATTATTATCAAAGCCATCGGTGGCTTTTTACAAAAAGTGCTACACACCAGCAAACCTGAATCCATGAACGCGGCGGCTAACATTTTTGTTGGTCAAACCGAAGCGCCTTTAGTTGTTAAACCCTTTATTCCTAACATGACCCGTTCTGAGCTATTCGCTTTGATGGTGGGTGGAATGGCCTCTATAGCTGGCTCCGTTATGGCGGGTTACGCTGGTATGGGTGTTGAAATCAAATATCTGGTAGCGGCTTCTTTTATGGCGGCACCCGGCGGTTTGTTAATGGCTAAATTGGTCCTGCCGGAATCTGGTGCGCCAAAGGATGAGCTGGAACAACTCAATCCTAAAATGGAAGAAAACACCAACATCTTCGATGCTGCAGCGCAAGGTGCCGCCTCGGGTTTGAAAATTGCCGCTAACGTTGGCGCCATGTTGCTTGCCTTTATTGCTTTGATTGCCCTGCTTAACGGCCTGATTGGTGGTGTTGGCGGTTGGTTTGGCATGCCGGACCTGAGCTTCCAGATGATTCTGGGTTATCTATTCCAACCCCTGGCTTGGGTATTGGGCGTGCCTTGGCACGAAGCACAAGCCGCGGGCAGCTTTATCGGTCAAAAACTGGTAGTTAACGAATTTGTTGCTTACCTTGATTTTATCGACCAACGGGAGAACTTGAGCGCATCTACACAAGCCATTGTTACTTTTGCTTTGTGTGGTTTTGCTAACTTCTCCTCTATCGCAATACTGATGGGAGGTATCGGCGCCATGGCACCAAATCGACGCAAAGACTTGGCCTCTTTAGGGTTTAGAGCCGTTATTGCCGCTAGTTTTGCTAACCTGATGAGCGCAGCTCTGGCTGGCTTTTTCATTTCAATCTCATAATTTAATTCGGAGACAACTATGCAATTAGTAGCAGTTGACTATCAGGCAGAAAATGCTGCCGAGTTGTTCACCCGTTCACTACGTGAAACCGGTTTTGGTGTACTAAAGAACCACCCTATTCAGCAATCCGTTGTAGAGTCTATCTATAAAAATTGGCAAACCTTTTTTGACGGCGAACAAAAGCACGACTTTGTTTATAATAAAGATACGCAAGATGGCTTTTTTCCAGCCAGTGTTTCTGAAGTAGCGAAAGGCTTCAAAGCCAAAGATATCAAAGAATACTATCACTTTTACCCTTGGGGTATATGCCCCGATCACTTAAAAGATGAACTGGCCAACTACTACAAAATGGCCAATGACCTCGCCAAAGAATTATTAGGCTGGGTAGAGCAATACTCACCAGAAGAAGTCGCCGCTAAATATCGCCAACCTCTGTCCAGCATGATTGAAGGCAGTGAGCAAACCCTGTTACGGGTTTTACACTATCCGCCTTTACAGGGTGACGAAGAGCCGGATGCTATCCGTGCGGCCGCCCACGAAGATATCAATCTGTTGACCATTTTACCCTCTGCCAACGAGCCTGGCCTACAGGTTAAAAAGCAAGATGGCAGCTGGATGGACGTCCCTTGTGATTTCGGTAACTTGATCGTCAACATTGGTGATATGTTGCAAGAAGCCTCAGGCCACTATTACCCTTCTACAACTCACCGTGTTGTGAACCCGGAAGGTCAGGATCAAAGCCGCTCAAGGATTTCTTTACCACTGTTTTTACACCCTAAACCGGAAGTGGTGTTATCAGAACGATACACGGCGGATAGTTACCTCAAAGAGCGGTTGCGTGAATTGGGCGTAATCTAGCACTATGTGACAGTATTATTACTTCAGTAATTTTACGCATTAACTGGAAATTTTGAATTGGCGAATAGGCTCTTGTTTATTCGCCATTTTTGTTTCTGTCTGATATGTTTTCGGCATCGTTTTCAGGGATCCCAACATGAAGATATTACTCGCTAAAAGACTAGTCGCACTATGTGCTTTATTAGTATCAACCTCCGCATTGGCGGACAAACCCAAATTAGTAGTACAGATCACGGTTGATCAGCTACGCGGAGACTTATTGTTCCGTTACCAGAACAATTTCCTCAACAGTGACAAAAACATGGGTTTCAATCGCTTCTTACGGGAAGGCACAATTTTCACAAATGCCCACTATCGCCATGCGGCGACACTCACCGCTGTAGGCCATGCTACCCTCGCGACCGGCGCACCCCCTTCGCAACACGGCTTAATTGGCAACAACTGGTACGATGTAGCAGGTGAGGCTGAGATGTATTGTGTTGCAGATAGCGAAACCACAATACTTCAGGGTAGTGGCAAGAGCGCTTCGCCTAAAAATCTGATGGCCTCAACCTTTTCTGATGAATTGCATTTCGCCAGCAACGGCAAGGCAAAAATCTACTCGGTGTCAGTCAAAGATCGCGGCGCAGTGCTAACCGGTGGGCAGTTTGGTAAATCCTTCTGGATGGACAAAAACAGCGGAAATTTTGTCACCAGCTCCTGGTACTATGATGCCATGCCCGATTGGGCAAGGGCGTTTAATGAAGGAGGCCTGAAAGACAGCTGGGTGGGTGCCCAATGGACCCTCAGTAAACCCGAGTCAGTTTATATAAACTCCACAGAAAACAGGATATACCAAATCCCACCACGTGGATTTTCGCGCGGTTTTCCTCATGGCTTACCTGAAGAAGCGGACAAAAGTTATTACAAAGCCCTTAACATGACGCCTTTTGCTGATGAGTTGACGGCTGAATTTGCCAAGCACATCGCGCAACAAAACGCCTTAGGCAAAGATGATGTCACCGACTTTCTTGCTATCAGCTTTTCACTGAATGACTACATTGGTCACAACTATGGCCCCTTTAGCCGCGAAGCTGAGGACGGACTCTACCAGCTGGATGCCGTTCTGGCTGACTTATTTAGTTTTCTCGATGAGCAGGTAGGCTTAGAGCACGTGCTGCTGGCCCTGTCTGCAGACCATGGCGTAGATGCTATTCCAGAGTATAAGAAGTCTCTGGGGTTTGCAGGTTTACGCGGTGATGTATCAGGTAAATTAAAACAGTTCGTTAAAAATTATTCCGCAGAAAAAGATATCGATGGAGAGTTGCTGTCCTTTATCCGACTGCCCAATATTTATCTGAACCATGCCACCATCAAAGCCGCCGATTTAGATTTAGAGGATGTGCTTGAAGACTTTGCTAAAGAATTGGCTGGCTATGAAGAGATTGCTGCGGTTTATAGCAGTGAGGAGCTCGCCGCAGGCAGCACAAAAGCCGACCCGGTGTCACAGAGGATCAGTAATAACTTTGTTGCTGAACGTTCCGGGGATTTAATTGTGGTACAAAAAACCTCGACTATGTTAGGCAACTATTCCGCAGCAACACATGGCTCACCCTATAAATACGATACCCATGTTCCCGTGTATTTTACCGGCTGGAAGGTTAAACCTCAGCGTGTTACTCGCCTGGTTTCACCAGAAGATATCGCTGTAACCCTGTCAGCAACATTGAGCATTACTTATCCCGACAAATCAACGGGTTCTGTACTGGCTGAAATCGCTGAATTACATTAGACACAAAAATACGATACTACGGGGAGTCAACTTGCCGTTGACTCCCCTTTTTCATATTTTCCATAACAAAATGTTCAGCCTCAGTTTTTATAACCGAGCAATAGCCAACATACCTAAGTTACTTGCCCTTCACAGCCGCAGCCTTCTATACTTTCACGAGCCATTAATCATTCAGGAATGAGTTTGTTTAGACGCCTTGCTCTCACTTTTGTTTTTATCTCTTTTGCTGGGCTGACAGAAACTGCCCCACCGAAATCCACTTGCCCTTCGGTCTGGTTTGATATCCAGTTGCCTGAAGGCAGTAAAACCTGTCGAATTTTTGGCGTCAAAAAACCAGCAACGCTGAGTTTTTTTGTGGTCGATTCACCGGAATCAGTGGCAAAATCGCTGGCACAGCAACTTGAAAATGCCCAAACCGCTGTGCAAGGACGTTACCTGACAGTGCGTAGTGAGGATCAGAAATATCGTGCCTACGTCTTTAAGGACGGGGCTGGCACGCAAGTCAATCTCATGCTTAACTGAGCCATCCCCTGCTCTCAACGTATTTTTTTAATCTCAAATCTAGTTCTGGCATTGACCTTGCTTTCTGTTACACGAGAAAAGCGTATTTCAGTTAGCAGGAGAATTTATGGAACTCGCAATCGTTTTGTTTATGTTACTTATCGTGGTTACGGTGGGAGCGATCAAATTAAATGACGGTGGCCTTGCCTTTCCATTCAATCGCAAAACCAACTTATTTACCCCAGTAGAGCGCCAATTTCTGGATCTATTGGAAGCCTCTGTTGGCGATAAATACCGCATTATTTGTCGCGTGCGTCTGACGGATATCCTGGCTGTGCGTCCTAAAACTGAGAAAAAGACATTGCGCACCGCCATGCAACGGGCTGCAGGTCATCACCTGGACTTTGTATTGTGTGACAAAGAAGACCTGTCCCCGGTTATTGCGGTGGATCTGGTGCATCAAAAGAATAAAAAAGACGGTTACAAAACCCAGCGTGATTGGTTTTTAAGTGGCGCATTGGATGCCGCCCGTATCCCCCATTTACGCATCAAAGTCAAAGGCGGCTATAAACCAGCCGATATTCGCGCCTGTATCAACGCCAAACTGGCCCCGATCAAATACAAAGAGCCGAAAAAACCTCTGGTGGCTGGTACTAACAACCCAGACAGAAAAGCTACCTTTACGCGCCCGATTGCAGCGTAACAACAGTTTTACTACCGACCTCAGGTCATTCCCTTTATTTGCCAGACTTTGTCTGGCATTTTTTTAATCCTTGGTTGGCTTAACAGGCGGCTGTCGTTACACTAGCAACGAAGTAAGATATAGGATTTGAGACAAGTATGAAAATTGGTATTTTAGGGGCGATGGATCAGGAAATCGCACTGTTGAAACAACGGATGCAGTTAAAAGAAACCTTCCATTTTGCGCACCTCGAATATTATGTCGGCACCATCAACGAAGTAGAAGTGGTGTTGGTAAAATGTGGCATCGGTAAAGTAGCCGCCTCGGTTTCCACCACTGTGATGATCGACAAATTTGCTCCCGACTTTGTGGTCAATACCGGCTCAGCAGGCGGTTTCGACACAACTCTTAATATTGGTGATGTGGTGATTGCCACCGGCGTACAACATCACGATGTGGACGTAACTCACTTTGGCTACAAACGCGGCCAGGTGTTTGGCATGCCCGATATCTATCCTTGTGATGTTAGAATGGTAGATGCCGCGGTTAATGCCGCCAACAATATTACTCACACCACCATCAAAAAGGGCCTGGTATGTACTGGTGACTCTTTTATCGGCTGTGACGATGCGGTTAGCCGCCTACGAGGTCTATTCCCGGATATGTCGGCAGTAGAAATGGAAGGCGCGGCCATCGGTCAAACCTGCTTTATGCTGGATACCCCATTTTTGGTGATCCGCTCATTGTCGGATATCGCCGGAAAAGAGTCTTCAGTGTCATTCTCTGAATACATTGAGCAAGCTGGCAAAAACTCCGCCGAACTGGTGATGGCGATGATCATGGAACTGGCGAGATATCAGGATTAAGTGCCTTAATGGACATCTTTGCTGACCTTAATCCCGCGCTCTTAAGCGCGGGGATCTTAGTTATGGCCTTGCTGGCAGAGGCTAACTTGCGTTGGACTGATAAAAGCCATCCACTCACCATCTTAAAGATTTTTGCCAGAGCCTTGGGGAACAAGGCCGCAGATCCGACTCGCTCAGTTGGCCAACAACGCATTGCGGGAATCATGGCCATCTTTGTATTGCTAACACCGCTCGCCATCTTGATTTTCACCATCAAATGGTTCGCCGAATACGATTGGTTTTTCGAAGCCTTCTTTTTGTTTGTGGCACTCAAGTTTCAGTCAGTCAATATCAAATCACGGCAGATCATTCAGCAGTTAAAAGCGGACAAAAGGGCACTCGCACGCAATACCCTGTCAAGCCTGGTGCTGCGGGAAACCTCAAACCTTTCCAAAGCAGGTATCGTCAAAGCCAGTATGGAAACCCGGATTTTGCGCTTTCATTATCAATATTTATCGGTAATTTTTTGGTATCTCATCGGTGGAGGTATTGCTGCCCTGCTCTATCGCTGCTTGTATGAAATGAGTCAGGAGTGGAACCTTAAAATCAAACAATTCGCCGCTTTCGGTCGCCCTGCGGCCTGGCTGATGTTTATTTTGCAGTGGCTACCGATACGTCTCTCCACACTCTTTTTTACCATTACACTAGGGCTTTCGGGTTCCTGGAAAGCGGTTAAAAGCCTCGGCGGCCAGGTATCCAGCCACAGTTTGATTCTGGCAGTATTTGCCGGCGCGCTCAAATGTGAATTGGGAGGCCCGGCATTTTATGGTATCAAGAAAATCAGGCTGCCAAAATGCGGTACAGACACCCTGCCGGGTATCGAAGACGCCCGGAAATTAGGCATATTAATGATCCAACATGGCATATTGTTGTGTATGTTAGTATTTCTGGCATACACCAGCGCCTGGTTTATTTTTAACAGTGCCGCTAAAAGCGTCACTGGATGAGCAGATAAAACAATAACAAAGACCTTAAATAATCAATCCATTGAGCAATTCTATGAATCAAAATAACGCAATTATCGAATCGGGAGACTTCAAAGTTGCCGATATGTCTCTGGCCGACTGGGGACGTAAAGAACTGACCATCGCAGAAAGTGAAATGCCGGCACTGATGCGCATTCGCGAAAAATATCAGGCGCAACAGCCACTGGCAGGTGCCAGAATTCTGGGTTGTATTCACATGACCATTCAAACCGGGGTATTAATTGAAACCCTGGTGGCCTTGGGCGCAGAAGTGCGTTGGTCCTCTTGCAATATCTTCTCAACGCAAGATCACGCCGCAGCGGCAATTGTGGCAGCTGGTGTCCCGGTATATGCCTGGAAAGGCGAAACTGAAGAAGAGTACGACTGGTGTCTGGAGCAAACCATCTTAAAAGATGGCCAACCATGGAGTGCCAACATGGTGCTTGACGACGGTGGCGACCTGACAGCCATGCTACACGACAAATATCCTCAAGTGCTGGAAAACGTACACGGTATCACCGAAGAAACTACCACTGGCGTACACAGATTATTAGAAATGCTGGAAGCCGGTACGCTTAAAGTGCCCGCCATTAACGTTAATGATTCTGTCACTAAATCCAAGAATGACAATAAATACGGTTGTCGTCACAGCTTAAATGATGCCATCAAGCGTGCAACTGATCACTTGCTGTCAGGTAAAAAAGCGCTTGTGATAGGCTATGGTGATGTGGGTAAAGGCTCTGCTTTATCGCTGCGCCAGGAAGGTATGATTGTCAAAGTGGCAGAAATCGATCCTATCTGTGCAATGCAGGCATGTATGGACGGTTTTGAAGTGGTTTCTACCTACAATGATGGTAAAAACACAGGCAATGCTGCGGATATCAATACTTCTTTATTGCAGAACACCGACCTGCTGGTGACCACCACGGGTAACGTGAATGTCTGTGATGCCAATACCCTAAGCGCCATTAAATCAGGTGCCGTAGTGTGTAACATTGGTCACTTTGACAATGAAATCGATACCGCCTACATGCGTCAGAACTGGCGCTGGGAAGAGATCAAACCGCAAGTGCACAAGGTGTATCGCAGTGATGACACCAGTGATCACCTGTTACTGTTATCAGAGGGTCGTTTGGTGAACCTCGGCAACGCTACAGGTCATCCATCACGCATCATGGATGGCTCTTTTGCTAACCAGGTACTGGCTCAGATCCATCTGTTCAAGCAGGGTTTCGCTAATATGGATAGCGACGCACAAAAAGCCGCCATGTCAGTTGAAGTATTACCTAAGCAGCTGGATGAAGAGGTTGCTCGATACATGGTAGAGGGCTTTGGCGGTGTTATTACCCAACTTACCGACACTCAGGCCAAGTACATCGGCGTAACAGTAGAAGGCCCCTTCAAGCCCGAAACCTACCGCTATTAATAGACATTAAACCTCGCTTAGAGTCGTTGCAGCCTCTGCAACGGCTCAGTCCCTTCGTCGTCTTCTTTTGAGCATCCTCCCTTTACACTGCTGAGCTTGCTACGTAAACTCTGTGGCTTAACTCATCATCGTGTCACTGCTTTGGAAATTACACTCACTACCCCAGCTATGCTGTTTCCGGCCATATCGTTATTGCTTTTGGCTTATACCAACCGATTTGTGGTACTTGCCGGATTGATCCGTAATTTCGATGAAAACAGCGATGATGAAAGTACCTTTCAACAAATAGACAATCTGCGCAAACGCATCCAATACATCAAAAAAATGCAGGAAGCGGGCGTTTTCAGTTTCTTCTTATGTGTGTTATCCATGCTGGCGATTTATTTTCAGTACACCACCACTGGAGGCTGGATATTCGCATTAAGCCTGCTGTGCTTACTGTATTCATTGTGGATGTCGGTGAAAGAAATACATATATCCGTTGAAGCGTTAGATGTCTTCTTAAAGAATTTTAAAAGCCGATGAATACCCAAATCCAATACAAACAATATGAGCCTCAAGACTTTGATGGTGTGATCAAGCTAGGCAATATCGTCCATGGCGATAACTACCTGGATACCGAAAAATGCCAGAAGTATTACGATACTAGTTTTAAAAACGGCATTAACGCCTCATTTGTGGCTTATCACAATGATGAGCTTGTGGGCTTTCGCTTAACTCAGGCGGCCAATAATTGGGACATTAACGAGTGGTGTTCTCCTGAATTGTGGCAGTTACAAGAAGATCAGGTGTGCTACTTCAAAAGTAACACAGTAAATGCTGAATACCGCGGCCATGGCATTGGCTCATCACTGCTTATGTTGTCGATTGAACAGGCCAAACTGCAAGGCGCTAAAGCAGGTCTGGCTCATATCTGGCTTGCCAGTCCCGGGAACAGTGCCTTTAAGTACTTTAAAAAATGTGGTGGTGAGCTAGTTAAAGAACATCCCAATCGCTGGGCTGGCTGGTATGAAAGCCATGGCTACATTTGCCCTGTTTGCGGTCCGGAATGTAACTGCACCGCTGCAGAAATGATGATCCGTTTCTAAGCGCCCAAAACATGTACGATCCGTTAATAGATAAAGCCACCGCCTCTGGTGACGCTTACCCTGATTCCTATTGGACAGAAAGCTTAAAGGCAGCTCCCAAGTTTCTGAGTTTGCAGCAAGATGAAAGCTACGATGTGGTGATCATTGGTGCAGGCTTTACCGGTATGGCCTGCGCTCGCTATCTAAGTACCAATTCTTCCCTCAATATTGCCCTTGTCGATGCCAACCAACCGGGTTGGGGTTGCAGCGGGCGTAATGCCGGTTTTATTTTACCCGGCAGTGGTCGCTTAGATTATACCAGTCTGTCTGCGAAATACGGGCAAGCACAGGCAGCCACTACGCTGGATGAATACTATCAGGCAATAGATACGCTGCACGAGCTTAAAGAATACGCTGGCGCCCAATGTGATGTCTCCTCTGGCGGTTACCTTAAGATAGGTCACTCGCAGCAAGCGTTTGAGCGATTGCGCAGCGCCAGTGAGCAATTACCTGACGCCTATAAAAGCCAATACACGGTGGTGTCAGCGGAAGAAATTCGCACTAGGTTTATTCCTGATTACCCCTCTTTTGGTGGGGTTTTCAGAACCGCTGGCCAGGCATTAAACCCGCTAAAGCTCAGTGTCGCGATTGCGCACAAGTTGGCACAAGATGGCGTGCCGATTTATGCCGATTCGGCAATTAAAGGTATTGTGGCAAACAACGATGGCTACCAGCTCAAGACACCACAGGGTGTTTTACAAGCCAAAAAAGTGGTTATGGCCAGTAATGCCTACAGTTTAAAGTCGTTGTTACCCGGTCTGACAGAGAAACAGTTTCCGGTACTTTCCAGTGTGCTGGTAACCTCGCCTTTGCCAGAAAGCATTGCCAAACAATGGCGCGCCCATTTAATGGCCATGGATACCCGCTCATTGAAATACTATTTTCGCTTGTTGGATGACAACCGAATTTTATTCGGTGGCCGCGGTGCCGTTACCGGGGCAGATGCCAATACTCAAGCCAGTCAGAAAAAACTCAAGGCGGCATTCGATCGATACTTTCCGGCCCTGACCACATTGTCTACTGAATGGTTCTGGAGTGGCTGGGTCAGTGTCTCCGCTGATGACATTCCCCATGTATTGGAAAGTGAGCAACATCCTGGAATTTATTACGCCACGGGCTACTGCGGCTCTGGGTTGTCTTTTTCTTGTCAGGCGGGCAAGCGACTGGCAGATATGATAACCAAACCAGAAAGCCTGTTGAACAGCCCGGTGTATCAAAAACAGATCCCCGCATTTCCTTTCAGCAGTATGCGCCGAACGGGATTAACACTGTATTACGCCTGGCATCGACTGCTGGAACAGGTCACCATGCAAGGTGGACAGAAGTAGATAGTGCCGTTATCCGCAGCTGAGCAGCTGCGGATAAGGTGGTCTTAGACGTCTTTAGCCTAGAGTCACGCGAGCGAACTTGCGTTTACCCACTTGATACACAGCCGTGCCAGCTTCAGCCAGGTTCAGCTTATTGTCAGAGACTTTGTCACCGTCGATTTTAACCGCACCTTGTTTAATCATACGCATCGCTTCTGATGTAGAGCCCACTAAAGCCGCATCTTTCAACAAGTTGGCAATGGCATAACCATCGTCTGGTAAGGCTAATTCCAACTCAGGGATATCATCCGGAATGGCGTTTTTCTGGAAGCGAGTAATAAAGTCCTGATGAGCCGCTTCAGCTGCAGCATCATCATGGAAGCGCGCAATCAGCTCTTTGGCTAACTCTATCTTAATGTCACGGGGGTTTCTGCCGGTTTCAATACTGGCTTTAAGCTCTGCGATTTCCTCCAATGGACGGAAGCTGAGCAAATCAAAATAACGCCACATCAGATCATCAGACAGTGACATCACCTTGCCAAACATGTCGTTTGGCGCATCGGTAATACCAATGTAGTTATTCAGAGACTTAGACATCTTCTGAACACCATCAAGGCCCTCAAGCAAAGGCATCATCAAGATACACTGTGGCGACTGCCCTTGTTCTTTTTGCAGCTCACGGCCCATCAACAGGTTGAAGCGTTGATCAGTACCACCCAACTCCACATCAGCTTCCAAAGCGACAGAATCCCAGCCTTGTACCAGTGGATATAAAAACTCATGGATAGCAATAGACTGGTTATTGGCGAAGCGTTTTTTGAAGTCATCACGCTCTAACATACGCGCTACCGTCTGACTGGCAGCCAGCTTGATCATGCCCGCCGCACCCAGCGCTTCCATCCATTCAGAGTTAAAGCGAATGGTGGTTTTTTCCGGGTCCAGGATTTTGAATACCTGTTCTTTGTAGGTCTCAGCATTGGCCAATACATCTTCTTTGCTAAGAGGCTTACGCGTGGCATTTTTGCCCGTAGGGTCACCAATCAAACCCGTAAAGTCACCAATCAAAAAGATGACTTCATGACCCAATTGTTGAAACGCCCGTAGCTTGTTAATTAAGACCGTATGACCTAGGTGCAAATCAGGTGCAGTTGGATCGAAGCCAGCCTTTATTTTTAGTGGCTTTCCGGTTTTTAATTTCTCAATTAACTCTTCTTCAACGAGGATTTCATCTGAACCTCGCTTTATTTCAGCAAAAGCGCTTTGCCAGTCCGACATCGACAGACTCCAATTTCGAATAATATTATTTTACAAATTTGCAGGATTTTACCGGGCGTACAGCCTGATTGAAAGGACAATCACTAAATCATTGTCAATTGTTCCCGCACAATCTTCAATAATGCCCCACAGCCCTTTGAAACAAAGGCGCTGATTGAGGATAATTGCTAGAAAAATGAGCATATACGAGTTATGCTGCTAGTTAGTGTGCTTTTGCGATAAATAAACTGCTGAATTAGAGGAACTAATTAACGTAAAACACGCCATAATAAGAATAAAAAACAAGATAAGTGATTCACGATTCAATATCGTGAAATTTGTGCGCAAAAAACCCGTTAAGGGTCAAAAAACAATAAGAATCATGAAACATATCCATGTTGCCCGGCAGCACTTCGACAGGCTGCCTAAAAAACACAAATTGGTATTGTCTGTACTGGTGCTGTTCACGCTGTTCCTGATGCTAATTCCCGGGGAAGCCGATAGCAAAAATGTGCCACAAGCCGACCAATTGAAGCCAGGACAAAGAGTCAGCATTGCGCTGCCCGATAGCATAGCCAAAAGCGATGAGGCCTCTTCACTGATTGTCACTCAGCAAATGCTCAACAAACAACAGCCTGAGCAAGGCAATATCGAACCTCTCCCTGTTTCAGAACCTGAATTAGCGGATGCCGAACAACTCGCCGCTACACATAACGATAAAGCCCAGCCAGAAGAGACGGTGCTTGAAGAAAGCGTTATTGAAGAAACGGTTTTTAACGCTGCGCCACTTGACGAAACAAACCTTGATGAAAGTATTGTCACCCAAGCCAGTATCGTGGTCGATGCGGAACTGGCAAAACTGCCATCGGGTTTTGATGACATTCCACACGGAGAAGCATTAGAACTATCACCGGGTACCCGTTATGTATTGCCTATTGATGCAAGTATTTTAACGGACAGTGATATCAGTTTTGAAGACGAGCAAGAATGGCAAACCTATACCGTTAGACGCGGTGATAACCTGGCTAAGATATTTTCTCGCGCAGGACTGACCGCTAAAGAAGTGCATCACGTCAGCCGTGCAGGTAATGCCGCTAAGAAGCTACTAAAGATCATGCCTGGTGAGAACCTGGAGATACTAAAGTCTAAAGAGGGTGACTTCAGAGAACTGCAATACAGCTACTCCCCAACCCAAGCGGTGCGAGTTTTTAAGCAAAGCGATAACTACAAGTCCGAAGTGCAACAAAAAGAGCTTTATACTCGCTTAAATTATGCCAGCGGTGAAATCAGCTCTAACTTTTGGAATGCCGGCGTCGAAGCAGGTCTGTCTGATAACCTCATCATGAGTCTTGCCACCGTATTTGGCTGGGACATCGACTTCGCATTAGACATTCGCAAAGGCGACAACTTCAACGTTATCTTTGAAGAAAATTACATTGAAGGTGAATTCGTCGGTTATGGCGATATAGTGGCTGCAGAGTTTTCCAACCAAGGAGAAGAGTTTGCCGCTATTCGTTATAAAGATGGCAACTACTACACGCCAGAGGGACGCAGTATGCGCAAAAGCTTTTTGCGCGCGCCAGTTAACTTCAAATACATCAGCTCGAACTTTAATCCGCGCCGTTTCCATCCTGTGCAAAAGCGTTACAAAGCCCACAATGGTATAGATTACGCCGCCAAAACCGGCACACCTGTAGTAGCCGCAGGAGACGGCAAAGTCATCGAGTCTTCTTATAACAGATTCAACGGCCATTATGTGTTCCTGCAACACGGCGATACCTACACCACCAAATATATCCATTTTAGTAAACGCGCTGTAAAAAAAGGCCAATGGGTAAAACAAGGACAAGTGATAGGCTATGTGGGTGCCACAGGTCTGGCTGCAGGCCCACATTTGCATTACGAGTTTCTGGTAAATGGGGTGCACAAAAACCCAAGAACCGTGAAATTGCCTAAAGCTTTACCTATTAAGAAAAGTGAAAAATCCGAGTTTTTAGAGCTGGCTCGAGATTACCAGGCCAAGCTGGATAACAATCGCCGCATCATGCTGGCTATGAACTAGAGCAAGTAATTCTGCTCTGATAACCGTTATTCAAGTCACATTTTTTCAACTATCATGTGATACGCTTTCCCGGCGTGTCCCTCTTCTTATGTGGAGCAAACCATGACTTCAAAATATATTGGTCTGATTTCTGGTACCAGTATGGACGGTATTGACGCCGTTATCGTTGACTACGACGACAACCAGTGTAAAACCCTGGACTTCGATACTTACCCCTACCCAGATGAACTGCTGGTAGAATTAAAGTCACTGTGCAAACCGGGCACTAACGAAGTGAACCGCATGGCACAAGCCGACCGGAAAGTGGCAGAGTGCTTTGCCTTGGCTTGTCAGGATTTATTGAGCCGTAATAACCTCACGGCAAAAGACGTTAAATTAATTGGCAGTCATGGCCAGACCATTCGCCACCATCCTGATGGTGAGTATGGCTATAGCGTGCAAATCGGGGATGGTAATTCCATTGCAGCCAAGGCAGGGATTGATGTGGTTGCCGACTTCAGGCGCAAAGACATAGCTCTGGGCGGTCAGGGAGCGCCACTGGTACCCGCTTATCACCAAGCGGTATTCAGTTCACCTGATGAGGATCGCGTGGTGCTCAATATTGGCGGTATTGCCAATATCAGTTATCTACCCAAGGGCTGCGACCCAGAGAAAGTGTTGGGCTTTGATACGGGTCCCGGTAACCGTTTAATGGATGCCTGGTGTAAAACCCACACAGGTAAAGAATTTGATGAAGATGGTAATTGGGCAGCATCAGGTCAATGCCATTTGCCACTACTGCACAGCCTGAAAAACCAAGATTACTTTAAACTACCCGCCCCCAAAAGTACCGGCCGAGAGCTGTTCAATCTGGAATGGTTGCAGCAAAGTTTAATTGTACAACCAGAAGAAATTCCGGCTGAAGATGTTCAGGCCACCCTGTTAGAGCTTACCGCACTGACCATTGCCAATGACATCAAAGCTCTGGCAGCTGTGGATAGTGTTTATGTCTGTGGTGGCGGTGCGCGTAATTCTCATTTAATGACGCGTATTGCTCAGCACCTGCCTGAAATTAAACTCACCACCACTGAAGAGTTGGGCATTCACCCTGATGCGGTTGAAGCGCTGGCCTTCGCCTGGCTTGCCTGGGCGTACGAACACAATGTTCAAGGCAACGTACCTAAAGTGACCGGGGCAAGCCGCGGTGCAGTGTTAGGGTCACTGTTTAAGCACAGCTAGCATTTACTATGAATTTGTCGCGGAGTGGCGATACACTCCGCGGAACAAAACCAACACAACCTTCATGTCATTCACTCATCTATATCGGTGACTCACCCGGTTCATCCGGTTGTTCACTCAGTTAACAGGTCTGTCTTATTTTCTATTGCACGAATGTCAGTTATTGTATCAAGCATGTAGGGAAAGTTCGGGAGCGAACACATGGTAGTTAGCTTAAAACATAAGACAGAACAAGGTGTTAGCCCCTTTACTGTGCTCAAAGGCTTTTCAGAGTTCTTGCTTATCCCCGCATTCATTTTAGCTTTTTTTGCATTCTCGGAATATCAGCGAATCGCCCGACTCAATCAATTGGGTTACCCACTGGTGAATGATTTTTATTTGATGGATTATTCCCAAGTCAATCCCGGTCAACATCCGGAATACCGCTACGTAACGATCAAAATTAACTCAATTGAGCAAGACCAGATTGTTTATCAATACAGCAACTATGCCCACAGCGACAAGGTGCCTATTCAGAAACACGTGCAATTTGATGTTGCCCTGAATTACGGATACTTCAATGCTCAGGAACAACGCGTTAGCCGAGCTGAATTTGAGCAGTGGCGCGAAAAAGGCATTGTCTATGACGGTGCCAGGCCTGAATCATTATATATAGACGGTTGGCTGGTATTACGCCCCGCAGATGCGGTTCGCGGTCACGAACTCAATATCAGGCAGCATGCGTTGCATCAATAAGTAGTGAGCTCAGGAAAAGCAATGATGCAACTCTCCATTAAGCACAAAATATTTATCACGCTGTTTTTGTGTTTTCTACACTTATTACCGGCATTGAACGAATGGATACAACTGGGATTTCCTGCCGACGATGTGTTATTGATCAGTGCCCCAATCTGGTGGGCTTGTTTTTATGTTGGTCCGTTTTGGCTTTATTACGCTGCACAGAGGTTCAAGTTTATTCGGGAAGCGCACATTGTTTGGCGTGGCCATCTCTTTGTGATACTGATGTTTATCGGTATTAGTACGGTTAATGTATTGCACAAACTGCACTTCTCACACTTTAACATTGATATCTTCGAGCGTTTTTTTTCAGCCTTAATATGGGGCATATTTCTGTTTGTGCTTTGGGAGTCGTTGCAACTCTATCGCCGCTACACCCAGGAAAAGCTGCTGCGAGAGCAAATGCAGATGTTGCATCTAAATCATCAGCTCAACCCGCATTTTCTGTTCAACGGATTAAATACCATTTCGGCGTTAATGTTTCAAAACCCGGAAAAAGCCGACGAAGTACTGCATAAGTTTGCCGACATACTGCGCTACGCCATTGATAAAAAGGATATGCTTATTGATCTAAAAACCGAACTGGAAATATCGCGCTTTTATCTGGATGTGGAAAAAGCCCGTTTCGGTGATAATTTGCAGGTACTTTGGCAAGTAGATGAACAGCTATTAGCTCAAAAGGTACCACCTTTACTGTTACAACCGCTGCTGGAAAACTGTTTGAAACACGCAGGAGTCAGACCCTTGCAGGTTTCACTGAAGCTCTATCAACAAGAAAACGCATTATGCATTGAGATTCAGGACAATGGTAAAGGCTTCAAACAAACGATATTAGACAACCAGCAAGAGGGAGTTGGTATTGGTTTGATTCGCGAACGATTGTCACTATTACAGATGGGGTATTTGGAGTTATCCAACCACAATGGTGCTCTGGCGAAAATCTCAGTGGAGGCAGCATGTTAAATATCTTAATTATTGAAGATGAAGCCCCGGCCAGAGAAAAACTCAAATACCAATTGGCACAAATATCGGAACCAGGCTCAATTACAGAAGCTTGTAGTGGCCAACAAGCGTTGACAATATTAGCGGAAACCAGGCCAGACGTTATCTTCCTTGATATAGAACTGGGGGACATGACTGGCTTTGACGTACTAGACAGACTAGATATCGCCTCTCACGTTATCTTTACGACTGCCTACAATGAATTTGCTGTAGACGCTTTTGAGCGCAAGGCGCTGGATTACCTGCTTAAACCTTTTGATTTACGCCGCTTAAAACAAGCTTTGAGCAGGCTGCCCTGTGCACCTGAAGCCCAGCCTGAAAACCAGAAAACCTCAGACATCAGATTAGCCGCCCGTATAGGCGACAAGATAAATCTGCTTAAACCTGAGCAAATCATCTTCATGTACAGCCAAGAGGGTATTACACACGCGCAAACGGCGGAGCGCGACTATTTATTAGATGATTCTCTGGAGTCACTTTCCCAAAAAGGATTAACCGGCTTTTTACGCATTCACCGCAACGCACTGGTCAACGCCATCCACATCTATCAGTTAGAAAGATGGCAAAACGGCAACTATCTGCTGCGCTTCAATGATTCAGCTAAAACACTGACCAGTAGTCGTCAAGGAACCGCCAAACTCAAACAATACTTCAATTTGTAAACTTTCTATTTAAAACACATAAATCAAAGGAAATAAGATGCTTAAATTCTTCTTATATGGGGTACTTTTGTCTGTATTTTCCGTGCAAGCAAGCACGACATTATTTAAAAATGCTTTCTATCTGAACCCGGAAACCAAGCAAATCGAACCAATTTCCTTTCAGGTACAAGACGGGATCATTATCTCCCTGAAGGACGAAAAAGAGTATCCAGCGCAACAAGTTATCGACTTGCAGGGCAAGCTAGTGGTACCAGGTTTGATTGATATGCACACCCATGGTTGGGGTAATGCCAGCCTGAGAAACAATGACGATTATCAATATATCGGTCTGCGTGGCACAGCCAACGCCATGCTTTATGCAGGAGTCCACGGCTGGCTGGATTTATTTAACGATGAAGTGCAAATTCTGAATTATCGCGATCAGCATCACTCACGACATCGACAAGAGTCAGAGATATTTGCGGCGGGCCCCTGCTTTACTGCGTCACGCGGGCACTGTTCGCAATTTGGTACCCCTACACGTATTATTGATTCCCCTGCAGATGTTGAAAGAGAAGTCACTGAGCTGGCAAAGCGCAAACCCAACGTGCTTAAAGTGGTATATCACACCAAAAGTGACGCCCCCACCATTGATAAGCCAACCCTGAAAGCCTTTCTGGCAAAGGCAAAACAACTCAACATTCCTTCTGTTGTCCATGTTGGCAACTGGGATGACATTCGCACCGCAACGGAATTTGGCGCAGATGCGGTAACCCATCTCCCCTGGAACGCCATGCCCGCGGATATTGCGCCACTGATGAAGAGCAACAACACAGCCATCATTCCCACTGTGGGAATACTGGCCGAACTCAAGTTGTTGCAAAAATCTGCACACTTGCCCGATTCTGCCGCCAGGCTAACGAAGGCCCTTGTCGAGCATGAACTTACATCCCAGTTCCCAATAGAGGGGAAGAATATGGATTATCTGGCCTGGCTTAACAAGTATCCTGAAGCCATGACGTATATGACCAACTCATTATTAACTTTACATGCCGAAGGTGTACAGATCATGATTGGCTCGGATGCCGGCAATGAGGCCATGTATCAAGGGGTGGGCTTTCACAGAGAAATGGCGCACTTGCAAGCTATGGGCATTCCTGCCAGTGAGCTGCTGCTAGCCGCTAGCAACAACGCTTATGAATTTCTTGGACTAAATTGGGGATTGAAACCCGGTGCCCCTGCTCACTTTTCAGTATTTGGTAAACGACTACTGGAAGACATCTCAATATCCCACGATGTGCAAACCATTTATTCTTATGGCAAAGAAGTGCAGCGAGCAGAACTGTTGCAGTATGCCAAACCAGGTTGGTGGCAATACAGTAAACTGTTTTTGGGTTTTGAAGACTAAAGAAGTACCGTAAATACCAACTATATAACTGAGATGACTTAACTTTTCATTCACATTTGTTTACTTATTGAGCTGGGATTATCCTCGATAATATTGCACCATCATTTTTGAGCGCTAGTCGATAGCAACACTCAAAAACGACAAAACCTCATAAAGGAATGAGCGAATGAAGGCCCTGGCTCTACTTTTTTTCCTGCTACTGCATTCAGGAATTGTTTTTTCTTCGCCGCTAAAGGTAATGGAAGAAAGGCCGCTATCTCAAAACTTTGAGCTGAAGTTGCACTCTGAAATATTGAAAAAAGACATTCAATTGCACATTTCACTGCCCGAGTTTTTCGAGGACTACGGTAATAAAGTGACTTTCCCCGTCATATTTATCAATGATCTTCACGGTGAGAGATTCTTCGGATTAACCAGTGAGGTTTATCACCATCTGGGCGGTATGGAACGTTTACCGCAGAGTATCATTGTTTCGTTAAATGACGGAGGGAGCTATCCTGAGGTTTATCACAATGGGATGTGGGGGGAGCAGCAATCCAAAATATTTGAAAAATGGGGGGAAGCAAAACATTTTGTGCAGTTTTTTGAAACCGAATTAATGCCATTCTTGATGCAAAGCTATCGGGCCAATGAACATGCAACCATAATCGGTGTGTCCGGAAGTGCCTTTTTTCCAATCTGGGCTCTCCACGAGAAACCGGATTTGTTTGACACCTATATCATCCACGCTGCAGCCGATGTTTTAGGAATGGGATTTGATTCTAAAAGTGCGTTTTACCATAGCATTCCCAAAGCACTGGCCACTAAATTAGACAATGAGATAGTTGTTCACTTTTCAGTGGGAGACAAAGATCTCACTAAAGATGAAAGATATCAAAACAACTTTAAACAACTTCAGCAGAACCTTAACAGTCAAAATCCAAAGGGTGTCTCAGCAAAGTTTGTCGCATTTGAAAACGAAGGTCACTATGACTCATACATCAAGGCTCTGCTGTCAGCTATCGAATTCGAGTACCCCTACCAAACATGGTCTATTGCATATAAAGACATTGTCTCTCAACAAGGTAATGCAAAGGAAAATTTAACTCAGGCAATTAATAAACTCACTGAATCAGCTGGTTTTGATGTTTTTCCCAGGGTCAAGCGTTGGCGCAGTATCAACAGGCTTGGCTACGTGTCACAAAGACTCATGCGCGAAGGTAGAAACCAGGAAGCCATTGAAATAGCGGAACAGTATTTACTCTACATGCCAAATGATCCATTGGGTTATAAACTCTATGGTGAAGCGTTGCTAAGTATTAAAAAGGTCAACGAAGCACTTATTGCGTTTAAAACGGCACTTAGTTTCGCTGGAAATAATGAACGACTAAAAGCAGAAATTTTGGAAAAAATAACACAGATAGAAACAAAAACGCCGCGTTAAACGCGGCGTTTTAATTGTGATAATAAAACTTTAAGCAACAACCGAGTTCGCTGAATCATCAAAACGTCCACTCAATAACTGCGTTAATGGCGCTGTGCTGGCATAGTGTTGCTGACAGAACTTACTGGAAACTGTCAGATACAACTCATCCACCGCTTCTGGCGTCATGAACTTATCACTGAAACCAGGCGATACCGGGTCGATATGCAAGCGCACAACATTAATGAAATGTGCAATCAACTCTTTGATGTTTTCGGTACCTGTGGCAACACGCATGGTGGTCAGGTAGATACCCGCATCTTTTTGCTCCGCTTCGCCCATTTCGGAGTGGGAGGTTAATGCCGGACACAAGATGATGGTATTGTTTTGACCAATGCTCACCTGGTGACTGAATGCTGGCTCCAGGGCATCAAAGAAACGTACAAAGGTGTCGCGCTCCAAACCGGATTTTTCCATATCCAGAGTAAACAAGGCACAGGGCCAACCGTGACGCATCTGATTGTTTTTGATGACTGCATTGTGATTGTCGGCGATGCTGTGGCAATGCACGTTAATTTCAGGGTGAGAGTTGAAGAACTCACTCAATACCTGAGTATTAATACTCTTGGCCAGAATACGCTGCTCTAGCGTCTTCATACCGGTCAGTACGTCAAAGGCTTTTTCTGAGTCCAGGAATGCGCCTTTAATATAGTAAACATCCCAGAACATGGTGCGTGACCAGTCGTAATCATTAACAGATTGGCCCTTGGCCTGGAACATACGCCATGTTTCAGCGATAACCACACCTGCCGTGGTGGCACCGCTACCACAGATATCCTTGGTGTAACTATGTACCACGTAATCTGGACGTTCACGCTTATCGGAGCGCTGCAGTGGCTGATGCAACACCGGAGTAGCCAAAGTTGAATCCAGCATTACCACGTGGTTGTCTTGATGCGCAATTTTACAGATCCCCGCCACATCCAGTACATAACCGTGTGGGTTACAAGGTGACTCGATATAAATATGCAGTTCGTGCTCTTGCAGGCGCTGAGCGTGCTTCAGCTTAACTTCTTTCATAAACGTTTCGAAAGTTTCAGCATCGTAGCCATCGAACCATTCAATTTGAATATCCATGCGGTTCTTTCTGGCAAAATAGTCGTGCAATAACTGGTACACACCACCGTATACATTGCGCGATACAATCAATACATCACCATGACCTAAAACATTGGATAACATGGCGTCGATTGCCGCCATACCTGAATTAAAGTTCCATGCCAGGTAATCACCAGCATAAGGACCTGCTTCCATTTCAACAATGGCGTTTGCCAACGAGATATTAGTCGGGTTCAACAAACGAGAATAAATCTGGTGAGTAGCCTCTTTGCCCTGGAATGCGTCATCTACCCATTCAGTACAGGCATAAACATAGGTTGCGGTGCGCACGACAACAGGCGTTGCGGAGAAAAGTGCCGTGGTATTGTCAAACAATGGGTAGTGAGTTTTTGCCACCTGAGAGCCGGTTTGCTGTTGCAAGCTTTGGAAAGTAGCGCGAAATGGGTTTTGCAGCGTATCCAATACCTTAGCAATCTGAAAGCTCAAAAACTTCTTAGCGTTGAAGTAAGCTATTTTGTCTTTGCGATCCAGGGTAGCCAGTGTTTTAGAGGTTACTTGCCACAGATTAGAAATATCAATCTGTGCCTGATAAAGATGGGCTGCCGCCTCAAACAAACACTTGCCATATTCGGTTTGCGGATCAATACCAAAATGGGCTAGTTGCTCTTCTGCCAGTTGATTAACTGTAGTAGCAACACTGGTGTTGCGCTTGGGAGATAGGATCTTTGCGGTTTCAACCTGTTCGGACATATTCTTACTTCTCGGATATTTTGTGATTGTTTTTTAACGCTCACGCTTACTTTTTTCCAGAAAAGCAGTGCAATTAAATTTATTCACATAGGCAAGATATGTTTACTTTTTATTAACAACTCAAATCGAATCCTTTGTTTTAAAGCCTCAAACAGTATCAATAGGTTAAAACATCAGTTACCCAGTAAAAACATTAAGGGAATGTGCAATCGCTCTCGCCAGAAGCGCTCCTCGTGTCCATCACCCACAAAGGTATTAGTAATCCAGTTTTGGTAGTTGTAACCTTTTTCTCTCATTACGGCATCGGCCAATGCTTGAGATGGTGGGTAGTGGCTATCCAGCTGCGCAGTCCCCAAGTCAAAATAGATTTTGTGATGCTGAGGATCAGGCAGGTGCTCTTGCATGTATTTTACAAAGGCCGCGGGAACCGGGCTGTTTGCTTCGGGGTTACCACCAGGCCAATGAGTAGATAAGCAGGCCGCGCCACCAAAAATATCTGGATATTCACTGATAGCATAGAGAGAAATCAAACCGCCCATACTGGAGCCCATGACAAAGGTATTATCTCTATCAGTATGCACCGAATAGTGAGTATCGATATAAGGCTTCAGTACTTGCGTTAGAAACTGCAGATATTTGTCGGAGCTAATCGGCCCCTCAAATAATGCCGTATTATAACTTTGGGACTGTTTTAAATGTCGCTGCCATTTTGCAGGCAGTGCTTCAAAGACCTTTTGTGGGAAGTATTCATTGCGGCGGGTAAACTTGCCATTTACATTGCCATTAAATGCCCCCACCACAATAAAATCCCGTACCTTTCCGGTTGCCATCAAGCGGGTTGCCACATCGTCAATATCCCAGGCTTGCTTATTCCAGGTACTGTTAGCATCAAATAAGTTTTGCCCGTCATGCATATACAACACAGCATATTTTTTACTGTCACTGTAGCCCTCGGGTAGCCAGATTTGCACCGTTTTATCGGGAAACAGGTTGTTCTCAAAAGGTGCCAAAGTATCCAGTGTGCCACTACTTACTTGTACCATCGAAACCTCTTTGCTTGCGCTGCTGAAACTACAGACACACAAGGCCCAAAATACTGCGATAACCTTCAATCTCATCATTGCGCTCCAGCGACAAGTTTAAGTTTTACAAAGTCCATGATTTTAGGATCATGGTGCTGCCCCCCGCCAAATTGCCATTCGCCGCCTTCGGGAGTCAATTCGCGATAATAGCCCTCGCCTGAAATATCCCAAGTGGTGAGATAGATGACCACATCACGCCAGTCTTCGACGCCAATCTGTCCGCCGCGATAAAAGAAAATAATCTCCGATGTTTCTTTATCTACGGATATCTGTGGGGCAATGCCCACCTTATCTCCCATTTCATCCGCACTGGCATTGCTGGCGCGATACATATAATTACCCCAGCCATAAGCCACATGGGCCAAATCCCAATCTCGTCCATCCACCATGTTGGCATTCAGCATCGGCAATACCTCATTACCTTTAACATCGGGCAAATCAAAAAAGAGACTGAAACTGGTATTATCAAATCCATTGGACGGTGCCCAATAATCACTCACTTGTTGCATCTTCAACGTCAGTTTAAGGTTCGCACCTGCCGATTCAGCAGTAACAGATACAATATCCATCTGTTTTTCACTGGCATCTTGTTGAGGCGCAAAATAGCTGCCAGACAAGCCTATATCATCGTCTTGTGCATCCACCAGCTTCAGACTAATTTCAGGCTTTGCAACAGAGGCCGTAAAGGATTGGGTTTTCGATACAAAGTTAAAGTCTGGGGCATAAAGTTGCAGACTCATTTCGCTATTACCAAAATCCCGTACTTCAACGGTAGTGTGCCAGTTGCCTTGTGCATCCGTTTTAACTGAAGACGCGGTATCCAGATTGCCATTAAGGATCACTTTCAGGCTTGCATTGGCTTCGCTGAAGCTTCCTCCAATCGGTGTATCTTGGGTGAATACCTGGCCATCAACCTGAGTATCGAAACTTAACCATACTTCGGGCGATTCCTGCTGTACCTTTGCCACTGATGTAGCGGAAGCAGTGTATATGGCGATAGCCCTGGCTGGTAATTCCATCGACAAATTCTGGTCGTTATCCATCGTTGGCGCTTCAGCAGAAAAATTTTGATACATCGAATGCAAAGGGCTGTTACCCGGGAGCCGGGTTTTTACATTGTTAAGCAGTACACCATGCTCTGCGGTATTAAGCACTACGATGGCGGTTTTACCTTGATACTGGCGCTCATAAACCAATAGGCCGGGTCCGGATTGATTCGAGGCCAGTAGCCTCAAATCACCTCGACTGAACAGTAAATCACTTTTTCTCAGTTCTGCCAGTTGCTGAATATAGCGGTAAAGCTCAGCTTCTTGATTAAACTGATCTCGCTCACTTAAAAAGCCACCAGCAAACATGGCCTGGCGAGTTTCCTCATGCCCCTGTTCGGTGCCTTGGTAAATCACAGGTATACCCGGAATAGTAAACAATAACGCCAGCCCTTGTTTTAAAGCAGATTCGTTGGCCCCGGCTAAAAAACGTTTGGTATCGTGATTATCGATAAAATTCGGTGTGACATAAGGGTCTGGATACATCTCCATAAATTTCTGTAAACGAAACGCCAATTGCGCCGTGGGCTTGCCCTCACCCAGCACATTGCCAATTTCAAAATAAAGTGGGAAGCCAATCACCGAATTTAGCTCTGGCTCCTCCTCGCTGCCCAGAAATTTGATAACCTTTTCTTCCCCATGAGTCTCATAAGGTTTAGAAGAATCAAACACTTCTCCGAAAGTGAGAAAATGGTCTTTACCCAACTGCGCCGCTTTAGCGTAAATCCCATCTTCATCGTGCAAGAACTGTCGCCAGAAGCTGTGCTCAACGTATTTTACGGTATCGATACGAAAGGCATCCACTCCCACCTCCTGCATCCACCATCGATAAGCATCTTTAAATGCAGCAATAACCTCGGGGTTTTTGGTGTTAATGTCAGAAAGGTTGCCCAACTGGTAAGTAAACTGCTGCTCTTCGCTTTGATAATTGGAGGTGCCCGTAGTCCAGTTGTAGATGTTAGCGGCGGCGTGTTCCGGGTTGAGACGATTCACCATATCAAAGGGCGGCATGTCTGGTGCTGCCTGAAACCCTTGTTCAAATAAAACAAAGTTTTTTGCTGTATCTTCAGGGGCATATTCGCCGTCGTAACCGAAAAAGATGCCACTGTGATTTACTACAATATCCTGGATCAGGAACATTCCACGGCGGTGCAATGACTCTGACAGAGCCTGATAGTCCTGTAAGGTGCCATAATGTTCATCCACCTTTTTAAAATCTCGCGCCCAATAGCCGTGATAACCCGAATATTCTGAAGCACTACTCCACCATTGGTTGGCAACTGGCGGCGTTAACCAAACTGCGGTCGCCCCAAGTTGCTGGATGTAATCCAGTTTTTGGGTAATACCGACAATATCACCGCCATTGTAATGACTCTCTTTACTTGGGTTGTATTCGCCACGGCCCATATCATTGTTGGAAGGATCACCGTCATTAAATCGGTCGGTCATCAAAAAATAGATGATCTGATCTTGCCACTGAGGAGAGGGAACATGACGCAGCGCTGGAGACTCATCGACAGGTGTGCTCTCAAGCGCTAAGTCGCTCTCGCTAGCACCCTTATTGTTTTCAGATTGGCATCCCGCTGCAATTAACGCAGCCAGGACAGAAAGCAGCAATGATTTTTTGAGCAACACAGAAACATCCGCGTTCAGGTTAACAGGTTGTTAATACTACTTAGAAACCTTGTTTTTCGCTGATGAATACGTTTGCAAAAGACAGTTAATTACTAGCGCTTTATTTTCACTCGCTCATTCAACAGAAGTAGCAGTAAACTGTTTTGGCTGTAACCACAGCTCTTTGCGCTCGAACGGCGCTTTGGGTGGGATAAAAGGATTGTCCAGGAGAATAACCTTACGCTTGTGAATGGCCAATGTTTTGAGGATTTCGCCGAAGTGTTGGAAAAACAGGGCATCCATTTCGCCATTGGCAATAATGGTTTCTAGTCCTTGTTTCAGATTGTCTGCCAGTGCTTGATTTTCTTTATGCACATAGTAGTAAAACGCGGTTGGATAGATGATTAACAGGTGCGGCTCAATGCGCACGCCTTGATGCTGATGCTGTTGATATTCGTGCATTATTTCTATCGCGGCACGAGGGAAGTAATCGAATTTGTGATTCACCAACATATCCACCAACCTTGGGCGATTATTGGCTTCGAACACCTCAATACCGTTGTGCTTTAAAATACGGGTGTCTGTCCAGGAAAAGTACTGACCAGGCCGATAATTACTGAGTGCGCTTAAGTCGCTAACGTCCTCAAACAAATTGAGTTTGCTTTCGTGCACGAACGGAATGCGCCAGCCGATCAATCCTTTAAAAAGCGGTATGCGAATGGTCAAGAATCGATCTTCGCGATCTTGACGGGCGCTGCCCCACATAATATCAATGCCATCTTTGCTCTCCATCATGGCAAAGTCTCGCCCTCTTGGCGGCCAATAACCCAGAGCCTGTAACTGATATTGATTGCCCGCTCGCTGCAAAACAAGGCGCAACAGCTCGATAGTGTAATCGTTTTCGGAGTAAGTCCCTGAATGCACGATAGTTAACGGCTCCACCTCAGTGGTTTTAACAGAATCGTCAGTTGCCTGGGCCGCAACTTCAGGAGCCAATATCAAAGCAACAGCAACACCCGTCAGGATAAGGAAAGTCTTTAAAGAGAGAACAGAATCAGACATAGCGAAGCAGATTTTGCCTTTAACCGTGCAAGTAAGTTTTATCTGTGCATAAGCATAGCAGCATCCGGAATATTATTTTATCCACCATTAGTCCATGGTGATTGTTTACATCAAAGGAGGTCAACTGACACGGGCATCCAGATCTTGCTCCATCGACGCGCTTTATCTTCGGCACTAAGTTTTTGCGGTGAAGCAGTTTGTGGCTCTTTGCAGTCTTTGCCTTTGTCCAGCATATTGCTATTGACGGCGCCTAATTTAGCACCTCCTTTATCCAGGGTTACAGCGACAACGTCAGCACACTGCGCACAGCTGATAAAGTCAGCCTGCTGCGAACCTTGTCTCACCATTTTGGGTGCTTTGGTGCAGTGTATTTCTAGCGAGCCTTTTGGATCAGACAACCAGTTAATCCCCTTTGTTGTGCAAAAATCACAATCACACGCCCGTGGCGCGTAGCATTTAAGCGGGTGCGGTAAGCGCAGTTTCAGCTCAATGGTTTGGCAAGAACAGTGCCCTTCAAACAACATGGCCATAGCGAAATCCGATTGCAAAAACTTGCTTTTAGTGTAACGCTTTTTCGCTCAGTGCAAAGGACCTTTACCTTGTTTTTGTGGTTAGCTTTGCGATGAGCACCGCTAAAAAACGGCTCTAAGAGGAAATAGCCAATATGGAAATGATTGTTGTCGCAGCACTGCTGGCGTTATTTTTGTTAGTTGGTGCAGTCATCTCGTTTCAAAACCGAGGCGAGATAAATCGCCTTTCTAAGCTGAATAAAACACTGATGAATCGCATTGAACTGTTAAACATACAGTTAAACAAACTGCAATCTCGTCTTGATTCACAGCCGCTTCAACCTGACGAGTTAGCAACGGCTTCCGCCACTGGAAAGCCACAAAGTACCGATAGTGAGACTCTCACCGCTGAGGAAGAGGCAGATAGAAGTTCGACATCCGGAATCCCATCGGCAATCTCCGCTCTCGCTCGAGAACAAGACAGCAATGCACAATCGGTTTCACCCGCTAGTGTTTTGGAAAACAAAACAGCACAGCAAGCCTCTTCCAGTAGTAAAAGTTTTGCTATTGAACTATGGCTTAAGAACAACATGTTGTTGTGGATGGGGGCCTTGGTATTAGCGTTGGGAGGCATCTTCCTGGCAAAATTTGCCATTGAAGCTGGGTTAATCTCACCTGAGATCCGCATATTCGCAGGAGCCGCTTTTGGCTTGTCTCTGCTGGCTGGCGCCGAATACCTGAATCGCAACGCAGAACGTTTTGCTATACATTCCAAACACATCGTTGCCGCGATCGCCAGTGGTGGCAGCATCACTTGTTTTGCCATGGTCATGGTGGCTTGGGACGTTTATCAATTTATCGCTATGCCAATCGCCTTTGGATTAATGGCAGGCATTTCGCTTATCGCCATTTCTCTGGCGCTGCGTTATGGCCCCATTATGGCTGCTGTTGGTATTGTTGGTGCGTACCTGGTGCCCATGCTGGTATCTTCAGGGGCTGGGAATGTAAGCATATTACTTAGCTACGTTTGCTTTATTTCAGCCGCGGCAATTTGGGTTAACGAAAAAGTACAAAAACCATGGCTCTGGTGGCTCAGTTTTACCGGGCACTTTTTATGGTTTCTCGCGGCCGTACTGATTCCCGATGGAAATGATACTATTGCCATCCTCAGCGGCGCGCTGATTTCGATCTATTTATTTGTTCTGTCTGGCGTGATGGGTTGGCGTTTGCAACACAAAATGCAGACTCCCTTGGCAGTTACAGCGCTTTTGATGCCGCGCAAAGAACAATTACCATTGCTGTTGTCAGTGCTATTTGTCGCTTTTTCTATAGCACAGCAAACCTCAGATACTGCTATAGTACTTACCAACCTGCTACTCTCTGGTATATTGCTTTGGGTTTCATTTCGCTACAGCGCGTTTGACAGCTGGCCCTTCGTTGCCCTGACTTTTTGTTTATTTTCGTTATCCTTATTCACCACTCCTGAAGATTTTGCCGATAACCTGTTTCCGTTCAGCGGTGGCTACCTGTTCGCTCAGCTTATGGCATTGTCTTTCACTATATATGCCGCACTCTCGGCAAAGCTATTTCCAGAACGTTCTGCCTACCTGTTGCTCTTAATTGTGGCCCCAATTGGCTTGCTCGCTTTGAGTTACTTCATGGCACCCGCAGCAGCAACGAATATCCTCACCCCGCTATGGCTCTTTGAATTACTGATTTTGTCAGCTGTGAGTTGCATTGTCGCCAATAAAAGTCAGCTTAGACTACACAAGATAACCTGGCTGCTGCTGAGCAATGCCTGTGTGACTCTGGCGCTTAGTATTGCATTAAGTGAAAGTTTGCTCACTTTGGCACTGTTAGTACAGGTTGCCCTTATGTGTTATCTGACAGGAAAATACCTGGTTCTGCTGCCAGACTGGATATACAAAGTTGCAATCCTGGTAGCCACTGCTCGTTTGACCTTCAGTCCCTGGATTGGAAGTTACGCCGAAGAAACCTTACTGGGTATACATTGGACATTATTGATTTATCCCTGCGCAGTATTTACCTTATTCTTGGCGCACAGATTCAGCACATCAGAGACACTCAAAGCCTGGATGACGGGTGCAATTCTGCATGTTATTGCGTTATTCGTCACCACAGAAACCTCATGGTGGTTTACGAGTGGTTATCCCGTATTTTCTGAACTCACCTTTCACGAGAGTGTCATGATGTCTCTAAACTGGATGATATTAGGAGGTGTGTATTTATGGCGACAGAAACTCAATAACAACCGACTCTATCAAATTGCCGGAACCAGCCTGCTGACACTTGCACTACTGCTGCATGTGAAATTGACATTTTGGCAGTCTCCTTATTTTTCACAGCTCTTTATTGGAGAGGGTCTGCTGAACTGGTTGCTCCCTTTGTGGGCTGTGCCTGCATTAATTTTGCTGCTCCTATGCCACAAGCAACTTTTGTTGGAAGCATTGCAGCAGCCCGCCAAAATCATCGCAGGTGTATTTGGCTTTTTATTTGTCAACGGCATGATCCGCAACCAATTTCAGCAAGGCAACATCAGTTTAACCTCGGCAACACCTCAGTCTGAATTATATACTTATTCCATTGTCTGGTTGTTGTTGGCAACTACCTGTATATTTGTGGCCCATCACAAAAACAATGAAAAAATCAAAAAGTTAGGATTTGGGCTACTGGCAATGGTAGTACTGAAGGCCTTTCTGGTGGACATGGCAAACCTTGAAGGTTTGTATAGAGCCTTATCATTCATTGGGTTGGGTTTATCACTGGTGGGAATCGGCTGGTTATTTCAGAAAATTCAAAAACCCAGCAACGATAACGCTGCAACCATTTAACTAAGGACCGAGTAATGGATTCACTTAACAAGCAACTCAACTTTATTTTGGAGCTGGATAAGCTCAAAGCCGTTTATCGTCAGGCTTTGGTAAAAACCGATAACAACCGTCAGGAAAACAGCGCTGAACACAGCTGGCATATAGCCATGCTAGCTCCGATTTTACTGGAACATGTCTCTGAAGATGTGAATCTTCTGCGGGTTATAAAAATGCTGTTAATTCACGATATCGTTGAAATTGATGCCGGTGATACCTTCGCTTTTTCGGAACAAGGCGACCTTGACGCACAACACGATAAAGAGCTGGCCGCGGCTAACCGTATTTTTGGCCTGCTACCTGAAAGTCAATTCCACGAATACCGTTCTTTATGGTTGGAGTTTGAAGCAGCTGAAAGCGCCGATGCACGGTTTGCCAAAGCTATGGATCGCATTCTTCCGCTTTTGCAAAACATGCAAAACGACGGCGGCAGCTGGGCAAAACACGGAGTGAAAAAATCTCAGGTATTAAAACGCAATCAATACCTCGAAGGCATCGCTCCGGGGATATGGCAATATGTTTGCGAGCAAATCGACCTTGCCGTGACAAAAGGTTGGCTAAAAAACCAATAGAGTATATACCTGTAATCTAAGAGGCAAAAATGAAACAGGGGCAGAGACTTAAAGAGCGTATCAAAAGCAGCCTAATCATTCCCGTGATGCTGCTTTGTCATGCCACCAGTCCACTGCTCTTGTTATGGCTGTATTTTCAGTTTTCCTGGTCCGGGCTGGGTTTTCTGCTGCTAAACTGTCTGTTTCCAGCTTATGCTGCGTGGAACAGCCACAAGCAGCGCACTGAAACTCCAACCATGCAGAAGTCTTTAATGCTGATACTCATTGTCAGCTTTACCATCCTAACCTTGAGCATTCTGGATAATGTTTATCACTACGCAGCCCCGGTATCCATAACCGCATTCCACCTTGTGATGGTGTACCTGTTAACTATGGTACTGCCTAAGCTCAGGCTAGAACTAACGGGGCTGGAGGAAGGTAATCAGTTTCCGGCCTTCGTGTTTGATGATCCTGACGGCAACCCGGTCACCCGCAAGCAATTGGCCAAAGGGCCAGTCTTGTTTTATTTCTTCCGAGGCAACTGGTGCCCCTTTTGTACAACGCAAATTGCCATGCTGATGCATCATTACAAACAAATCCAGGATGAGGGTATTCACCTGGCTTTTGTCAGCACCCAACCCCATGAAGAAATGAAAAAACTGGCGGCAAAATACGATGTGGAATGTGACTATCTGGTGGATGTTGATTTCGCTTTCTCGTCAAAATACAAGCTAGTGCATGAAGGAGCAGTACTGCCCGGTTTAGGCCGATTTGGACAAGATACCCTGTTACCCACACTGGTACTGATTGATCACAGCGATAAAGTGATTATGTTACAACGCAGCGACAACTTTCGCCTGCGCCCGGATCCAGACCTGGTTTTGGAGCGCATTCAGCGCTTAGGTAAAAATGCCTGGCTGGACAAGCTCATTAAAGAACGCACTCGCGAGTTATGTGTGGAAAAGGAAAAGTCAGAGCAAATCATTCTGAATATTCTGCCGGAACACACCGCAATAGAACTCAAAGAAAAAGGTAAAACCGAAGCGCGATTCTACGAATGTGCCACCTTATTGTTCTCAGATTTTGTGGGCTTTACCCGCATTGCCTCAAGTGTATCGCCGCAAGTCCTGGTGGATTCCCTCAATGCCTACTTTGAACGCTATGATCGCGCGGTAGGAGAGCCAGGTCTGGAAAAAATCAAAACCATTGGCGACGCATACATGGTGGCCGGGGGCTTGCCAGTGAGAGACCCTCAACACGCACAAAAGTGCGCCCAATTTGCTTTTAAAATGTTAGAAATCGGCGAACAACTAAAAGTAGAAAACCCTGCAAAAGGATTGTGTGTATTTGATATCCGTATTGGTATTCACAGTGGTCCGGTAATGGCGGGTGTAGTAGGCGAACGCAAATTTAGCTACGACATCTGGGGTAACACAGTCAATCTGGCAGCGCGTATGGAGAGCGCCAGTAACGCAGGTAAAATCAACATTTCCCAAGCCACCTTAGATTTATTAGGCGATAAAGCTGTTACCGAATCCAGAGGCACATTGGAGGTTAAAAACCACCAGCCGCAGCAGATGTATTTTTTAAATTCACTCGCTTAAGGTATATTTCAGGCCCGCAAAAGAACCAGTCCTCAAATCAGCGAAAAATCAGCATAAACTCACTCATCAGTCAGGTTTATTTCCTCTTTTTAGATAGTCTTTGTGGTTCCTTCAATCGGACCCTCAACTTTCAAAGGATTAACCATGAGACACCTGAAATTCGGTTTAAATTTTCGACTTTGGTTGGCATCAAGTTTGTTAACGGCTAGCGCTGTGATGGCCGCACCTCTAGATATAACTGGCCCTTATTTGGGACAAAAACCTCCAGGTATGGTACCAGAGACGTTTGCACCTGGCATTGTGTCTACCAAAAAATGGGAAGTAAACGGCGTATTTTCACCGGATCTACAGTCTTATTATCACATCAATGAAGTGGAAGTCGACGGGCAGCTTAAACAACAATTTGTTGTCTACCAACAACGGCACAATAAGTGGCACCTGGAAGTACTATCACCTCGAATTGGCCAACCCTTTATCTCTCCAGATGGCCAAACAATGCACCTGGGCAAACGCTTCAAACAGCGCACAACTGATGGTTGGTCAGAATTGCAAAGCTTGGGGGCTGAATTCGAGCAATTTCGCATTATGAGTCTGACCTCTTCGGCCAATGGCACCTTGGTTTTTGACGAAATGACTCCCGGCACAAATATTCTTCGCATATCCCAGCGTGTAGACGGCGTACAGCACCCCCCGGTTGCTCTCCCCCCTGAAATAAATACAGGACAATACAACGTTCATCCTTTTATTGCCCCTGATGAGTCCTACATCATCTGGGACGGACAACGCAATAGCTCGGTTCGCAATGCCAATTTATTCATTAGTTTTAAGCGGGATGACGATACCTGGAGCGAAGCCATTGAATTCGGTCCCGATATCAATACTTCTGCCGGTGAATTTGGAGCCAAAGTAACACCAGATGGTAAGTACCTGATGTTTAATCGCAAGGTAGGAGAATTTCGATGGACTAATCCCGATGGCAAAATTGAAACCATTCCTGATATCGATGTTTTTTGGGTGGATGCTAAGGTGATTGAACAACTTAGGCCAGGATAACTTTTGGCATCTCTCTTTTCATGTCACTTCAGGTGGGGTATAAACGGCAGCCTTGCGTTTCGAGCAAAGGAAAAAAAGCGAAACATGGAAATACGCAAACTCAACTCCTTAAGGGCGCTGGCTGCACTCATTGTGTTTGTTACTCACTTCAGCAACGCCACTCAGTGGTTAGATGGTTTGTTGGGTGGTAGTGCCGGTCAATACGGGGTTATGCTGTTCTTTTTGTTAAGCGGCTTTTTGATGGCTTATTTATATTTTGAAAAAGGCTTCAGTGCACAAAATATACGTAGTTACCTGCTAGCCCGGGCCGGCCGCATCTTCCCCCTCTACCTCACCGTGGTGCTCTGCTCTTATTTGCTTACTCAATGGCAACTTGAATGGCTCTATGAAATAGAAAGTGGTGGAGAGCTTTTGTCCCACCTGCTATTTGTTTATGGGGAAAGTGTTCTTTGGACCATCTCGCCTGAAATTCAGTTCTATGGGCTTTTTTTGCTTTTCTGGGCGTTGGCGCGTCGACGTCCCGGCTTTATTTATCTGCTGGTTGTCGGCAGTCTTATCCTGATCTTTTTAGTCAATTTTCCGAGAATTCATGGTGACTGGAATGGGCTCCAATATAACCTTTTTAATGTAATTCGAAGCCTGCCTTATTTTTTCATTGGGTTGCTAATGGGAATGAATTACAAACGGCTGACTATGCCACGTTACATGAAGAGTCATTGGTTTGTCGCGACTTTAGTACTTATCCCGCTACTTTATCCCGACTTGAGTCCTGTTACGTCAGATGCAAAAACCAGAATGTGGCTAAGTTACGAGGTGTTATTGATTATGAGTAGTGTATTTTTCAGCATTGTATTTCTAGTACCAGATAACAACGTTCTGTTGTCCAATAAAGTGGGGGATTTTTTAGGTAAGATTTCATTTTCGTTATATTTATTGCATCTACCCGTGATATCTCAAGTTGCCCAGCTGTCCTTATCTGTAGAAATTAAATTACTACTCTCTCTGTGTTTAAGCATCGCTGTCGCAACTATTAGCTATTATTGCCTGGAGCAATCAGCGGCAAAATTAATCAGAAGTAGATTTATGAAAGGTATTTAGTCAGTCTTTATTGAGGCTTTCCGGCGAAAGTGTTTACATCCTCCTTGTTGGGTGCATCAAGCGGTATTTGAATGGCGCAAGTAAAGCCCTGATTGAGAGCGCTTTCGATGGATATCTTGCCCCCCAAGACCTGCGAGACATAATTGTATACCAAGTGCATCCCCAATCCTGATCCACCAACTCCCAAGCGTGTAGTAAAAAACGGCTCAAAGGCTTTGTTTTTTACCTCTTCAGTCATGCCAACTCCATCGTCTTTATAAACCAATGAAACACTGGCTTCATAAGCAGTGACGGTAATGCTGATGTTGCCCTCGGTATCTTCACCAAAACCGTGTAAAACCGAGTTGTTTATCAAGTTGGTAAGGATCTGAAACAAGGCCCCCGGATAGCTGTTCAATTGAATGTCCTCTGGACAATCTATCAAGAGCTTGTGCCCTTTTTTGCTGTACAAAGAATTGAGCGCCCGTTCGATATCCTTTAATAAAGTTTTTAACTCAAATTCTCTGCGCTGCTCACTGGTTTGATCAACAGCCACCTGTTTGAAACTGGCAATAAGGCTACAGGCGCGCTCCAGACTACTCAAAATAATTTTGTTTGAGGAGTGAAGTTTGTTTATGTGCTTATCAAGATCGCTGCGCTTAAGGCGGTTGCTCTGCACTTTTTTATCCAGATTCTGCGCATCATCGTCCAGCGCAGTGGCCGCGGTTAATGCAATTCCCATAGGGGTATTGATTTCATGAGAAACCCCGGCAACCAAACTCCCCAAGGAAGCCATTTTCTCTTGTTCGATAAAGTCTTTCTGGGTCTTTCTCAGCTCTCGGGTGCGCTCCTCAACCAAAGCCTCCAAAGCCTGTGCTCTGGCTTTAATCCATTGTGTTCTGATGCGAAAACCAAGATAGAGCAGTGATACAGCAATGAAAAGGCACAAGCCAATAAACCAAGGTGTTTGCCAATATTGTGCCCGAATATAAACCGGAAACCTCAGCGGCTTATCATTCCATGCCCCAATTCTGTTAGTACCTTGCACCTCAAATGTGTACTCACCAGGCCATAAGTTGCTGTAACTAGCGATACGCCTGGTAGCATCAACCGTTGACCAATTTGACTCATAGCCAATTAGCCGATATCGATATCGATTCTTCTCCGGCGCAGATAGATCCAGTGCAGCAAATTCAATGGTGAAACTGCGTTGTCCGGGAAGTAATGCCAACCCCTCTACCATCAAGCTACCGGCATTAACATGCTGGCCATCGACTCTGACTTCAGACGCCACGATCGGCGGCTCAAAATCCCATATCGAAAAACGTTCGGGCCAAATCTTTAATAGCCCGCGACTGCCGCCGAACAGCATTGTTCCGTCTTCGGTTTGAGTGTAGGAACGAAACCAACTAGTACCAATATCAATGCCATCCGCTCGCTGCAGTGGTAGCATTTTTTGTTCAGCAGGGAAATAAATAAAAGATGGGCTCCATATCCTACCCAACTTATCCTGCAATAGATTGGCTCCCATGGGGCGACCACCGAAGCCTGCTTTTTCACTTACATTTTGTAGGGTAATAAAACCTGAACCATCAAAGTTAGCTAACTGCATCCCTACAGGTGTATCCAACCATAAACGCTGCTCACTGTCCTTTAACATCCCTAAGATGCTAATGGTATTCAGGGATCTACCATATTCATCAATTCCATCGAGGGAGATAAGGTGTTTGGCTCCATAATCTAACAGATATAACCCGGTAGCTCCGGTGGCCACTAGTAAATCGCCGTCGTCATTCTCCATAAGCGCATTAATACCCTCTCGCATTAACTCGCCATCCGGTGTGGTAAAACGTTCGAACTGCTCAGAGTTTGGTTGCCAACGCAATAAACCAGAGTTGCTACCAATCCAAACTCCGCCGCCTTTGGCAGGTTTTAAAACCCTGACATTCACTCTGGGCAACCCCTGTCCCTGGTTATACAGATGGAAATAATCGGTTTTCACATCGTAGCGATAAAGCTGTCCAGGATTTACCCCCACCCAGATATCACCATTACTGACTTCAGTCAGCGCCGTTATCCAGCCAGATTGCAGTTTGCCGGGTTGAGATACATCGGGGATATGCCGTGCCACAACACCCTGGCCATTTTTCACAATGTTGATACCACCGCCTCGTGTGCCCACCCAGATTTCGCCATTAGCACGCGCCATCAAACTGCTGACGTTAGGATCTGTTAACGCATTATTTTTTAATAAGCTAAAACGCAATGTTTTGAGCCAGTCTTTGACGCCCAATACGCGTTGCACTCCTCCTCCATAGCCACCAACCCAAATCATGCCAGACTGATCTTTCAACAGGGTGCGAATATCATTGTTGGCCAGGCTAAAACTATCAGAGGGATCATGAATGCTTCTGGATATCCATGCCCCTCCGATGGCATCAACATGGTCGATACCGCCAAAACGAGCAATCCAGAGATGTCTTTCATCCACCTGAAAGATGTCGTAAACAGTGTTCTTTTGATATTGCTCCGGCTGGTCCAGTAGGGTGCGCTTAAATACTTGCTTTTCAACGTCAAAAACAAACACACCTGAGGCATTACTGCCTATCCAGATACGGCCTTGAGCATCTTCGAACAAACTTCGAATATAAATATTGCTTTTGGAATAGAGGTCGCCCTTCACAGGCTCAAACTGGCGCTTATCTGGACTAAAGCGAGCCAGTCCGGCTCGGGTACCCACCCAAACGTAACCGCTTTGATCTTTCAACAATGCGCGGATTCCATTGTGAGGCAAGCCATTTTTAACCGTGTAATGATGCAAGAGCGCACCATCGATGGTGGTTACATATACCCCGGAATTTGTCGCTAACCACAACTCACCCTTTGCGCCCCTGATCACTTGCGAAACACTGGCTAAACCTGGATTATCTGACAAAAACGATTCGCTAAATAATCGGGTAAACTTTTCCGTTTTTGGATGATAAATAGAAACGCCTCCAGGTTCTGTCGACAGCCATACGGAACCGTCATCAAACACATTGATATTGCGCACAAAATTACCGCCAATAGAATGCTCATCGGTGGCATCGTATTCGAACATCTTAAACCGATAACCATCGTAGCGAACGATACCTGCAGCGGTTGCTATCCAGAGAAACCCCTGCTTATCTTGCGCAATATCAGTAACGACATTATCGGGGATCAATTCAGCATCACCAATACTGGCAAACGAGAGCTGGCCACGAGCTTCTTGGATAAACAGGCAAAAAGAAATAAAAAAACAAGGAGAAACGATACGTCTCAATACAGTGTGAAAAAGCCAACCAATTGTCGCACAATTGTGCATCAAAACATTCCGTAATATTCCGCTCAAATAACAATCATAGATAGCGGATATTGTCTCGTCAAAGCGCCCTTTTAAAAACAAGCATAGTTTGAAGGAAGTTAGCGCAGTCTATATATTCTGGTACTTTTAAAGTGGGTAATTTTTTATCAAAAGAGGGGATGAGGCAAGATTCGATAATCAAACAAGGTTTCCAATGTGACTGCACCGGATTGGTTCGGCGCAATCACAATTATTTTATTGTTTAGTCGATCATAGATACATCTGATTTGTAGGCTTCTTTGCCTAGCGAGAATTGACCTTCGCCTTTCCAGTCGGCATCCAGGCTAAAGCTTGCCGCAAAAGGTACTGAAGAAAAACCAATCGCTGGAGGCGTGAAAGGCACTGCCGCTTCACCCGATACGGCACCGACTTTTACAATAGTGCCAAAACCTGTGCTGTGCATTGAACCCGTTACTTTTGCACTGAAGGTTTGCGGATGTTCAGTCCCCTCCAATACCGTACCCTGTGCCTGGCCGTGTAATTCGCCTGTTGCTGCATTCACTGTGACAGCAAGCGTCATTGAACCTGCACCAACAATACCTTCTTGAGGTTTGAAACCCAGCTTTAATAAGTAAAGACCTGTATCTGACATGATAACTCCTTAATCAATAATTAAATTACATCTCATCGGCATTTGGATATGGTGTTTGCCGAAGCGACAGGTTTAATCTAGTTGAGCCAGTTGAGCTTTGTTATTACAGGGGATTACAGACCTGAATTATGCTTATGTGGTGAATCAATAAAGGTACGGAAGGTGCGCTATTGGCGAATGAATTAGGCCAAAGCGCAGATATTATTATTTTTGCCGGGCTACTTCATAAAGCTCCAGCGGCAAACCATCGGGATCCTGAAAGAAAGTAAAACGCGCGCCTGTGTAAGGGTCTACTCTTACTGATTCAACCTCTATCTCATGATCTTGCAAGTGACGAATACTGTCTTCCAGGTTTTCAGTGCGAAAACACAAATGACGTAAACCGCAGGCTTCGGGTTGACTGGGACGTGATGGCGGTTCCGGGAAGGAAAACAACTCTATTTGAGTGCCATCAGGTAGCAGCAAGTCAAGCTTATAGCTGTCTCGTTCTTGCCGATAGTTTTCAGCAAGAACACGCAATCCAAGCACTTCCGTATAAAAGTATTTAGAGCGACGGTAATCACTGCAGATTATCGCCACATGATGCATACCTGAGAGCACTGTAGTTACTCACGAGGATCCGTTGAAGAAGCCTCAATACGGGATTTGTGCTGACTCAAAAACTCCAATAAAGCCGGATAACTGGCAAGTTCGTGAAGCTGTCTGAAGGCAGTCCAATCCAGTAGGCAAAACAGGCAAATTTCTGGATATTCCCAATGATTGAAAGCACCCTGCTCAACCGCGTTATTCAGGTGGGAGAAGGCGTGGCTGACTCGTTCATCCTGCAACTTAAAATAAAGTTTGTCATCGTCGGATTCGATGTCGGAACGCTGTAATAACAGTAATTGCACCAGCGAATCATTGATGGAATCAATCACAGTAAGCAGGTTCTCTTGCTGCCAGGTTAAGGCAGGTAAACTGTACTTTTCCACCAGATAGCGGAATATCACTCGAGAGTCGTAAATAATGTCCTCTCCATCCTCCAACATCGGTACTTTGAGAGTTGGGTTTTTCGACATCAGATAGTCGCGATCTTTGCCAGCAAAAATCTGCATGTTGACAAAATCATGCTCAACATTGGCCAGCAACATTCGAATGCGGCGAACGTAGGGAGAAGTCGTAGAGCCGTAAAGTTTTAACATTATTATTCCTTTCAAATAACCAATTATTTTGCCACTTGCGGCATCATGTCAGCGTTATTATTGGCGGAATGAGTGTTTTGCTTGCGCAAATCTCTTCTCACTTTTAACGCTAACAGACAAGGTGTCAAAACCAATGTTAATACTGTCGCAAATGCCAGTCCACCTGCAACCGCTGTCGCCAGCTGCGACCACCACTGCGTTGAAGGGCCACCCAACTCAACATTGCGCCCGATAACGTCAATGTTGATTTCCAATACCATAGGTAACAACCCTAAAATAGTGGTGACAGTCGTCATCATCACCGGACGAAGACGCTGCGCGCCGGTACGCAATATGGCTTCCATGGCCGGAATACCTTCACGACGCAAGATATTAAAAGTATCGATAAGCACAATATTGTTGTTTACCACAATACCCGCCAGAGAAATTACCCCGATACCTGACATCACAATACCAAACGGCTTTTGTACTATAGCGAGCCCCAGAAATACTCCCACAGTGGAAAATAATACGGCACTTAAAATTAAAAATGCCTGATAAAAACTGTTGAACTGGGTCACCAGAATAATCGCCATAACAAATAATGCCACCAGAAAGGCATTAACCAGGAAATCCTGCGATTCTTGCTGCTGCTCATTTTGTCCTTTGATGGTGATCTCAACATTGGGGTTAATGTCCAGAGTGGGCAACTGCTCTTTTAGTCTAGGTAATTCCTGATCCAGCAAAATACCCGGCACCATATTGGCCTCAACACGGATAACCCGGCGACTATCAATATGGCGAATAAGATCCGTTTTGGGCTGAGCCTTGCGCTCCACGAAATTAGATATTGGCACCAGACCAGTGGCGGTTTTCACCCGCAATTCGTCCAATTTGCCTATGTATCTGTCTTCCTCGGGAAAGCGCACACGAATATCAATTTCATCATCCACGTCATCGGGGCGATATTCGCCAATCTTCAAACCTGCCGTAACGAACTGCACTGTATTTCCCACTAAGGTGGCATCAGCACCAAAGCGCGCAGCATCACTGCGCTCCACTTTTAACATCCACTCCAGTCCCGGCTTAGTAGCGGTATCACTCACTGCAGTGAAACTTTCATTGGCATCCAGAGCACGACGAATTTTTAAAGCAGCTTCATCTAACAGCTCCGGATAGCGAGACGCCAATTGAATCTGCAAATCTTTACCGCTTTGTGGGCCATTCTGGTCGGGTGTAATCTCCAAATCCAGTCCGGGTAGATCTCGTAATCGCTGCTGTACCTCTGTGAGGATCTCATCGGAATGACGGCGATATTGCCAGTCAACAAGATTGAGTCGCAGGTAGCCCACTTGCTCGCCGCCAGTACGAGCATACAAGGTTTCCACTTCGTCCATATCCAGCAAACGATTTTCCACTTTGCGTACAACCGCATCTTTTTCATAAATAGATAAATCGCCGTGTGAGCGCACATTAATATTGATACCCGGGCTGTCTACATGAGGAAAAAACTCCACCCCCAAACCGGAAACGCCATAAGCAGTGTAAGACATAACCGCGATAACAATCGCCGCCAATAAAACTTTCCATGGATGATAGATTAGCTTGTCCAATACCCGCACGTATTTCCCTGTAAAGCCCGACAGAGTTCGGATATCGCCCTCTTCCGCCTGAATCATTTGCGCTTTAGCTTCAGGAGTCACATAGCGGGGTTTGCCAATTATGGTGCCTAAAGTAGGCACGAAGATCAGTGCCATAAGTAATGATGCTGACAAGGTCGCAATAAGCGTAAAGGGCAAGTACTTCATGAATTCGCCCATCATGCCTGGCCAAAACATTAACGGTGCAAATGCGGCTAATGTTGTTGCTGTTGAAGCGATAATTGGCCACGCCATGCGCTGCGCCGCCCGGGCATAAGCTTGTTTGCGGTCCACACCTTCACTCATCAATCGGTCGGCGTATTCGGTCACCACGATGGCACCGTCCACCAGCATACCTACCGCCATGATCAGGGAGAACAACACCACCATGTTAAGGGTGTAGCCAAACAGTGAAATCAGCAGTATTCCTGTCAGGAACGAGCCCGGAATAGCGATACCCACTAAGGTAGCTGTACGTATCCCCAAAATCGCTACAATGACAATCGCCACTAAAAGCACAGCAGTACTAACGTTGTTTTGCAAATCACTGAGCATCATCAATACATCTTTGGTTTGATCGCCAGTGTAAGCCACCTCTACACTATTGGGCCAAAGTGCGGTTTGCTGGGCCGCGCCGATCATGGTTTTTACTTTTGCTACGGTATCAATAATGTTCTCGCCGGGACGTTTTTTAACTTCCAGGGAAACCGAGGCACTGCCGTTTACCCGCGCAAAACTGTTAGCGTCTTTGTAGGCACGACGAATGGTGGCCACATCCTGGAAGGTGATCACCCTGTCGCCTTCTACTTTAATGGGTTGCTCAAAAATATCTTTCACGGTTTCAAAAACCGACGGCACTTTTACAGCGAAACTTCCTGCGCCAGTATCCAATGTACCCGCAGGTACTAAGCGATTATTGCGAGAAAGCAGATTGAGAATGTCATTCTGATCCAGTCCATAGCTTTCCAGAAGTAGTGGATCGACAATGATTTCCACCTGGTCTTCACGTTGCCCGCCTACCTCAACTTCCAGCACCTCTTTGATACCTTCGAGACGGTTTTTCAGCTCTCTGGCTAAGCTAATCAAAGCCCGCTCGCTGACTTCACCCGATAGCACCACTGTCACCACGGGCTGCTGTCCTGCCATCGTAACTTCGTGAATCGTGGGCTCTTCACTGTCAGAAGGCAGTTTGCCTCGGGCCACAGTCACTTTATCCCGCACATCTGCCAATGCCACTTTGGAATCTGTTCCCGCCAAGAACTCAAGAGTGATACTGGCGTGACCTTCGCCGGCATTGGCGGTCATTTCCTTCACCCCCTCAATGGAACGCAATTCTTTTTCCATAGGTTTAACTAACATGCGCTCAGCATCTTCCGGTGAAATACCGTCATGCACAATAGAAACATAAATAAAAGGAATAGGAATATCGGGGTTGGATTCCTTGGGAATATTGATATAAGTCACCGTCCCTGAAATCAACAGCAACAGGAAGATCATCAGCACCGTTCGGGTGCGCGTTAATAAAGAAGAAATTAAACCTCGCATTAGTTCACCTGTGCGATATCAGAAGCGCGCACGACTTCCACTTTGTCACCATCACGCACAAAGCCTTGCCCTAATGTAATGATGTCAGCTTGAGGTCCTAAGCCACTTAACCAAACGCCTTCGCTATCGCTTTTCACCATATCAATGGGCACGAAGTGCACGGTTTCGTCTTCATCCACGGTTTTCACTCCCAGCTCACCGCGCTCATCCAGTGACATCACGGCAGGAGTAACACGTACTGCCAATGTCTCCTGCAACGGAATAATAAGTTGCGTACTCATACCCGCCAGATATTGCCCCTCGGCATTGGGCACGGCCACTTCTACTTTAAAGGTGTTGGTACCCTCGTTAGAGACTGCAGCAATATAGCGCACTTCACCTGCCACTCTTTGCCCTGAAACCAATCGGGCCATTGCTGCCTGGCCTCTGCGTAAGGCTGCAACATCATTTTCGGTGACATCCGCTCTGATGACTAAAGGATCGAGGTCTACTAAAGTGGCTACCGGATCACCGACTTTGACATAGTCGCCAATTTCCACTTCATGGGTATTTAATACCCCGGCATAGGGGGCTTTTATCTCTGTGTTTTGCAACATGATTTGCAAACTCACCAATTGTGACTTTGCCAATTCTAAATTGGCCATCGCCTGAGCGATATTAACTTCAGACTGCAGACCTTTTTGTTTTAATGATTCTGCGCCCTGTAATTCCAGTTTTCTTTGAGTAACGGTTGCCTCGGCAGAGCGCAATTGCTGTTGCAGATCTCTTTCATCTAATTTGAATAGCAGCGCACCTTTTTCTACTTTACTACCTTCGGGCACCAAAATGTCGATGACTTGTGCAGCAAATTCGGCCTTGAGCACAGCCTCTCGGTCTGGTTCAGTACGGCCATATACCGAAACCTCCTTATTGACCCTGTCTGCCACAAAAGTAGTCACTTCTACCTTTTGCAGCGGTGCCTCATGCTGTTCTTTAACCGGCCCTTCGGTCTGCCCAGAGACCATGCCAGATACAATCCATAGGATAAGAAATAAGGTAATAATTAATGCCAGCCAAACAGGCTGTTGACGAAACCGGGTAATCAAAGCAGACATGAACAATCCTTGCGAACAATAGAAACCATCGCCAGAGAAGGCGATAAAACGAAATACAAGGGATCATTTTAAGGCAATTGACCAGAAAAACTATCAAAAATTGGTCAAAAACCTTACAAAAAGTGTGACAAAACGCAACCGCGTGAATTCAGTTGCGCGTACTAGTGAAAGGTGAGTAGAAAAAGCTTAGATACTAAAGGAGGAGCCGCAGCCACAGGTGGTTTCAGCGTTGGGATTATCTACCAGGAAGCGAGCGCCGTGTAGCCCCTCACTGTAATCTACAGTCCCCCCCATAAGGTATTGCAAACTCATAGGATCCACTACCAGGGAAACGGTTTGCTTTTCGATAACCATATCACCATCATTGACCTTCTCGTCAAAAGTAAAGCCATATTGAAACCCAGAACAACCACCGCCAGTGACATAAACACGCAGTTTCAGTTCCGGATTCTCTTCCTCTTCGATCAGGCTTTTCACTTTTAAAGCGGCTGCATCAGAAAAGTTAATAGGAAATTCTGGCGTGTCGGACATTGATACCTCGGATTAACATCATATAGAGCGCCATCAGATCTCGATGGCGAATTGCGGCAGATTATCTAATACCTGAGTAAATCAGTCAACTATTCGACAGGCTTGATTTTTTGCCTACACTTAACTCGATAAAACAAAAATAGGGCTAACCGCATGAGTAACAAAGACGTGAGTGTATTAAATCTAATTCTGGCCATAATTCTGCCGCCAGTAGGAGCCTTTTTACAAGTTGGCTTAACACTGCACTTTTTCCTGAATATTGTGCTCACACTAATGGGTGGTATTCCCGGTATGATCCACGCCGCTTGGTTAGTGGTATCGAAAAGAACAGCTTAATAACAACAAGGAAATATTATGGGATTATTATCAAGTTTAATGGGCGATGCTTCAGAGGTGGATCTGGAGCAATTAGAAGAAGAACTACAAGCTATCACCGCGGACAATGAAACCATTCAAATGGGCTACAAAGTCTTCAGGGACATGTTCGTCTTTACCAATAAGCGCCTGATTTTAATCGATAAACAAGGCGTAACTGGTAAAAAGGTGGAATACTTATCAATACCTTATAAATCCATAGCCAAATTTGCGGTAGAAACCGCCGGCAGCTTTGATACGGATAGTGAACTGAAAATCTGGATAGGTAGCGATCCTACCCCACTAGTAAAAGAGCTGAAGCGCGGCACTGATGTAGTGGGCATTCAAAAGACCCTTGCCAATAGCATGTTCTGCTAATTAGTACTAATCCTGTGGCGCTTGCCATGAATCCAGTTTGGCTTGCGTATTGCTCGCAAGCTCAGACTGGTTCTGTTGCAGCCACCAGCGCTCCATCAAACGAACATTGCGCTTATTCGCTTTGTAAAACAGATCCACCAGATCCCCCACCACCGGAATAAAACCAAAGCCAAAATCCAGCAGGCTATTGCGCACCATTTTGCGTAGCAAGTGTTTCGGCATACCTAGCTTCTTACCCAGATACACAATGCGTAGCGCTACCAGAGTCATGACAGCGTCACCAAACCCCGGAATTAAACCGATAAGAAAGTCTAAACCGACATTGATATTTAAAATGGGTATACGCACTGCCGTATCAGTAATATTGGCAATCCACTGTGCTTTCAATAACTCATCAGGTGCCTTAATTTCACTCATAATGTATCCGCTACTCCGCTTGAGTTTCAAACAGCTGCCAGTCAAAGCTGCGTTTTAAATAGTCACTGCCCCACTTCTTGTCTTTTAAACGAGACTCCACCACGATGATTTCCGGAGCAAAGGCCTCGGGCAACATAAACTCCCCCTTGAGCACTTCGAAATATCGAAAACTAAAACTGAGCGCATCAGAGTTTTCAATCAGCACCTCGTTAAGTTTTAGCTCTGTAGGCTTGCCATCCTGACTACCAATCAGCGTAATATCCACCTTGCCTTTTACCGTGGTGCGATGCTTGTCTTTTTGCATCAGAATAAGCGCATAGCGAAAAAAGCCTTCGCTGGCACTGGGCTCGAGATTAAAAGAATCAATGATGAAACCGTCTTGCTCCAGTTCCGGGGCCATAACCTTTTGATAAAAGCTTAACTCTCTACGCAGCTCTTTTTCAGCCGTCATTTGTTGCAATATCTGTTTTCGACTCTCTTCTGACGCTAGTCGAGCGACTTCAAGGTCGACTCCCAGAATATTAATATCTCGAGTCAGACGATTGTTCTCCGTCACCAGGTTATTCATAGATTGGTTTAGACGATTAATTTCTTCATTTAACCGTTGCTGCTCAATACCTGCCCATTGATAGCCAAGCCACCCGGATAATATTAGCAAGGCAATCACCACCAGATAATATCGGAATGCACCGAGTCGTTTTTTGAGAAGTTGGCTGGTCACATGTTGGCCCTTGTGGAATTTCCACCATTATAGACAGCAGCGACAACATCTTAAAGTATTGATTAATTGTCTCGGGAGAGCGCAAAACCAGAAATTTTTCATAGACTTGCGTTGTGTTTACTATCGCCAAGTAGCCTATTTTATGATACCAATATAGCTAAACGATCCTATGGACTTTCTCTTGAACCGAGCCGCCCAATGCCGATAAAAGTCTTTATCAGAGCAATGAAGAGGCGCCTTTCTCTCGCTTCACTGCGAGTAGCGCTCTCCCATCCCCGTACGTCAGTACAACTCAGTTTGCTGGGTGTCCTCGCAGGTATTTGTTCCGGTAGCTTAATCATATTATTTCGTCTCAGCTACGAGAGTTTACAATTACTCTGGCTGGACGAGGTGGATAACTTCGCTTCACTAGAGCCGGAAATGCGTTTATTGATCCCCATTTTAGGGGCGTTGGCGATATTCTTATTCGCTATCATCACCCGCTTTAAACACTATCGTACGGGTATTCCGTTTGTAATTTATCGTGTTAAAAATCACAACGGACTCATGCCCTTTAAAAATACCTTAAACCAGTTTTTCGGCGGAATGGCGGCCCTGGCCAGCGGTTTTTCTGTGGGTCGAGAAGGCCCTTCCGTGCACTTGGGGGCAGCCGGTAGTAGCTTCATTGGGAACTGGCTCAAACTACCTTACAACAGCATCCGAATTTTAACCGGCTGTGGCATCGCCGCCGGCATATCAGCCTCATTTAACACCCCTTTTGCAGCGGTTTTGTTCGTAATGGAAGTGGTGCTAAGAGAGTATAAAATCCATATTTTTATCCCCATAATGCTCTCTGCGGCTTGTGGCTCAGTATTGAGTCGCTTGGTGTTTGGCGATGACCATGAACTGGCTTTTCTGACTATTGCTGAATTTGATACCTGGATGTATCTGTATTTCATCTTATTTGGAGCCGTACTGGGCGGTATTTCGACTTTGTTCAATATGCAAATAATGAACATTATTCGTTGGTTCCGTCCCATGAGCATGTTCAGTCGTCTGCTATTGGCCGGGGTAATTACAGGCTTGGTTGGCTGGTTTATTCCCAACGCCATGGGTACCGGTTTTAGTGCCATTCATTGGGTGGTGGCTGCACCACAAGACATCCAACTACTGCTTGCCATACTGTTGGCTAAATTTATTCTAACCATTTTTGCCATTGGATTGGGTATTCCCGGAGGACTGATTGGCCCGGTATTGGGATTGGGTGCACTACTTGGGGCAATTTTAATGTATCCATTGGGCCTGGCCTATGATGATCCCAGCCACTTAACCAGTAGCTTTGCTATTTTGGGCATCGCCGCGTTTCTCACCTCTGTAGTGCATGCCCCTTTGGCGGCATTGTCTGCAGTGATGGAATTATCAAATTCTGTAGATGTTGTGCTACCTGCCATGATGGTAATCGTACCTTCTTATGTAACGGCCAACCAGTTGTTTAAAAACAGCTCCATTTTTATTCGACAACTGGATTATCAAAACCTGCCCTACTCAACTTCCTCCATACGCTCTACCTTGCAGAAAGTCGGCGTGCTGGCACTTATCGACCGTGAATACAAACTGTTTATGGATGCCACAGACAAACATATTCTGGACTTTCTGGATACGGCTCCCACACATCCGGTGGTGCAAAAATCCACCTACGAAATCGATGTGCAATACTTCCTGGTACAATACGATTTCAGTCTGAACAAAGAGGGTTCCCCCTTGCGCTTCTTCCCAATGCAAGGGGTATCCGCACAGGCTACATTGGCGGAAGTCTATGAAATACTGCAAAATCGCAGAGAAGGTGCTGTGTATGTTCAGGGTTCGACACCTCATTCCATTATTGGCGTGATAACTTGGGATGCGGTGCGAAGCTATTTATATCGCAAAGAATATTAAGGAGTCAGATTGTGACCATTTTGTGGCTTAAGGCACTTCACATTTTTTTTATGGTGGCATGGATGGCGGGCATATTTTATCTGCCGAGACTATTTGTTTATCACGCTCAATCTGAATCCCATGAAGTAAAGCAACAATTCAAGATCATGGAACGGCGACTTTGGTGGTTCGTTTTACCCTTCGCCATTTTAACTTTGGTATTTGGTATTGCTTTAATCTATCAATACGGTATGGGTTGGTTAGGTGCTTCCCATTGGTTACACGCCAAGTTGTTATTAGTACTACTGGTTTATGCCTACTATGCTTATCTTTTCATTTTAATGAAGCGCTTTGAACGGGATGAAAACCGCCATGGTCATAAGTTTTATCGCTTATTAAATGAATCACCGGTGTTTATCTTTCTGGCCATCATCGTACTTGCGGTTGTTAAGCCCTTTTAGGGAAAAACATGGAACAATTTTTTAAAGAGCAGTTGAAACTAGCGCTGCTGATGTTGTTTTCAATTGTCGCCTCAGTTACCGAGGCGACACCTCAAAGTATGAAGCCTGAGTTATTGGTGGGCTTAAAACAAATCAATGATGCTCGGCTTTCCCCCGATAACAAACACATCGCCTTTATTCAAAATATTCCTCGTGATAGCCGCAAAGCCTCTCCCGGCCCTGACTGGCAGGAACTATTTCTATTGGATCACAAAGGCCAAATGCGCCACCTCATAAGAGGTATGAATCAGATTCAGCAAATAAAATGGAGTGCCGACGGGCAACAAATCTGGCTGCTGATGCGACGCCAGGCAGAGCCTTATTTTAGCATTTACATGATAAGGACGGATGGTGGGGAAGCCATTAAAGCAGTGGCAAAAAAGCAGCATATTCACGGCTTTGATTTGCACGATGATGGCGGGTCACTCGCTTATTGGTACCCCACTCCACAAGCAGAGCAGAGCAAGACGCCTAAGCTGGATAGCGTATACGAATTTGAAAATGAACCACACAAGAACCACCGCCTGTACCTGTTATCTCTAGCTCAGCTGGACAAGGGTGAGCAGCTAATTGCTATTGATGGCCACGTAATAGAGGCTCAGTTCGCTCCGGAAAGCCAAAAACTACTGATTAAGAAAGCGCCATCCTACAAGCAAGATGATGTCACCATGCGCGCTGAGTATGTATTGAACGATGCCCAAGGCACAACAACGACGCTAGTTTCAGGGTTAGGAAAACTGGGGAAAGCAGTGTTCTCTCCTGATGGCAACAAGCTTGCCTTTGTTGCTGCACAAACCCCAAACTCACCGGATCACGGCAGCCTGTTTTTGATGGATATAAAGCGCCAGAAAAGTCAGCAATTACTCAGTAACTTTGAAGGCATGATAACTAATGTGTTGTGGCCTGAAACCAGAAATCTGGTATTTAGCGCCGATATCGGGGTTCGCTCTATTATTGCCAGCAAGCGCGCTAACAACAATAGCGACAGTTACCGCACCTTGTATGATGGACAACTCATCATCCGCGGCATACACAGCACAGATAGTGATAACAACCTGGCGGTTATCGCCAACAGCCGTTTGCATCCTGACGAATTATTCTGGTTTAAGCGGGGTAAAATGCTGCGCTCCACTAACTCCAATAGCCAGTTAGACGAGTTGAGCTTGGGCCTGCAACAAGTTCACAAATTTATGGCCGAAGACGGCGTTGAACTGGAAGGAATCCTGATATCTCCCCGCGATGCAAATACCTCTTCCAGGTATGACACAGTGATATTTGTCCATGGTGGTCCAGAATCCCATATTAGTGATGGCTGGGTTGCCCGATATAGCCAGCCAGTGCATAGCCTTGCTGCTATGGGCATTCAAAGTTTTTTACCCAATTACAGAGGCTCTTCAGGACGCGGCGATGCCTTTTTAAAACTGGGGCAAGGAGATTATGCAGGAGCCGAATTTAACGATTTGCTGGCGGCACGACAGTACTTACTCGATAAGCAGTTGTCCACTGATTGGCTGGGAATTTCAGGTGCGTCTTATGGCGGTTATGCCGCAGCCTGGGGAGCAACAAAATTTTCACAATACTTTTCGGCAGCAGTGAGTATCGCCGGGATTAGTAATCAGATTTCTAAATTCGGTACCACGGATATTCCCACAGAAATGCTGCAAACCCATGCCTTGAGCACGCCCTGGCAAAGCTGGCATGCATGGTTACAGGCCAGTCCCATTTACTATAGCGAGAAGCACAATACGCCACTTCTCATCATGCATGGCATAAGAGATAACCGGGTGCACTACAGTCAATCGGTGGAGCTGTATCGTCACCTTAAAGTCCGCAACAATGCGCCAGTTTCACTGCTGCTTTACCCTGAGCAAGGGCATCACATCATCGATGCCCACACACAACTAGATATCGCAGAACGCGTTACCAAATGGCTCAATACTTATCGACCAAAGGCTAGCGATGCTGCAGATTGAGCTTTTCCGGCCCTGATTTTTCTCGCTTTACGGCGATTGATCACACTCACCACAACCGGAGTGAAAATCAAAGACAGTATCACTGAAAAGCCTACGCCTCCGGCAAGTACCACAGCAAGCGGTGGCCAGAACGTGCCTTCACTGAACAGCAGTAGTGGAATAAAACCGCCCACTGTGGTGACGGTAGTAGACAGAATATGACGACTACAACTCATGGTAGCTTCAACTATGGCTGCACTGTCCCCCATCACGGCTCGCTCATCAGCATTAATTGCGGCAATCACCACAATGGAGCCATTAATAGCCACACCAATCAAACCCGCACTGCCCAAAATAGGATTGAAACCCACGGGCAAACCAGAAATCCAAAGGCTTAACATGCCTAATCCCACCGATAACATTGCAACCGCCCCTATAACACCCGCCAGTCTGAAGCTATTAAAAGACAGGATCAGGGTTGCCAGCATGAGTACCAGTAAAACCGGGGCATAAGTGGCTAACTGGCCTAACGCTTCTTGCTGTTTATCGGCATCACCTTTCATTTTGATGCTATAACCCTGAGGCAATTGGATACGTCCGTCATTGATCAACTCCAATAACCGATTGGAAACATCAATGGCTGTGGCATTGGGCAACAAGAACGCTTCAATGTGGTTGACTCTGACCCCATCATTTCGGGAAATACCTGACATTGTGGGTTTTAACTCAAATTCCCCCAATGCTGAAAGCGGTACCCATGTTTGCTGTTGCGACAATTGACTGTTTAAGATAGGTAAGCTGGCCAACTCGCTGGTATCCTTGCGCTCTTGATTACTCAGACGCACCCGGACCGGGATTTCTTCCGTGCCTTCCAGAATAGAGCCACCAGTTGCACCATCTAACGCAGATTGCAATTGTGCTGCGATATCGTTATAACTCAATCCGGCTAATAATGACTCGTTGTAGCTGGTACTTAAAATTAATTCTGGCTCTCCGGTTTCAATTGAAGCAATACTTTGAGTAATACCCGGTATCTCTGACATCGCCAGGCGCACTTGCTCACCCAGCTGCTGCAATACTTCCAGGTCGGGGCCAAAAATGTCGACGCCAATCGGGGCCGAAATCGGTGGGCCTTGACCAAAAGGACGCACTACAATTTGAGCTTGCGGAAACTGCTCACTCAATTCAAATTGCAATTCTGAAATCAGTGTCGCGGCACCATCAACACTAACGGCAGACACCACAGCCTGAGCAAAATAGGGTGTGTTATCTCGAGTCATTACCTGGTTGTAATATACCGAAGGTACTGAGCCGCCTACCAACCAGGTCACCTGCTGTACCAAATCATGATCGCGCACTTGCACGTCTATCTCACGAGTTACATCATAAGTACGCTCGATACTGGTGCCTGCAGGCATCCAGATGTACATCTCAAATTGATCTCTGTCAGCGCTGGGGAAAAACACATTGCCCAGTTGCCCCGCCAGCACAAAACCTAAAATGGGTAGCCCGATAGGTAACCATAGTACTTTCAACGGGTTTTCAAGCGCTGATTGCAAACGTGACTTAAACAGCTGTGTTATCAAAGGCATTTGTACCCCAGCCTGGTACCAGGAAGCCTCACTGTCACCGGGTTTGCGCGGTAGAAATCGCGCCGCAAGAGCCGCAATAATGGTCAGTGAAATAAACAGTGAGCCAATTAAGGCCATCACAACGCTGATGGCGATGGGGCTGACAAAATCACCAATGTTACCCGGTAGCAGGAATATCGGCATAAACCCGAGAATAGTGGTTAGGGTTGAGGCTAATAAGGGAACAAACAGATGCCGCAAGCTAGTGACTAGTGCATCCAGACGAGACATGGCTTTGTTTTGCAAATTGGCGCGTATCTCGTCGGTGATCACGATTGCGTTATCAATCAACAAGCCAATGGCCACAATAATACCGAAAATTGACATCTGGTGAATTTGCTGTCCATAAAAGGACAAAGAAAATATCGCAAACGCGGCTGAAAGCGGCAGGGACAATCCCACAATCCAGGCGGCTCTGGCCCCCATGAAAAGCAGCACCACCAACATCACCACAACGCTCCCCAGTAACAAATTTTGAGTCAAATCGGCAAGGCGCTGTTCCGTGTAGATGTTCTGATCAAAAATAACCTCTGTGTGCACCGTACCGGCGAATTCTTCGTCAAATTCAGCGACAACTTCCTTGGCATTGGCCATCCATTTATCGACACGCACAGTGGTTTGCATACGGGCTGCCACAAGGATGACTTGTTCACCATCCAATAAAGAAATATCTTGCTGGGGCTGCTGCCAACTGCGTTCAACCTGAGCGATATCTCCCACTCGCAAATAGCCGTTAATCGCATCGCTGCGCAGCGGAATGTCGCGTACCGACTCCAGGGTATCCAGTTCACTGGCCACCTGAACCCGCAAATTATTGTTTTGGTTTCGCACCACACCTGCCGGAGCTTTGGGATCATTGGCGGCAATCAGTGCAGCAGCTTGTGCTACGGTTAAACCGGCGTTCGCCAGTTGCACAGCATCAATACTCACCAGAATTTCCTCTTCTGGATCGCCATAAATACGTACGATTTCCGTTCCGGGCACGTTGCGTAAACGATCCGACAACTCTTCCGATAAACGCGTCGCGATGCTGAGGTCTTTAAACCCTTGCTCTGTCTGCACATCTGCAACAGGGGATAAGGCTACTTTCAAGGTAAAAGATGTGGCTCCCCGTTGCGTATCTAAATTGGGCTCACCTGCTCCTTGCGGAAATTTTTTGGCAGCTTCTGATAAGCGATCTCGTATCTCTGAGAAAATCTGCTCATTGGTGCTGTTATCGACCCACGCCTGCAACTCAATACTCACCACGGATATACCCGCTCGGGAGGTAGATTTGAGCTCTTTGATTTCATCAAGCTGGCGTAACTCATCTTCTATAACGTCACTCACCAAGGCTTCAACGCGTTCGGCGGAGGCCCCCGGAAAAGGGGTAAGCGCAATGACATTTCTCAAATCAATTCGAGGATCTTCCAGTCGTGGCAAATTCACCAAAGCTGACAGCCCCGCCACCATGACAATCACAATACTCAAAAGCAGCAGATGACCATTGCGGAAAAACAAACTGTACCAAGGCATTTTTCGAACGGAGGAATTATGTGATGACATCATTTACTCCCGGCAACTACAAACCGGCCACAGCCATAGGCTTAGCAGATTCAGGAAAAGGGACTTGTGTAGCGTAAACCATTTGCTCGGGAACAAGACGTTGTCCACCGCGCAAAATGACATAGTCTTGCGCATTTAATGCGCCACTTACATAAGCCTTGCTCTCATCTGAAAATAACACTGTGACGGCGCGCGTTTTTATGGTTTGGGCACCACTAGCATCTGATACCGTAAACAGATTCCACATGCCTCGTATGCCATTGGTAAGGGCGGATTTAGGCACCCAGTATCCTGCCAATTGCGTCTCCGTTGGCAATAACAAGGTTAACAAGTCGCCCGGTAAAATCGCGGCTTTATCATTGCTACCGGCTTCAATTTCAAATATCGCGTCGACTGTACGGGTACTGATGGTTCTGGCATTGGCGATAGACTTCAGCCTGGCATTGAAAGATTCAGGTCCGCTAAATACCTGGTAGGAGCGCCCTTTTACCAGCTGAAACGCTTTATCAGCAGCCATCGCCATGCGCACTTCGGTACCTGAATCTTGTTGTAAGGTAAAGACGGTCATCCCCTGCCCCACAACAGAGCCGGGATCAACCGGACGGGACAAGATGGTGCCGGTAAAAGGCGAAATTATTTTGGACTTGGCAAACTCCACCAACACACTGGCTTTACGCGCTTCCATCTCTCGCACCAGTGCTTGTGCAGCCAGCGTTGCTTCTCGCGTTTCGTCAAGGCGCTGGGAAGACTCAAGTTTTTGCTTTACCAGTGAAGCAATGCGATTTTCAGAAAGCTTGGCTAAGCGCGCATCCGCTGTCGCTCTGGCAATTCCGGCTTCAATTTCTTGTAGCTGGGCATTTAGCCGTTGTGTATCCAATTCAGCAAGCAATTGCCCTTCAGTGACTTTATCACCTTCATCAACCAGCGCAGTCAGCAAAGTACCGCCGCGCTCAAAGCCCAAACTAGCTTGTTTACTGGCCTCCACTCTGCCGACAACCTTGACTGAGCGGCTATAGGCGTTTTGACGTTCCACCTTAATGACATCCACTTTATTAGGGAAAGGTTCAGCGGGTGCTTGCGGCACCTGACCTGCGCCTGCAGCACTCATTAATAAAAATAAAAACAGCGCAGGGACAACAAAAAATAACATCACCACTAAACCGGGACGTTGTGTAACCCATGAACGCAATTGAGAAGATGACATGTGAACTCCAAACCAGTAATTGCCACTAACCGAAAATAATACTAGACTGTATAGTATGATATTTCAAATAAAAATACTAGACTGTTTAGTTTGATAATTAATGCAAAGTGATATAACGCATGACGAATGAGAAAAAATCACAGGCGGGGCGCCCGAAAAGTACAGAAAAACAGCAGCAAATTTTAAAGGCGGCAAGTTGTCTGTTTTTACGCCAGGGGTTCAATGCCACCTCGATGGATAACGTTGCAAAAGAGGCAGGTGTCTCCAAGCAAACCGTGTATTCCCACTTCAAAAACAAAGACGCCCTTTTTACTGCGGTTATTTCATTAAAGTGTCGCCAATATCAGATGGACGAAGAACATATTCTGGAATGCCCGAAAAATCTGAAAGCTGTATTACTTTTAATTGCAGAGCAATTTGTCAGATTACTGCATGACAAAGATGTAGTTGCAATGTACAGAGTAGTCATGGGCGAAGTAAGCACCAACGTACATGTAGCGGAACTATTTTACGAAGCGGGTCCCAAACAGGCCATGTTGATTTTAAAAGACTATCTGTTAAAACAACAGGAAGTCCATATTCCTCAGCAACACTTAAAGCATCTGGTCATGGCGTTTTTCAATATGCTCAAAGGAGAGCACCACATGCTAAGCTTGATGGGTCTTCCCGGTGAATTGGATGAGCAACAACAACGGGACTTTGTTAACCTTGTGGTTGAGGATTATTTACTTATTTTGCAGCGTCACGCGGGCTAACAGGCACGGTTAATAGCCTTTGCGCCACAATAATCTCCCCACCGTAATTTTGTTGGATTTGTTTTAAGGTTTTACTTAGCTCGGGCTCACTACGACGCATCAAATGCGATATCAACAGCTTTCTCGGTTTAGCTTTTTGGGCAATCCGTGCAATTTCTGTTGGTGTTACATGTAAATTTTTCGCTATCTGACCGGCACTGTCCGATATAGCCATGTGGATCACCAGCAAATCTGCCTGCTGTGCAAACTGGGCCAGTTTATCAGTTTTATTGCTCAAATCTCCGCTATATACCACAACACAGCCAACCATCTCGATGCGCCAGGCAAGAGCGGGAATAGGACCGTGATCAACCGCAATGGCGGTTACCCTGCCCCACGGAAATGTTTTTTCATATAACGCTGTGCCTTTTTCCATCGGCACATCCTCACTTAGGAGCTGATAACTCTCCTGCCCTTGCACTAAATAATCAGAAAGATAAGGAAAAGCGCCCTCTTGACCAAATAGACGGGTGACAAATTCGCTGGTTGCAGGCATACGAGAATTTTTATCAGGACCGATAACGAACAAATCCCGATTTCGGTGAGTGAAGAAAGAACCTTTAATGTAGGTGGGTAAATCTGCACTGTGGTCGGTGTGCAAATGAGAAAGTAAAACGGCATCTACATCGGCAAAGTCGGCTTGACTTTGCTCAAAACTAAAGCTGCTGCCACTGCCAGTATCCAGTAACAGTCGGCTGCGTCCATCGAGCCAAAGTTGATAACCCGAAGAAATTCGACTGTCGGTTATTTCCGGCCCCCCTGTTCCCAAAACCTGCAATTGCACTTCAGCCCCACAACTGGAAGCATTGGCCGATTCAGCCAAGACTAATAATACTAGTGCCATCCACAAAATACGCATAAGGAGTAACTGCTCCAGGTTCAAAATTCCATCACTGGTAAGACCTTAGCAGAAAGCAAAGGAGAGATTAAGCAACTATGATTATCATAATACACAATTATCTCCAAAATGCTTTTGCCCCGGGGCGTGATTTTGAAAGGTCTACAAGCTATTTTAAGCAGTTTGATTTGTAGCTTAATACTGATGTCTTTTTCAGTATCCAGCACAGAGCGATTATTGATATATCCACGTCCGGAAGCGGGTGTTGATAAACGCCAGGATTTTGCCATTGATGTTTTACAGGCCATTCTTGCCGAAATCCCCCACAAATATCAGCTTCAAGAATCACTGTATCCCGCCCAGCAGGATAGAGCGCTGTTATTACTGAACGATAAAAAACTGGATATTGTCTGGACTGGTACTTCCGATCATCGAGAACAACATTACCGCGCAGTGCGCATTCCCATTCAAAAAGGATTACTGGGGTGGCGCTTGCTATTGGTGAATGAGGACAAAAAAAACCTATTAAGAGACGTTCATTCCACAGAGCAATTAAAGCTATTTAGTGTCGGGCTGGGCGGCGGATGGCCCGATGTGGCCCTGTTCAGCGACAATGGTTTTGTAGTCCATACGACGACATCTTACGAAGCCTTGTTCAAGATGTTGCAAAAACGCCGTTTTGATTTGTTCCCGCGTTCAGTACTGGAAATCTGGGGCGAACTGGAAAGCTATAAAAACATGGGCATTGCCATTGAGCCCAATGTAGCAGTGCACTACCCCTATGCTAATTTTTATTTTGTACACAGAGATGATGTGCAACTAGCGCAGGATATTGAACAAGGCTTCAATCGACTGATAGAGTCTGGTGAGTACGAACGTATGTTCCAGCAAACTTACCAACACATTTTAGATAAAGCACAATTATCTGAACGAAAAATACTTTCATTAAAAAATGGATTTTTTCACAAACCAGACGATAAAGAAAAAAAATATTATTTTAATCTTTGATTTAGGATGATGATTTTATATTCTTTGTTAACAAAAATAATAAAAACAATATACAAAATCGCCATTGGAAGGCGGTAAGCAAAGATTTGCTGTGCCCGAACATTGTAACTATAGTGTTACAAAAACGTTTCAGTTTCTTTAATGACCCCAATTTATCAGCTTCGATAAAGCCATTTTTGAGACTGATTGATTCAGGAACGTACAAATAAAAGAGGCATAAGACGCCCATGTTTAAATCGATTAGTAACCAACTCGTATTTTGGTTGTTTGTCAGTGGCTTTATTGCAGCGACTTTGTCAGGCTCGGTGGCCTATATGGTCTCATCAGGGCAAGCGGAAAGTGATTTCGAAAAGCAAATGCAAGCACAGCTGGGCTATGCCAGAGTCGCATTAATCGAACCGGTGTTTACTTATGATTATGGCCAGGTGGAGCAAATCGCCAAAGCCATGACCGACATCGACATCGTCTCTGGAGTTACCATCACGGATCACCGTGATAAAGAGTTAGGCAAATCCGGTAAAACCCGCCTTACGGACGATTCAGTGGAAGTGTACGAATCCGGTCTTATCAATCGAGACAACAAAGAGATCGGGAAAATAAGCGTGGTGTTTACCAAAGAGCCCATGCAAAGCAAATTAGCCAGCAACGCATTCTCCGCCATGCTAAACATCTTGATTCTGGTAGTGGTTATGCTCGTTGCTGCGGTTATCACCACCCGAAAACTGGTTCTTTCACAACTGTTAGACGTGACACTGTCTATCAAAGAGATCGCCATGGGTGATGGCGACTTAACGCGGAAACTCAAAGGCGCACGCAGCACCGAGTTTGCCAGCCTCGCCCGCAACTTCCACTTACTATTGGAAAAGCTCACCGAGCTGATTAAAAACGTTTTGCAAACGGGCAATGTGATCGAGAATCGCTCAGAAACCATCAAATCCATGATGGTGGATGCTAACAAATCCACAGACGCACAGTTATCTGATGTGCAGATGATAGCCACAGCATTGCAGGAAATGTCCATTACCGCGTCGAAAGTGGCAGAACACTCACAACACACGGTAGAGCAAACCGATATTGCCAAAGAAAAAGTTGAGCAAGGCCGAAGTCGGGTAGTGAGCAGTGTTGGCATTATTAAGAGTCTGGAAAGTAGTATTTCAGGTACGGCAGACCAGGTTTATCGCCTCAGAGATAACAGTGAAAAAATCGGCTCTGTGGTCACTGTAATTAAATCCATCGCCGAACAGACTAACTTGCTGGCCCTGAACGCAGCCATTGAGGCAGCCCGTGCAGGTGAACAAGGTCGTGGCTTTGCGGTGGTTGCCGATGAAGTTCGAACCCTGGCACAACGCACTCAATCTTCAACTGAAGAAATTGAAAATATCGTTACTGGCCTGCAAAGCTCCGCAGAAGACGCGCATCAGTCCATGTCTTCCAGCACCAATGCTGTTGGGCAAGCGGCAACAGAGGCCGATAGCATTAGTGAGATCCTGGATGGCATTCAGGAAACCGTCGTCAATGTGAGTGATATGAATCACCAAATCGCAGTGGCATCTGAGGAGCAATCCGCAGTGAGCAACGACTTGAGCAAACGCATAGAGTCCATCAGCCACTCAGCAGATGCACTTGCCACAACGATGAGTGAAGTAGATGAAATATCTGGAGAGCTGGAAGACAAGTGTCACGATATGCAAGGCGTATTAGGTCGCTTTAAACTGGATTAACGTATAACGTTCCTGCAGATAACAACAAAAGGGAGGCTAACGCTTCCCTTTTTTTTATAACCAAAGGACAATAGAGCAATTTTATCTTTCAGCAGGAACTTGCGCCATGAGTCGTTTCTTGGGTCAACACATTCTCTCGGTTAATCAGTTTGATCTGGATGCCATAACCCAAATCTTTAATGTCGCCGATACCATGCAGGTATACACGCGCCGGGAAAAGCGCACTACCGTGTTAGATGGTGCCATTTTGGGTAACCTGTTTTTTGAACCTAGTACCCGTACCAGAGTCAGTTTTGGTACTGCCTTTAACTTATTAGGTGGTGAAGTACGGGAAACGGTTGGTGTGAGCAATTCTGCCCTGGCCAAGGGAGAGTCCTTATACGATACGGCCAGAGTACTGAGCGGCTATTCTGATGTCATCGCCATGCGCCATCCGGATGCGGGTTCGGTTGAGGAATTTTCCAAAGGCAGCCGGGTCCCCTGTATCAATGGCGGTGACGGTCCCAATGAACACCCTACTCAGGCCTTATTAGATCTCTACACCATTAAAAAAGAACTGGCTTTCCATCAGCGTGATATTAACGGACTGCACATTGCCATGGTAGGTGACCTAAAGTTTGGCCGCACCGTACATTCATTGGCCAAGCTATTATGCCTGTTTAAAGATATTCGCTTTACGTTTATTGCGCCGAAAGAGCTCGGCATGCCTGATTACATTCTGGATACCATCACGAATGCCGGACACCAATTCAACATCCAGGACTCATTAGATGGCCAGGTTGATGCCGATATCTGTTATCAGACGCGAGTGCAAGAGGAACGCTTCCCCTCCAAAGAAGAGGCCAATAAGTACCGAGGGAAATTTCGCCTCAATCAGGCGATTTACACCCAGCATTTTCAGTCCAAAACAGTGATAATGCATCCGCTGCCGCGAGATTCACGCGCCGATGCCAACGAGTTGGACAACGACCTGAATCAAAACCCCAATCTGGCGATTTTCCGTCAAACTGATAACGGTGTATTAGTAAGAATGGCGTTATTTGCCTTAGCATTGGGTGTTGAAAATAAGGTTAAGGACTACGAGCGCGCCGTGCCTTGGCATTATCACAGCAATTAATCACGACTCATTTGACATATTAAAACCAGACCAGCAAAGAGAGCATCAATGCAAAAATCTGAACAACTTTTTTCCCAAGCAAAGCAACATATACCCGGCGGTGTAAACAGCCCCGTGCGCGCATTTAAAGCCGTTGGTGGTACCCCGCCTTTCATCAGCAAAGCCGATGGCCCTTACCTGTTTGATGCCGATGGCAAACAGTATATCGATTACGTTCTCTCCTGGGGGCCCATGGTGTTGGGTCATAACAATGAGATGATCCGCAAAGCAGTGGCTGACGCCATAGAAAACGGCTTGAGCTTTGGTGCCCCCACCGAATTGGAAGTACAGATGGCAGAGCTCATCAGTACACTTGTACCAAGCATGGAAATGTCACGTATGGTTAATTCGGGCACCGAGGCCACTATGAGTGCCATCCGTCTGGCCCGTGGTTTTACCGGTAAAAACAAAATATTGAAGTTCGAAGGTTGTTATCACGGCCATTCCGACAGTTTATTAGTGAAAGCGGGCTCAGGTGCCCTGACCTTCGGAGTCCCTAGTTCACCAGGCGTGCCAGAAAGCGTGGCACAACATACCTTAACCGTTGAATTTAATAACCTGGCAACTGTGGAAGAAGCCTTCGCCCAATGCGGCGATGATATCGCCTGTATTATTGTCGAACCCGTAGCCGGGAATATGAATTGTATCCCGCCAGTCCCCGGATTTCTCGAAGGTTTACGCGCAATCTGCGACAAACACAGCGCATTACTGATTTTCGATGAAGTTATGACTGGCTTTCGCGTGGCATTGGGTGGCGCACAGGCGCACTACAACATCAAACCAGATCTTACCTGTTTAGGTAAAGTTATCGGTGGCGGTATGCCGGTAGGTGCGTTTGGTGGCAAACGCGAAATTATGGCCCATCTGGCACCAAGCGGCCCCGTGTATCAGGCGGGTACGCTATCTGGTAACCCCATTGCTATGAGCGCAGGTCTTGCAGCGCTGAATGCGATTCAGGCGCCGGGTTTGTATGAAACCCTGAGCCACAACACTGAAAAGCTGGCACTGGGCATTCAGGCGGAAGCCAAGACCGTTGGCATACCAATGACGGTAAACTACGCCGGTTCCATGTTTGGCATTTTCTTTACAGAGGTAGAGAAGGTGGTGAACTACCAGCAAGCTATCAATTGCAACACCGAGCAATTTAATCGCTTTTACCATAAAATGTTGGAGCTAGGAGTTTACATGGCTCCTGCATCCTACGAAGCAGGCTTTGTATCAGCCATGCACTCTGAAGCCATCATCGACCAAACAATTCAGGTGGCCCGTAGCGCGCTGGAAAGCCTGTAATTGCTCACGAAAAGCCGGGGCGACTGTATCGCTCCGGCTCTCAAATACATTTTTTAACTATCCGTGATATCCGTTATTTTTAGTTCCAGTAGCAATTGGTAACATTCCTTTGGGAACTTATTTCTCGCATAAGCCTCTATCACTTAGTTTTATTTGGTAAGTAAGCTAAGTTGCACACCATTAATTTAAACCTGATAAATCTCAATCTGGACGAAGTTTCGCTAGAACCATCACACAGTATTGTGGTGCAAAGCATTGCGGGTATTTCGGATACCGATTCGAAGGCGGCCATAAAAATCCGCTTAACGGAAGATATTGCGGTGTTGCCCTTGCCCGGTATCAGCCTGGGGCTTGAGGTTGAGACAAAGGACAATCAGGCCAACAAGACCAGGGATAAAAGCAATAAAGCGCTGGTGCTCTGTTCGTTAGCTATACATGCACTGGGAATTGCTGCGCTAGCCTGGCTGAGCGCCCGTCATATCCCTCACATTCTGAGTATCCCTGAAGAAATCACCCCCATTCAGGCAACGCTCTATTATCCACCAATACCCCAGCTTAACGAAGTTCCGGCTGAATCACCAGAAGCCTTAGAAACAGTGCCCATCGAGACAGCCCCTACTGAAATACCTGTTGCTGAGCTCCAAAACAACATTCTCGAGTCAGATCAGCAGCCATTGGCCCAAACATTCCCAGAGTCAGAAAAAGCAACAGTATCCGATGCAGCGATAACTGAACCAACCGAGCCGTCTCCTGAAGTGGCCGTTGCTAATGAAAATCCCATTACGGAGTCGGCAGTCGAAACAACAGAAACGGGAAATCAACTTGAGCGACTCAACCAGGCACTCAGTTCACATTTAAACCGCATTAATACGCAACAAATGCAAGCGATGAGCGAAGCGGCTACTGCCAATCGACAGCAACAATTTTATCAGCAACAGACGCAAGGCTACCAATTACCACAAGCCGAGCCGGAAATGAAAATAAAGAAAATAGATTGCAGCGGCACTGCTGGCAAAGCTGCAGGATTATTATCTGGATTGATGGGCGGCACGCTGCGCTGTAGTGACACCCCGGACTTCCAAAAGTATATAGACGCGCGACTGAATAAGCCGTCAAAACAAAAATAATCCGGTTCCAGCCGCCAGATATAGAAAGCACTTCAGGAACCGAACAGCCGCTCCCACAAGGATTTTTTCTTCGGCTCAGGTACCTTGCCATCACAGGTGGTGGCATCTGGCAATGCAGGTAAATAGGCCGGCACACTCAAACCATCAGTACAACCGGGTACCTTGCGACTACCATCCACACCAGAAAAGTGAGCAATACCAACCCCTTCAGGAAAGGTCTGATTGAAGGTTTTCGGATAAATCGACTTCTGCATGTTGATGAAAATAGACATAGCACCAGCGGAGCCAGTAAGCCCGGTTTCCAGGTTGTCGTCATTGCCCACCCAAATGGTAGTAGCCATGCGGTTGTCCATACCGCTAAACCAACTATCTCGATAGTCATCTGTGGTGCCGGTTTTACCGGCAAAGTTCACCCTTGGAAACACTTGTTTAAGGCGCTTTCCGGTGCCTTCTCGGGTTACCTTGTGCAAGGCGTAGTTCACCAGGTACGCGGCGGCTTTATCCACTCGCTGCTCCGGAACATTCATGCGATACCAGATGGGATTGTCATCGTGAGAGGAAATAGCAGCAATGGAATGCAGTTCTTGCCTGATCCCGAGATTAGCCACAGTCTGGTACATCTGGTTCACTTGTTTAGGAGACAAATTCAGCGCTCCAAGCGTCATAGCGGGGTAAGTATCGAACTTCTCTCTAACGCCCAGGCGCTCAATAGTATCCGCTACATTTTCAAGTCCGAGAGACATCCCAAGTTTCACTGTTGGCACATTGAGAGAATGGGAAAGCGCCGTCAGCAGGGGTACGCTTCCACGGAATTTTTTGTCCACATTTTGTGGCTCCCAATATTTGCCGTAAGTGCTTTTTAACTTAATAGGTTTATCTTCAATAGGGCTGGCCAGGGTATAAACCTCAGGCTGTTCAAGTGCCGTTAAATAAACAGCCGGTTTGATTAATGACCCCACCGGTCGTCTGGCATCCAGCACCCGGTTAAAACCTTGATAATCGAAATCTTTTCCGCCCACCAATGCCCGAATAGCGCCACTGCGAAAATCAGAAGCAATAATGGCTGCGTTCAACTCCACGGTTTTTCGGCTTGTTTGTAACCCCGCCAAGGTCTGCTCTGTTGCATGCTCCGCCGCTCGCTGAATATGCGGATCCAGGGTACTGAAAATCTTGATGCCGGAGTCTCTTAATTCCTGGGCAGGCAACACTTCGCGTAGTTCGCGATTTACCTGCTGCATAAACGCCGGATACTTATGCTGACTTAATATGCCCTTATTCACTGCATTAAGCGGACTCTCTACTGCACGAGTGTAGGTTTCCCGGTCAATCTTATCTTGCTCAAATAAAGTGCGTAATACTACATCTCGGCGCTTGCGGGTATTGTTAGGATGACGAAACGGATTATAGGCGGAAGGTCCTTTAACCATGCCTACCAACGTCGCTTGTTCCGCTAGATTTAGTTCCGCCAAAGGGCGATTAAAATAGTAGTAACTGGCAAGCCCAAAACCGTGAATGGCCAGATTTCCCCGCTGACCGAGAAAGACTTCATTGAGATAGGTTTCAATAATTTCATCTTTGCTGTAACGCAAATCAATGATGACCGCCATAATTGCTTCATTGACTTTGCGCACCAGACTGCGCTCCCGCGTTAAAAACAGGTTTTTGGCTAATTGCTGCGTTAAGGTAGAACCACCTTGCACCGTTCTGCCTGCTTTTATATTGGCCACCAAGGCTCTTAAAATGGCTAATGGCGCCACACCATGATGCTGATAAAAGTTTCTGTCTTCGGTCATCACCAGGGTTTCAATTAACGATGGTGGAACCTCCTCCAGCGGCAATAAAATTCGATCTTCCCGGCTCTGGGTAATAATACGCGTCACCATCATAGGCTCAAGGCGCGCTGCGTTAACCTGGCTGGATACCGCATTATCGAAAATACTCACCAGTCGATTATGCTGCAGCTTAATACGCAGTTGTCTGGCGGACTCAAATCCTTCAGCAAATGCAAACGCACGTCGGAAGATACGCAGCTCACTACCTTGTTCAGTGAACTCGCCGGGCTGATTGAGAATGGCGACTTTGCGGTAGCCCAATAATTCCAGCTCCTGCAATATCTCAGCTTTGCTGATCTCCTGCCCCTGTTGTAACAGCAGAGGCCGTGCGAAGAGTTGCGCCGGAACCACCCATTTATTGCCGGCAAACCGCGTTTTGATTTGTGCATCCAGATAAAAACCGTAAGCGAATAACGCCACTAAAAAGACAACGGTAAGCTTCCAGAAATATTGTTTGAACCAGCGAAATGGTGTGCTTAATAATTTCAAAGTTCAATCCTGATATTAAGATGGTGGATCTATGCCCAATGGCCATTGGGGGGCTATACTATCGCGAAATCGTTAGCAAAACATGGAAAAAATGCGCGCATTTATTGGCCTGGAGCCATCCCCTCAAACCAAAATAAGCATCGCAAATTGGCGGGAGAAAGCTTATCCGCAATTGCAGGGCGAAATTCCAATTGAGAACTTGCATTTAACACTGTGCTTTTTGGGTAACATCGATGAACAGCAACTAGAGCACATTACTCAATTGGACAGTATTGCCACCTATTTGCAACTGAGCAGTCACGAAGTTGGCTACTTTGCCAAACCCGCTATTGGCTTTCTGGCCATTGAGTTAACGTCTCAACTTGCTCTGCTGCAAGCCCAACTGGTAAAACAACTCAGCAGCCTGATACGATTGCGTAAACAGTCTCAGTTTGTGCCTCATATTAGTTTTTGTCGCGGCATTGAAAACGCTTTACCGGCACCGGCAATCGCACCTGATTTTAAGTTTGAAGTGGATGATTATCATTTGTACCAATCATTGCCCGGCAAAGGCAGAGTGCACTACCGCGTTATCCACACCTGGAATAGGATATAAAAATAAGCAAAAACCATTTTGCAAAAAAATTGGGTATACTGGACCACTTAGTCAAAATTTTTCAGGAACACTATGCGACAAACGTTTCGCCTTATCATTGACTGTCCTGACCAGGTGGGCCTGGTGGCAGCAGTGAGTCAGTTTTTGGCAGAGCACAACGCCACTATCGTTGAGGCCAGCCACCACACGGATCTTCAGACGGGTCGATTCTTTATGCGCCACGAAATTTGCGCCGACAATATTTCCATGGACTTAAATCAATTTAAAAGCCAATTCGTGCCCATTGCCGAGCAGTTCAACATGCAATGGAAGCTCATCGATTCCCACGAAAAGCAAAAAGTAGCGTTGCTGGCCAGTAAAGAGTCTCACTGTCTAAACGATATCTTGCACCGGTGGCACACGGGCGAATTGCATTGCGACATTCCCTGCATTATCGCCAACCATCCTCAAATGCAGCAATTTGCCGACTGGTATGATGTGCCTTTTCATTGGATTGATTTCAGTGCCACCAGTAAAGCTCATGCCTTTGAAGAAATTGAAAACCTGTTGGATCACTACAACATCGACGTAATGGTGCTGGCTCGCTTTATGCAAATCTTACCGCCTGAAACCTGTGAAAAGTGGCAAGGTAAAGCCATTAACATTCACCACAGCTTTCTGCCTTCCTTTGTAGGCGCTAAGCCCTATCAACAAGCCTACGAACGCGGTGTTAAACTCATTGGTGCCACTTGCCACTACGTAACGCAAGATTTGGACGCTGGCCCTATCATTGAGCAGGAAGTAATACGTATCAGCCATAGCGATAGCGCCGAAGACATGGTGCGTAAAGGTAAAGAGTGTGAGAAATCAGCCCTGGCCCATGGCCTGCGCAACCACCTGGAAGAGCGCGTTATCATTCATGGCAACAAGACCGTGGTATTCGCCAAGTAAACGCGACGCTTATCAGCAATAAAAAAAGCCCGAACTGATTCGGGCTTTTCTTTATCTATTAATCTGTAATATTTGTACAAACTGAAAATATCAGCTCTACCGCGTTATCCAACAAAAATCGCATTGAGCAACATGTAGAACACAATCGCCATCGCAGCGCCGGCAGGCAATGTAACCACCCAGGAAACCACGATGTTACGGGTAGTACCCAGATTGAGGTTACCCACTCCATTGGCGATGCCCACCCCAATCACAGCACCCACTAAAGTCTGGGTGGTGGATATGGGCAGCCCTGTACCTGAGGCAATGACAACCGTAGAGGCTGCGGCTAACTCTGCGGCAAAGCCTTTGCTGGGTGTCAATTTCGTTAAGCCATGGCCAATGGTTTGCATTACGCGTTTGCCAAATAAAGCTAAACCGGCAACGATACCCACAGCACCTAAAGGCAATATCCACCAATCCAGCGCCGCTTTAGCGCCAATTTGCCCTTCATTAGACACCACACTTACCACCGCCGCTAATGGTCCAATAGCGTTCGCAACGTCGTTAGAGCCATGGGCAAACGCCATACAACAAGCCGTGATCACCATTAATACCGCAAACACTTTTTCGATACTGCTATAGGCATCGATTCCGGTATGGGTATCTTCGCGCAAAACGCGATTGATCATCCAACGCCCCACCAGCGCGACAACAATTGCAATTGCGATGGCAAGTAAAAAGCCAGTGGTTTCCGGAAGACCCAGTCCCACGTGTTTAAGTCCTTTCTTGATGGTAACCAAAGACAATACAAAGCCCGCCAGCGCCATATAAAAAGGCACATAGCGTTTGGCGTTTTTAAGAGGTTCATCGGATTTCAGGATAAGTTTTTCAGCACTTTTATAGGTTAACCAGGACAATACTCCCGCCAATAATGGTGTTACTACCCAACTGCCTACAATACCGCCTACTTTGCCCCAGTGGACGACTTCCGTACCGACGCCAAATACTGCAAAACCGATAATGCCGCCCACAATCGAATGCGTGGTAGACACAGGCCAGCCAAAATAACTGGCGATAATCAGCCAGACACCTGCTCCCGACAGTGCCGCTATCATGCCGAATACGAGTTGCTCGGGAATATCCACGAAATAGCCCGCATCGATAATTCCTTTGCGAATAGTGGCAGTTACTTCGCCCCCTGCCAGCCAGGCACCTGCGAATTCAAAAATCATCGCCACCAAAATCGCCTGCTTAATTGTGAGCGCTTTGGCCCCAACCGATGTACCCATCGCATTAGCGACGTCATTGGCGCCAATACCCCATGCCATAACAAAACCGACAAACGCAGCCAGAACAATGAGAATTAAGCCGTATGCCTGAAGAATATCCATTAGAATCCTGAAAAACTAAAAAATTAAATCTTGGGGTTGCGATGCACCATAACCCGGTTTTCGCCCACCCGGCGAATACGGCGCGAAGTTTAACAAAACCGACAGAATGTTACAGTATTGCAATCTTAATAAAGCAGAAATTTAGCAAAAGAGTAGTTATGTGCCGTAAAAAGCATAGAATTTGACGGTTTTGTGGACTATTTATGACGCAAGTTGACGCCTCTGACAAAATAAATCACGTATTCACAGATATTTTTACAGCGATCGCCGATGCGTTCCATAGAACGCAATGACCACAACACTTCCAGCCAGGCGGGGTCGATTTCGTCTTTTTTCTGCATCTCCTGAATCACTTCAATGAGCAATTGTTTATACTGTTCATCGACTTTCTTATCTTGAGCATGCACGGCTTCAGCCGCACTATCATCCATGCGGGCAAAGGCATTCAGGGTGTTTTGAAACATTTCCAGAATCAAATGACCAATATCATACATATCGGCTTTGATGCGTTCCGACACCGGAATTTGGCCATTGGCCACCATGCGCGCAATTCGCTCTACTTCATCCCCGATGCGCTCTACGTCCACATTGATTTTTACCACAGTTAAAACCAAACGCAGATCACTGGCTGCCGGATGGCGACGTGCAATGATACGCATGCATTCTTCGTCGATACGCAATTCCATGTTGTTTACTGTGGCATCACCCAGCACTACTTTTTCGGCGGCTCGTCGGTCATTGGTTTTTAAGGCTGTCAAAGTGCGATTCAAGTAAAGTTCGACTTCTCCCCCCATAGCCAGTACAGCGTTTTTAAGGGTTTCCAGCTCCTCATTGAACTTGCCTGATATGTGAGAAGTCATATTAAAAGATTGCATGGGTACTCCTGATTAGACACTATCCAAAACGGCCCGTGATAAAGGCTTCTGTTTGTTGCTCCAGAGGCATGGTGAACATCACATCCGTGCTGGAATATTCAATGAGTTCGCCGTTATTCAAAAAGGCGGTTTGGTCGGAAACCCTGGCAGCCTGCTGCAGATTATGAGTAACAACAATAACCGTGTGCAGCTCTTTTAACTGAAAAATAAGCTCCTCGATCATCAGCGTAGAGATAGGATCCAAGGCGGATGTGGGCTCATCTAGCATCAAAATATCTGGCTCCAACGCCAATGCGCGCGCTATTACCAGGCGTTGCTGTTGCCCGCCAGATAACTTCAACGCCGACTGGAACAAAATGTCTTTCACCTCTTCCCACAAAGCAGCCTGCATCAAGGACCGCTCAACAATGTCATCTAAAATACGACGGTCGGTAATACCTTTGATACGCAATCCATAAACGACGTTTTCATAAATAGAAATGGGAAACGGATTGGGCTGCTGAAACACCATACCCACTTGCGTGCGCAGCGCTGGTACATTTTGTTTGGCGTGATAAATATTGCGCCCGTTGATATAAACACTACCGGAAACCTTGGCTTCAGGATTCAAATCAGTCAAACGGTTAAAGCAGCCTATCAAGGTGGACTTGCCGCAGCCACTGGGTCCAATAATCGCTGTTATGCTCCGTTTGGGAATCTGCATTGAGATATTTCTAAGTGCCACCTTGTCGCCAAAACGCAACGACAGTTGTTCAACATCAATTGCAATATCGTCGTGATGATCTTGTTTACGACGTTGATTTGCCAACATGCTGTCCCGACTCCTTTTCATCAATAGCCATATCTGGTTTGTAAGCGATTGCGCACCATTATCGCAATGAAGTTCAGTATCAATACCACCAACAGTAAAAGCAAGCAGGTAGCGAACATCATGCCAGCCCCCTGCTGAGTAGATTGACCGTGAAACGCGCCATCATAAATCAAAACGCCCAAATGCATAAACTGTCGTTCCAGGTGCAAGTAGGGAAACTCACCATCCAGAGGCAATACTGGTGCATAGCGCACAGCACCCACCATAAGCATTGGAGCTACCTCACCCGCAGCTCTGGCTACGGCAAGGATAATGCCAGTGAGTAAGCTGGAACTGGCCACCGGCAATACGATACGCCGAATGGTTTCATAACGAGTGGCTCCTAAGGCATAACTGGAATAACGCAATGACTCCGGCACTCTGCGCAGGCCCTCTTCCGTGGCCACAATCACCACAGGTAAGGTCAGTAGCGCCATAGTCAATGAGGCCCAGAGCAAACCCGGTGAACCAAATGTTGGATTAGGTAAGGTATCTGCGTAAAACAGCTCATCGATACTGCCGCCCATCTGATAAACGAAAAAGCCCAGACCAAACACGCCATATACCACTGAAGGCACTGCCGCCAGGTTGCTCACGGCTAAGCGAATCAAGCTAACCACCGCGTTATTTGGCGCGTATTCCGTTAAATAGATAGCCGCCATAATGCCTAAAGGGGAAACTATAACAGCCATCAAAAGTACCATTAGTACCGTACCAAAAATGGCCGGGAATACCCCACCCGACTGGTTGGCATCACGGGTATCTTCGGTTAAAAACAACACCAAATTGCTGCTCATTACACCCAACTTACGAAAGACACTCATGCCATTGGGATAAAACACCTGACGCACCTCTTGAAGAGGTAAAGCTTGTATTTCAGAGGTCGCATCCAGTACTACGATATTGTATTGAGCTAATGCCTTCTCAATCTCAACTAGCTCCTTGCGATTAGATTGATAGCGCTCCAATAGTGATTGCATGGCCGCGGAATCATCTGTTATCCCTTTTGCTCTCAAACTGGCAATAGCAGTATTGATGCTCACCATATCGCCTTCGTTGATACTGGCATATTGTTCCTGCAAATCAGCAACAATGCTCATAGCTTGGGGTAATTGCTCCAGCTGCAATCGCTCTCCGATAATATTGAGATGCATTGGCTGAGCCAGTAAAAAACGGCCGTCGTTTAAGTCGATACGAGCCAGGTTATCAGGTTCCTCGATGCTACTGATATACTTAGGATTTAGTAACACCTGGGTTTGGTTCCGAGGTCTTTGCCATGAATCCTGGTTAACCCAAATGCGCCCCTCTCGACCAGTTTGTAAGCGCTCACTCAATACATAGCCGAAAAGTCGTTGGTTGGCGGTAGCACCGGGCTGATAATTGACAAGCTGAATACTCTTTGGCCAGAAAAATTCCAAACCCTTGCCAATCACCAGGATCAATATGCCCAACAGGGCAAAAACCACCATCGCCTGGGCGAGGCTGGCAAAAAATTTAACGCTTTGTTCTTTGAGCGCGAAAAGGAAGTGATCAGGCCGTTTCATAATTTATAGCGATGCCTTAGGCGAATACGCAAAAACTCCGCAAGCGTATTAAATACAAAGGTAAACATAAACAACAGCAGAGCAATAAAAAACAACACCTGATAATGCACGCTATCCGGTTGTGCTTCTGGCAACTCAATGGCCAGATTTGCCGTCATGGAGCGCATGCTTTCTAATAAGCTCCAATCGGCCACCGGTGTATTACCACTAACCATTAATACGATCATCGTCTCCCCAACAGCCCTGGCAAAGCCCAGCATGAGGGCAGACAAAATCCCCGGCAAAGCGACTTTTAAGACGATCCGCAACAGAGTTTGAGTACGCGATGCTCCCATTGCGAAGGAGGCCTTCGCCAAACTACTTGGCACCTGATAAATGGCATCTTCTGCAATGGTAAATACCGTGGGGATAATGGCAATCCCAAGCGCAATAGCAAGTACAAAAGTGCTTTTCAACTCAGAACTCAATATGCCACCAGTGTCGGTTCTCCACAACCATCTAAACCAGTCTGGATTCGCTGTCTGGAGCCAGTGAAAGCCAAACAAAAATGCAAAAATTAAGAGAGTGAAAAACAACAGCTCCCAACCATAAATATTGCGATGTCGATTGGTTTCATTGAGCCATACAAACAACAATAAAAACAGCGGGGTAAACAACAGAAATAATAAGACCGCAAGCAAATAATTTTCTGATACCGGCAATAGCCAAATGGCGGCCAAAAAACCAATGACCACCGAAGGAATGGCTTCCAGTATTTCCACATAGGGCTTAATCAACTGGCGCAACCTCGGCCCGGCATAATAGGCAGTGTAAATGGCACTGCCAATCGCCAACGGCATCGCTACCACAATAGCTAAAAAAGCAGCCTTAATACTTCCCACAACCAAAGGGACTAAACTGAATTTCGCTTGCGCCTGGTCCGTTGCAGAAGAGGTTTGCCAGATGTAATCAGGACCGGGGTAGCCATCATACCAAAGCTCATGCCAAAAACTGGCAAAAGACACGACAGATTCCGGGTTCTCAACTTTCCAGTGCTGCAATGTCTCACCGCTTTGCAACCAGATATCGCCGGCTCTGGCCACAAGTTGTTCAAAGGCTGGCAGCGTCTCCACATAATCGGTTATTTCCCCAGTGGTAGCATTAATAAAGAACTGCTTGCCGTCGACAAAAGCCACCACCAGGTCCCCGGAAACATGCATCAATTTTTGTAGTTGCCTGCCCGGCAAAGGGAATTGATAAAGTCTCTCCAATGACATAATTCCGTTGTCATTTACCAGTGACCACTTTTCCACCATCATTTGTGCATTCACCAGCAGTACCGAGCGTTGTGTGGACAAACTGACTGCCACTAAAATGTCGGGTTGCTGAGCACCTCGATAATATTGGAACTGTTCATGCTGAGCATCCAACATCATTAAGTGACCACCAGCAAATAGCAATTCAAGGTTATCACTATCTATTCGCTGAGGTTCAGAGTTACCCAGGTCAATGTTTTTGATATGTTTTTTCAGTGCTCTACTATGACGGTCGAACTGAAGATAATGCCAACCATCGACAATGGATTTAATGAGCAACGTAATTTCCTGGGCGCTGAAATGGGGTTGCCAACTCAGATTGGATTCCGGTTGAATGGTAGCGGGCAGGCGCACACTAAACTCCAGCTTTTTTTGCCCGCGATGAAGTCCATCAACGGACCAGGCACGAAACAAATTATTGGCACTAAGTTCCAGTAAGTAGGTTTGTTCAGCGTGAGTTTCCATACGCAGATAGCCGCATGACACCCCCGGAGCAGCCATTGAGTGGCTGTGACGAGACTCAACCGGATAGCGCTGCATCTCGCCGTCATGCGGTTTTCGCAGTAATGATAGCTGGCAGGTTTGATTGTCTAAGAGCAATATTTCGTCACTGCTAAAACCCGATTGAGCATTGATAAGGCGCTCATCCGACTGCAATGGAAACTGATATTGGGCAACGAAAATCGGGTCATCCAACAAGGGCCGGGTCACTGAAAACAAATGCCAGATCAAAATCAACAAAGTAACCAATACCAGCCAACCACCGAATGTAATTGCTCTGGTAACCCGGCGGTCTATTTTGACGCGCTGTTTTTGCAGTTGCTTTAGATGATCTCTGGCCAATGTCGGTACTTATGTAATTATCAGGAATTCGGTCGACAACAGTTTGTCCGCTTCAAGCTGACAAACTTTTGAAAGGTAACATACTTTACTAAATTTTTGATGACAATTTGACACAAGACATGATTATGTCAGCTAGTACTTGCTGTTAACAATCGGTGTCGTATAGTAAGTAATAAATAAGGACAAGTTGAGTAATTATATGAAATCGATAGTGATCACCTTAGTCGGTAACGACAAACCGGGTTTGATAGACTCTATTGCCAAAGCCATCTCAAATGCTAAAGGCAACTGGCTGGCAAGCAGTTTTGCCCATATGGCAGGTCATTTTGCGGGCTTTGCCGAAATCCAAATCCCGGAAGAAAACGAAGCGGCTTTACTGGAATCTCTGGAGAATCATCCGGATCTTAAAATCACACTGAGCGAAGGGGTCAGTGGCCAGCATGCAGAAATGCGCAAAGCCACCATCGATATAGAGGCCAACGACCGTCAGGGTATTGTTAAAGAACTAACCCATGTTCTTAACACCTTTAACCTGAATATCATGCAATTTGATTCCGTATGTGAAAGTGCCCCTAACTGGGGAAATCTAATGTTTAAAGCCACCGCCGAGGTGGATTTGCCGTTGGATCTTGACACCCAGGAGTTACAAAGTGCGCTGGAAGATTTATCTGATGACCTGATGGTAGACATAAAATTATAATCGTTGCTGCATTGCTGGTAAGATAGGTACACCTCGATTATCAGCTGCAATGTAGCGATTTGTCATAAAATCGTCACCATCGCGCAAGATCATTCGTAACCATTAATTTCCGTTCAGAAACAAAACACATGTCGCAAGAAATCAATCTCTATTACCCCAAAGAACTAAGCTGGCTGTCCTTTAATGAACGCGTATTGCAAGAAGCGGCAGATAAAACCAATCCCATTGTAGAGCGCATTCGATTCCTCGGAATTTACTCTAACAATATGGATGAGTTTTTCAGGGTAAGAGTGGCTGAAGTCAGACGTCAGTTGACTATCTACAGCAACAACAAGGACGAGCAAAAAGAACAGGAAATTAAGACGCTGTTGGAAAAGATGCACAAGAAAATTTTGGGTTTGACCAAAGATTTCGACAAAGTGTTTAAAGACGTAGAGCGTACCCTGGCCCGCTACAATATTCATATCATTGACAATACGGAAGTGTCCGAATTTCAAAAGAATTGGCTGGAAGGTTTTTTCAAGAACAAGGTTTTACGACACATCGCCCCGATTCTGGTACACCGCAAAGTCAATCTGGTTGAGCGTTTAAATGATTCAGGTAACTACCTGGTGGTACAAATTCAGTGCAATGACAAAGCAAATCGCTACGCCATCATTGAAGTGCCCACCCAAGATATATCGCGCTTTGTCTTAGTGCCACCGGAAAAAAGCAAAAAGAAAAAACACATAATCTTGCTGGATGACATCATCAAACTGAACCTGGAGCGCATTTTCAAAGGGTTTGTTAAGTTTGACTCACTGCAGGCGTTCTCTTTCAAAATGACGCGGGATTCAGAATACGAAATCAACGATGAGATTGATGAAAGTTACATGGAAAAGATGTCAGAAGGCATGAAACAGCGACTCATCGCTGAGCCCGTGCGTTTTACTTACGATGAGAACATGCCGGAAGACATGCTGGAATTCATTAAGAAAAAACTGGGCATGTCTTCACTGGACAGTGTCATCGCCAGCGGTGCCTATCGCAATTTCAGAGATTTTATTGGCTTTCCCAATGTAGGTAGAGAGTACCTGGAAAATCCGGAATTGCCCGCTATACACACTCAAGATTTCTCTCGATACGATACCGTATTTGAAGCCGTTACCAGCAACGATGTGCTGCTTTATTATCCCTACCATCGATTTTTGCATCTGTCTGAGTTTGTGCGCCAGGCAGCGTTCGATCCCAATGTAAAACACATTCGCATGAACTTATACCGCCTCGCGAGTAAGTCGCGGATTATCAGCTCTTTAATAGACGCAGTGGATAACGGTAAAAACGTGACGGTGGTGATGGAGCTCAAAGCGCGATTCGACGAAGAGGCCAACATCGAATGGTCAAAACGCATGACTGACGCCGGAATTCGCGTACTGCTGGGCATCCCCACTTTGAAAATTCACTCCAAACTTTGTGTGGTAACCCGTGAAGAAAAAGGTGAGTTGATTCATTATGCTCATATTGGGACCGGCAACTTCAATGAAAAAACCGCAAAGATCTACACCGATTTCAGTTTGTTTACCCGCAATCAGGAAATTGCCACTGAAGCTGTGAGTGTATTTGACTTAATCCAATACCCTTACCGTTCATTCAAGTTTAATCACTTGCAAGTGTCGCCCATTAACAACCGTACTAATCTGCAAAAGCTGATACGTTCTGAAATCGCCAACGCTACCCAAGGCAAAAAAGCCCGAATCGATTTAAAAGTAAACAATCTCGTGGATGCCGAGCTGATAGATGACTTATACCGAGCCAGTCAGGCCGGAGTAAAAATCAGAGCCATAATCCGCGGCATGTGTTCACTGGTTCCCGGTATCAAGGGGGTCAGCGACAACATAACCATTATCTCCATTGTCGACCGTTTTCTGGAGCATCCAAGACTGGTTGTATTTGAAAACGAGGGCGATCCCAAAGTATACATCTCCTCAGCCGACTGGATGGCGCGCAACATGGACAATCGCATTGAGGTGGGCTGTCCAATTTATGACCGTAAATTAAAGCAGCGCATTATCGATATCATGGAAATCCAATTCAAAGATACCACCAAAGCCAGGGTGATTGACGCAGAGCAGAAAAACACCTATGTTGCGCGAGGAAATCGAAAGAAAATACGCTCTCAGGTGGAAACTTATAAATACCTTACCGGCCTTGAAGATGTTGTTGATACCTCCGACGACGAAATACCAGAAAAGCCATAGAGCATTTGTAGTACCGGGGAGCCTGCCGCTCTCCGTCTTTTATCCGCGGAATTGATATGACAGACCTTGAAGACGCCCTTTCCGGGGTGGACAGCCGAGAAGTAACCCCCGTCGCAGCATTAGATATTGGCTCCAATAGCTTTCATCTGGTGGTGGCCCGTATCATGGCTGGTAGCGTACAGATTTTACATCGAGTGAAGCAAAAAGTGCGTCTCGCAGACGGGCTAGACGATGACGGTATGCTCAGTAAAGAAGCGATTGAAAGAGGCATGGCCGCCCTTGAAGAATGCAAAGAAAGTATGCTGGGCTTCAAACCAGAAAAAGTCAGAATCGTAGCCACCTATACATTGCGCAAAGCCATCAATAGTGGCGAATTCATTAGCGCCGCGAAAAAGATACTGCCCTATCCCGTAGAAGTCATTTCTGGCGTAGAAGAAGCACGTCTGATTTATCAAGGGGTAGCTCATACCAATGCATCAACCGGAAACCGCCTGGTGGTGGATATTGGCGGTGGCTCCACGGAGTTTATTGTTGGGGAAGGCTTTGATCCGCTATTGATGCGCTCTTTGAGTATGGGCTGTGTCAACTTCACCCAACGTTTCTTTGCTGATGAAGAATTAAAAGAAAAAGCCTTCCAAAAAGCCATTACTGCAGCGCATCAAGAATTAGAGCTGATCAGCGACAAATACCGGGCCATGGGTTGGGATGTCTGTATTGGCACCTCCGGTACCATTAAAACCCTGGCCAATGTCTGTGCCGAACTGGAGGGACGGTCTGAGCCCGGCAGAATCACCAAGGATAATCTTAAGCAGCTGATTAAGCAGTGCTGTGAAGCGGGTAAGGTCAGCAAACTTAGCTTCAGTGCTATCACTGAAGATCGTCTGCCGGTGTTCGCTGCAGGATTGGCGGTATTGATGGCCGTGTTTGAAAGCCTGGATATTACCGAAATGGAATACTCCAGTGCCGCCTTACGCGAGGGTGTATTGTACGAAATGGAAGATCGGTTGATGCATCACGACATTCGTCAACGCACCGCTGAAAGCATCGCCACCCGCTATGACGTGGATATCAATCAGGCCCGCCGGGTTCTGCAAACAACCTCTTCGCTGTTGCAACAAGTCGCCGAAGATTGGCAACTAAAGGAGCCTGAGCTGCAAAGTATTCTGGGCTGGGCGGCGCTGCTGCATGAAGTCGGCCTGCAAATAAACTCCCGTCGTGTGCAGCACCATTCAGCCTATATTCTGACCCATGCTGACCTGCCTGGTTTCAACCAGGAGCAGCAAAGTCTGCTGGCAACGCTTGTGGCTTGTCACCGTAAAAAATTTAACGTCGCTGAAATCCCTCAGTTTGAGCAGTTTCAGTGTGAACACGTCTACGCGCTGATCAGTCTATTGCGCATTGGTGTCTTGCTCAACATTAAGCGGCAAGACAACTTGTTGCCCGAAATTAACGCCAAAATAGACGACAATAAACTAAAATTGACATTCGCAGATGGCTGGTTAGAAAACAAACCCCTAATAGAAGCCGATCTCGGGGTTGAGGCCGGACGTCAGGAATCCTTGGGAATTACCCTGGCGTTTGCCTGAAAGTGCATTTTGACCGTTAGTTTTTTGACTCCAATGTTGGATTTTTGACTTCATAATTCATCATAATTCTTACTTCCGTTGAGTTTGAATTTACGCCGATAAACCACGAAACTTCGGGGATAGATGGATTATTTGCAAGGATGGACTTTCCCTGTGCCAAAGGAATGCGCAACGATTCGATTGTGAAGTCGCTTTATTACCGGAGAAATGTGCTTGAAAACAATAGGTTATGTAGAAGATAACGATGCCATTAGAGAAAATTACGCTGAATGCTTCATGGAAGCTGGATTTCAGGTAATTGCTTTTGGCGATGCAGAAAGCGCATTAGAATCCTTCAAAAAGTCCATGCCGGACCTTTTATTACTGGATATCGGATTGGGCCATCAGCGCGACGCAGGCCTGCAATTGTGCCTGGAAATCCGCAAGTTTAACGATACAGTCCCCATCATTTTCCTGACTTCCCACGACAAAGATTACGAAAAGATTTCCGGCTTGCGCTTAGGCGCGGATGATTACATTACCAAAGATGCCGATATTGATTACGTCATCGTGCGTATCGAAACCTTGATGCGTCGAATTCAGGCACTGCAAAATGCTTCAGGCAATGATGCTCCGGCATCATCGGAAAACAATGCCACAGAATTGAGCTTGGATCACAATACATATCAAGCCTGGTGGCAAGGAGAGTTATTGGATCTGAGTCTGACCCAGTTTTGGATTCTGGACGAACTGCAAAAAGGCGCGGGACAGCTCTGCTCTCATGCAGCATTAATGAAAGCGGCGAATATTGTGGTAGAACCCAATACCATCGTTGCCCATGTTAAGTCTATCCGCAGCAGTTTCAAAAAAGTTGATGCCGACTTTGATAACATTCGCACCGTGCGTGGTGTGGGCTACCAATGGTTGGAAAAAAGCCACTAACTGGCTTTTTCCGGCACAAATGATGACAGTTGCTCGTTGCCTTGCAGTCCAGATAATGTGGAATTTCACCAAGGGCTCACCCGCTGCAAGACTGCAAAAAACGTGCAACAAATGCTTCGCGCTTTGGCTTTGCCTGTTGGCTTTTTACGGTAACGCCACCCCGCTATCCGAGCCCTTATTATTCTCTGAAGCGGAGCAGGTCACCATTGGTCAGGGGCTTCCCTCCAATACCATATTTTCACTCAAGCAGGACAGACTTGGCTTTATCTGGGCCGGCAGTCCATCGGGGCTGGGCTTGCTCAATGGTTACACCGCCCAAACCTTCAGTCACCCTGATCTACCTGAATTATCCACCATGAGTCCCGGCAATATCTTTCTGGATAACCAAGATATTCTATGGGTAGGCACCTGGGGAAAGGGAATAAAAGCCATCAATCGCAATCGCACCAAATTGGAAGATTTGTCGTGGATGAGCGATTCCCTGTCTAACGAGCGCATTCAAACCATTTTTCAGTCCCGAGACAATGCAATCTGGGTAGGCACCTTTGACAATGGCCTGTTTCGCATTCAACCAGAAACAAAACAAATACAGTCCTGGCAGTTTAATGAAGGTGCACCGGGATTAAATCACAATCGTATCTGGAGCCTGGCGGAAGACGCCAATGGCAACTTGTGGATTGCCACATCTAATGGTTTAAACCAGTTCAATGTGCAAACTGGCGAGTTTAGTAATTACTACAACGCCAATGAGCTATCCGTTGCAGACAAACTCATCAGAACCTTGCTTATAACAGGCGATGAACTCTGGTTTGGTACCAATCTTGGCTTTTTCAAAATGAACCTTACTACCAAGCAAATTGAAAAAGTTATGCCGCCTGGAAGAGATATTATTTCGGTTAATCGCATTGTAGCGCATAACGATAGCGGATTGTGGATAGGTACCTTTTCAGGCATTTATTACTATTCGCGAGCGCAGCAAAAGTTTTTGATGTTCGATGACCAGCAATACAGTTTTCTGGCTCAAAAAGACATTCGAGATATCTTTGTTACCCCCCGGGAGGTGCTGTTACTGGCAACCCGCTATTCAGGTATTTATAAACTCAATCTGCGCCCCAAACCCATTCAGCAAATCAAAAATACTCACTATAACGAGCAGAATAAGTTACAAATTTGGGAAATGGCCAAAGACGCAGATGGCAATGTTTGGGCAGGCACCAACGATGGCATTCTACGTTTTAACCTGGACAGCAAATCGACACTTCACCTGCCCTCAGTATTGGAAAATAATATCACTGGCCTGACCCTGTCAGTTACCTTCAACAAAGACAAAAGCCAGTTGTGGATTGGCACCGTTAATCGGCTATACAACTACGATATGCAAAGTGGCGAATTGCGCTCGCTTAATGAGCAACTAGACATTAGCCAACTGAATCACATCCGCTTGTTTGTTGACAAGGCCGATAGTCTTTGGGTGAATTCCGCCCATCAGGGGGTATTAAAAGTATCATCAACAGGTGAATCGATTCACTATCACACTGAAGCTCCACTACCCTACAAGCTGCCGGATAACAACATTGCCCAACTGGCGGAATCACCTGATGGCAAGCTTTGGATGGTAACCGGGAACAGTGAAGTTTTATACAAACGTCCCCAGGATGAGTTTTTCACACGCCTGCCTTTATTGTTGCCCCCTGAAGACGCAGACACCAATCTCATTGCAACCAGCTTGCATACGGGGCGCAACAATCTGGTGTACGTAGGAACCTATTCAGGCTTATTAAAAATTGACGCCAATACGGGTCAAACACAACGGCTCACTATCAGTGATGGTTTAGCTAACGATGAGATCAGAGGCATTGCCACCGACTGGCCCGGTAACCTTTGGGTTTCAACGGGAACGGGCATTACTCGCATCAACGCCGATGGACTGGATTTCAGAAGTTTCGGGCGCATAGATGGACTCAACAGCCCTTCGATGAACCTGCGCTCGATACTCAACTGTACTGAGAAAATGATGTGTTTTGGCAGTTCCAATGGCATTAACTACATTGAAGAATTAGAGTCGTGGCAAACCGACCACAATGAAAACATTATTATTTCAAATCTGTGGATAAATCAGGAAAAACAGCCTTATCCTTCCACGGGCGACAATTATCTCAACCTGATTTTACAAAGCGACGAGCGCAACATTAAATTCCAGTTTGGCAAGATTGACCATCGCCCCGCCGCAACTCATGAGTTGTATTTCCGCTTAGAAGGGTTTGATGACAAGTGGTATGCCAGTGATGTCTCGCGCATTGCTAACTACACCAATTTATTACCGGGAAGTTATGTTTTTGAAGTGACCGACTCCCCTACCCACTATCAAAAACACAACAGCGCTAAAGTGGTATTGGAGATCATTCCGCCATTCTGGTCCAGACTTTGGGTGCAAGTCGCCGCTGTTTTTGGTGCCCTGGCTATCCTGACGCTGGGCTATCAAACTCGCATCAACCAAATCCGCAGCAATGAACAAAAACTCAATAAATTAGTGGATGTGCGAACTCGTAATATGGCGTTGTTGGGTGATATTGGCATGGAAATCACCCGCTCATTAAATTTCCAGGAAATCTTTTACAACTTACAGAAACACTTAAAAACGATCCTCACTGAGCACGATTTTATGTTGGGTTTGATCAATGAGGAAAAAAACGCAATCCATTTTGACCTGGTAATTAGTAACTTTGAGTCTTTGAGCCGTCACTCCATCAGCCTGTCTGAACAGCCCGATATCTGCGTTCAGGCTTTTAAAGACAACAAAGAGATTGTGATCAATAACCAGCGCGACAAAAAGCAGGCACTGGAAAATGGCATGAACCTGAAATTGCTGGGTGACTATAAATCTTGCACCTGTTTGCCTTTGCAAATTAACGGTATTGCCACAGGGGTAATTTTTGTCAGAAGCCGCACTGAAAACGCTTATGGCGAGTATGAGCGGCAGTTTTTGCGCACCATCGCGGCCTACACTGCGGTCGCTTTGAAAAACGCCCGCTTTTACCAGGAACAAAAAAACACTCACGAAAAACGCATAACCTGGCTTGAGAACATCACGCACTATCTCAACCACGAAATGAAAAACTCCATTCTTGGAGCCCAGACTTCGTTAAACATGCTCAATCGTAAAATTAAAGACAGTGAGCTACACAAGTATGTGGACCGGGCCGAAAAGAGTCACAAAGAAATGCGCAGTATTATGAAGGCTGTGAGTGAAACCACCTCACTGGAAGCATCCATAATGCAAACTTCTTCGTCAGAATTTGATGTCAGTAACGTCATTTCTGAACGACTTGAAGATTATGAGGCTATTTATCCTCAGGCGTCTGTGGTGGGCTACATCACTCCATTTATCTTTATCAGGGGCAATGAAGCACTGATTGTGCAATGCCTCGACAAATTGGTGAACAATGCTATCGAACACCACACTCCAGACTCTGATATTGAAGTAAGTGTGGAATTGATTGACAGCAACTGCGTGATCTCAGTCACGAATGTGGGCGATCCGCTGCCAGAAAAAGTGGAAGACATGTTCAACCTGTTTACCTCATCAAAAGCTGATGCCCGAAAAGGTAATTTTGGTATGGGGCTATATGTAGCAAGACTCATTGCTGATTTTCACAGCGGCCAGATTACCGCCGGGCCACTCGAACAAAGCTTCCTGCAGGGAGCCAGGTTCGAATTGCGTATCCCTATTGAATAGGTGCTTAAGTTCATGCACCGCATTTTAGATCGCTCCACAATCACAGCACGTAAGTCATGTTTGCTTGCCTTGGTGTTACTACTGCAATTGCCGTGGCAGAACGCACTCGCCTCTGACAGTATCACATGGGCAATAGCCCATTACCCACCGCGGTTCGTTATTGAGGCTCCCGGCAAGTTTGGTGGGCAAGCGGGCTTACAGCACGAAATTCTGGAGGCGGCGTTGCCTCAATATCAACATGTTTACAAGCAATACAGTTATGCCAGCTTTGCCCAAGCACTACTCAAACAAGAGCCGGTGTGTACCAGTATGATACTGAAAACCCCCGAACGAGAGGTACTCGCTGCGTTTTCCATTCCCTGGCATATCGACTTGCCTATCGCTCTCGCTATTACAAGAGATGCCTGGCAGCGCATTGGCAGCCCGGATAGCGTAATTTTCAAAGATATCATACAAGAAGAGAGACTAAAGGGTGGCATTGAGCATAAACGTTCTTATGGCCTGCTGGATGAGCTTATAAAAAACAAGGCAATCAATAAAAACCTGGATAAATACGAACTCATCGCCTCTCAAATTCTACCGCTACTACAAACCGGCGGTATTGATTACACCCTGGAATACCCCTATCTGGCAGAATATTATCTGCGTAACATCAAGACCCGTAAAGATGTGATGTCCCTGCCCATTGAAGATGGATTCGACTATGTCTTTGGTTATATTGCTTGTACTAATAACGCATGGGGGCAAGCGCTAATCAAAAAGCTAAATAAAGTCATCCGCGAAGAACGCCAAAAACAAGGCTACCTCAACCTGCTAAAAATGCTCTATCGTTCAGATAGCGATAGAGCAAAAATGGAAAGCATTTATTACCAGCACTTTTTAGCCTCGGAAGAATAGTCCAAGAACCATTTACCCTGTTGCTCAACATTCACCTTAACTGCTCGCGATTCATTTTTGTTCATACAGTAAGCAAGCTACTTCACGCAGGCTTGGTTAAATTACCAACAATTTTAGCAAAGGAGTAAGCTATGACCCAAATTGAAATCCCCGCACGCGCTGTAAAACTCTGGTTTTGGATGTTGGAAGACTCAGGAGAGCCCAATCTGGAAGCACAATCGGAACGAGCCCTGTTGTCGCTATTTAAAGATCTCGACGCTGCCCGTGAGTTTCTTAAACAGCATCCGGTGCAGTAGACTATAGGGCCATTCATTGGTCCCAGATGAACATTTCCCATAGTGTTTCAGGCCTGAAGTTCTTCCACTATATAATGAGCCCGAAAAGTTGTAGCGTTCACGATCTGACTTAGTGTTATCACTACAAAAACGGTCTCTAATCATCCACAAACAATGCTTTAACCAGCTTGTTTTTCTCAATGATAAATCTTGTATCTTTATACAGTTTTTGCTTTTCAGATAAACCTCTCTTGATAGACGACATTTGTCGCTTTTCCGCAAACGAAGATGTCTTGTTGATTACAAGGACTTGTATTTACAGGGATAAAAATTGCGCTTAGAGTGGTAGGATGTGAAAAAACGACAAATGTCCCGTTTTTATTGGACATTTGTCGTCTATAAAAATGTTATATTCCATGCGTACATTTAGTGACTCTTTCAGAAAAAACTTACTTGCTTGTCTGTTTGGGCCATTGGCAGTCATTCCTGCAACGATAATATACGCTCTTGCTTTTAAAATAATCGAACCGCAAGCAAATACTACTAACTTTGATTTAGTGCCATTCGTAGCTTTTATTGCTCTTATGGTAGCGTATCCAGTAACGATAGTTTTCGGGTTGCCAATAAGCATTCTGCTTCAAAGAGTACAAAGGTTTACATTGTTCAATTTGCTTGCAATATCAACTGTCTGTGTACTTTTTTACAGTCTTGTTTTTGATGCCCGTTATGTTGAAACCGTACTATCATTCTACTTTGCAGTATTCGTTGTTTTAGGCTGCTGGTTTACACATCGCGTAGGTTAATGGAATATAACAAAAAATTTTAAACATGGACGCTTACTCGCTGGCTCCCCCTCATTCTTCGGGTAGTATAGCCAGCAAGTAATCGCCCTTTAAATTAACTGTTATATTTATCGGGAAAATTATGTTTAAAAAAGTCTTACTACTTTTAGGTAGTTTATTTGTCACTTCAAACACATTAGCGAGTAATAAAGAAAGTATGGATATTGCATTCTCCCCAAATGAAGATGTACATAAACTAGCTGAAGCATACTCACTTGACTGTTTGGATTTCGTAAAGGACAAATTTAACTTAACTCTAGATTGGTCTAATAAAAGTGTTGCGGAACTTGAACCGATTCTTGCGAGCCTTAGCAATTACATTAAAGCTAAGTCTATGTCACCTGAAGACCAAGACGGTTTTGCTAAAATGTTTGGCTTTTATATTGGTGAAGTGTATCGGAAAAATCACCAAGACAAAGTTTGGGGTGTGGTTACAATTCAAGGTCAAAAATACCACGCTATCGGGAGTAAAAGTACGTCTAGAGCTATTATGTGGCCAGTAGCTAACGTGCAAAAGCGCATAACTGTCGGCGAAGAAGCTAATATAGCTAATTATTATTCAGCTCTCATTGGCGAATAAATATAACAAGGCGCTCAAGCAAGGAATTTTAAAGCTTGGCTCGGCTCGTACCTCGCCAATTTTAGCCAAACTCTAAAATCCGCTTAGCTTGGCGTTAGGCACACAAAAGGATTTATTCAATGTCGCACGTGAATCAAAACCCAAGACTGTTCATCTATTCGATCTTACTCCCCTCCTTTTGGTTAACGTTGGGAGGAGTATTGAACTACCTATCTCCCGATAAAACGCTGGGAATAGTCGGCCTTGTACTAATAATCTACTTAGCACTTTTTCCTGTGTGTTGGCATTTCGCTAGATCATTTAAGCGTCACTTTTCCCAAAAGGAGAAGCTTCGACTTATCGCATATATGGCTCTTTGGGCTATCGTCATAGAATGGCTCAGTTTGTCATACATTCAAGGTATAAATACAAATTCAACTATGTCATTTGAAATTTTGTTGAGTGCTTTGGGTTTTTCCCTTGTAGTCGATGTGCTTTTTATTTACTTGGGTGTCCAAATTATTTCAAAGCGATATATTGAGTACTTTTTAAATAAAGAAAAGTTAACTGGACAGCCATCATAAATTTTAAGCAAGTTAACTAGACACCCACCGTAACTTCCGCACCAAAATTTTCAAGGACACCCATCTTAATATTCACTCGTTTTTTACTTCTTTCTGTCTAACTATGACTTGCCACAACTCGTGCGAGATGTGCTTTAAGTGTGTATTTCGGGTCTGGATTCGAGCGTGTGAGTAGGAATTTAAATTTCTAGAGACGTTAACGACTGGATTTAGCCAAACGGCTACCTTACCCTGCAGCAATTATACTCTGTTTACAAGAGCGTATTCTTGGATCAGCCAAATAGTCGAATTGAGGAGCGCTTATCTTTCAGCCGTTTTAGTTTGTGTCTTTGACGGTAAGCCTCCAGATAAGATGCTCCACCTGCCGCATGATGAAAACACTTCTCGAATTGAGTGGTGAGTTCCTGCCATTGCCCCATTTTCAGGTTTAATCGTTCAAGGATTACTGGAGTTGAACGCTCAATTGCTCCTCGCTTGTCTGGCAGTATTGCTCTGCCAGTGAAATCCACCAGTTCCAGATAGTCAGTTAGCTGAAAAGGTAGACCATGGTGCATGTTTTTTCTGATATTACCGGCAAAAGAAAGCAGGTATTTTGGCGATTTCCGTGCTTTGGCGGCATTGATGCGATATTGGATACTGGTGTGGTCAGATTGTTCCGGTGTTTTGGCCATTTTAGCTCTGATGGGATTTAAATCTACATAGGCCATACAAGCAGCCAGCGCTGCCTCATCCAATAGTGCCTGAGATTTGAATCGTCCTTCCCAGAATCTACCGCTGCATTTATCTTCTTTATTCGCCTCTCGGGCAATGTATTCATTGAGACAACGCATAAACCAGCTGATATCTGTCAATCGTTGTCGCCAGATATTCGCTGTTTCCTCAACGGTCAAAATCTGAGATTCAATCATCTGTTGACGCTGCTGTGGATTTAGATATTGCTGGCTCAGTAAGGTTCCTTTATGCAACTGATGCCAGCGGCGAATCACTTCTTGTGTATCCCAGCTGTCAGACAACTCCTTGTGTATACGTAATACCAGATGAGTGTGGTTGCTCATTACTGCATAAGCACACACATCTATTGCAAACACTTGTGATAAAAAGTGAATACGGTCCTGCACCCACTGCCGACGGTGTTCATAACTCATGCCCGTAAGCTTGTCTTCCCCACACAAAAATAAAATAAAAAAGACCCCCATCTTAATATTCACTCGTTTTTTACTTCTTTCTGTCTAACTATGACTTGCCACAACTCGTGCGAGATGTGCTTTAAGTGTGTATTTCGGGTCTGGATTCGAGCGTGTGAGTAGGAATTTAAATTTCTAGAGACGTTAACGACTGGATTTAGCCAAACGGCTACCTTACCCTGCAGCAATTATACTCTGTTTACACGAGCGTATTCTTGGATCAGCCAAATAGTCGAATTGAGGAGCGCTTATCTTTCAGCCGTTTTAGTTTGTGTCTTTGACGGTAAGCCTCCAGATAAGATGCTCCACCTACCGCATGATGAAAACACTTCTCGAATTGAGTGGTGAGTTCCTGCCATTGCCCCATTTTCAGGTTTAATCGTTCAAGGATTACTGGAGTTGAACGCTCAATTGCTCCTCGCTTGTCTGGCAGTATTGCTCTGCCAGTGAAATCCACCAGTTCCAGATAGTCAGTTAGCTGAAAAGGTAGACCATGGTGCATGTTTTTTCTGATATTACCGGCAAAAGAAAGCAGGTATTTTGGCGATTTCCGTGCTTTGGCGGCATTGATGCGATATTGGATACTGGTGTGGTCAGATTGTTCCGGTGTTTTGGCCATTTTAGCTCTGATGGGATTTAAATCTACATAAGCCATACAGGCTGCTAATGCAGCCTCATCCAACAATGCTTGAGATTTGAATCGGCCTTCCCAGAATCTACCGCTGCATTTATCTTCTTTATTCGCCTCTCGGGCAATGTATTCATTGAGACAACGCATGAACCAGCTGATATCTGTCAATCGTTGTCGCCAGATATTCGCTGTTTCCTCAACGGTCAAAATCTGAGATTCAATCATCTGTTGACGCTGCTGTGGATTTAGATATTGCTGGCTCAGTAAGGTTCCTTTATGCAACTGATGCCAGCGGCGAATCACTTCTTCCGTATTCCAGTTATCAGATAACTCTTTATGTATATGTAATACCAGATGAGTGTGGTTACTCATCACGGCATAGGCACACACATCAATGGCAAATACTTGTGATAATAAGTGAATGCGGTCCTGTACCCACTGCCGACGATGTTCGTAGCTTACTCCGGTAAGCTTGTCTTCCCCACACAAAAACGCTCTGCGCACACAGCGAGAAACACAGTGGTAGTAGGGCGTATCTTCTAGACTAATTTGGGCCTTCCTGGCTTTTGTCATAACGACTCCTCCTGAGCACTCAATTCAAATCCCATTTTGCACGAATGAAACAAAATAGAAACTGTACTGAAGTACAGTTATGGTGGGTGTCTCATAGCTTGGTATCTCATAGCTTGATAGAAGTACAGTTATGGTGGGTGTCTCAATAGTTTGGTACTGAAGTACAGTTATGGTGGGTGTCTCAATAGTTTGCATTTATGGTGGGTGTCTCAATAGTTTGGTAAGTATCCTTAAAAGCTGCAACTGGAATTATGTTTCCCCTAAACTAGACTGGCATTACTGCAAGGATATCGGTTTGCCCAAAATGCTCACATCAGGATTGCCTTTTAAGTTATCTATTTTTTCCGCCGGCCTTCTAATGGTTTTCCTCGATTGCAACGCCGCTCAGGCAGATGAACAGCTGGAGGTAATTGAGGTTTCAGCACAGCGACATTTACAACCACTCAAACAAGTGCCGGTTTCTGTAACGCTACTAGACGCAGAAGAAATTGCCTCATTGAGCAACCCATCAATAGAGCAAGCCAGTGAGCGCCTCCCTGCAGTTTTTGCTGCGCCAAATTCTGGTTCATCCAAGTTGTTTATGCGCGGTATCGGCTCACAAGGCAACGCTGGCATGGACCAAACCGTGGCAGTTTACCTTGATGATGTTTACCACGGACGTTCCCGAATTATCAAAACGAGTTTGTTTGATACCAAAAACATGGAAATATACAAGGGACCTCAGAGTCTCTACTTCGGACTCAATACAACAGGCGGGGTTATTTCGCTTCACAGTCAGCAAGCAAATTTATCTCAAAGCGAGGGCGAATTAGCGTTAACAGTCGGCGAGAATCAAACCTATGGACTCGACCTGGCCCGCACCATCAGTGTCAATGACAGTCTGGCAATTCGCCCTGCCCTTCACCTGAATAAAAGCGATGGTTATTGGGACATGATAGATAGCAATGGAAACGTGGTTGCCGACAGCAATAACCAACAGCAAGCTGCCAGAATATCAATTACATGGAAAGCTTTAGAGAAGCTGCAATTTAGTCTCAAATTGGAAAGTCAGAATAACGAGCATAACAACCCCTATGCCTGGCAACCCGGTGGTTGCAACAACCTCTATGGGCTGAACTTAAGCAATCAGCAAGAATTGAATGCCTTTTGGCAAGAAACAGGCTCTCAACAAGATAATCCGCTGCGAGTCCCCTACACCTGTCGAGAGCAGTTTATAGACAACCAGTTTGACCAATCATCCCCGAGTGCTCCCTTTAATGACTCAGAACTCACCCACAACCTTGTGCTATTAAAAAGCTTCTGGCATGGAGACAACTATGATGCCGAGCTAATTTCTGCATACTACGACACGGAGTTCGGGTTCGCTGGCAATGATTTGAGCCATGGTGCCAATTTCAAACGGCTTTATTGGTCAGAAGATCAGGGACAACAGCACTCTCAAGAACTGCGCCTGCGCGGCAAATTTAGTCCACAATTAGACTGGTTTTCCGGTCTTTATTGGCACGACAGCCAGATATACTACGCCACCTCTGATTTAGATGCGCGAAGACAAGAAAATCAACAGCTCAGTTTTGCCCAAGCCTGGCAAAAAGAGCGACGCCTGGCTGTATTCGCAGCATTGCAGTGGCAGTTAAACGAGCAATTTTCTCTCTCGCCCGGATTACGTTGGAATCGCACCCATAAAAACTTTGATGGTTTGAATCGCCAATATCGCGCTCAATTTCAGAGCCAGGCTGAGCGTCAGATTTTTCTCGATACCCTTACAGAAGACGTGCAGGCCGACCCAACCCGTTACAGCCAGTTTAGCGCCAGGGTAACGAACGAATTTACTGATCAGCAGCATCGATTTACTACTTTGCTGCCCTCAATCAGGCTCAGTTGGCAACCCAAATTAGACTCATACATTTGGTATAAATGGCAAAAGGCTGCAAAAGGTGGTGGCTTCAATTTCCGCCTTAATAATCTGGATGCGTCTGAACTTCGATATGACGAGGAAAATGCCAGGAGTCATGAATTGGGATTCAGACAGCAGCTGTTAAACAACCGGATGTCGCTTTCTGCCGTATTGTTTCATACCGACTATCGCAGTTTGCAGCAAAATTCTAACATGGGTGACGATGGATTTATCGCAGGAGCCTTGATCCGCAATATTGCAGCCGCACGTTCAAAAGGCATTGAGCTAGAGCTGGCATGGCAATTGTCTGCTACATTACAGCTCTCTGGCAATGCCACTTGGCTTGATGCGCAATTTACCCGTTATCCCGGGGCCGATTGCACAAGACTACAAAGCGTTGTTTCCAATACAGATGTTGCTGCATTATTCGGTGCGCAACGGGAGCAAAGCTGTTTTCAGGATTTGAGTGGCGCGCGAATGCCTTTTGCTCCGGAATTTAGTTTATCTACAACACTCAAGCACACTTATCACATCTCGGCTAATTATCAGCTCATCAGTTCGCTGAATTGGTTTTATTCTGACGAATACTTTACCTCACCACATGCAGATACGCTGCGACAACAGCCTGATTTTCATAAATTACACTTAAACTTGAGCCTGCTAAACGCCAAGTCACCTTGGAAAATATCACTCCACATCAACAATTTAACCAATAAACTTACCACTGGCCAACTGGGACAGGATGGCAATGCAGCAGTTTCAGGGCTTTTGGATAGCCCAAGACAGGTGCTAGTTCGAGCAGAAATCAAAATATAATCTATAATATTTTTTTACTCATACCGCCAATGGAAAAACTGATGAACAATTCATGGATTTCCCGAAATCGATTTACCTTACCCTTTATTTTTATTTCACTTGTCATTCAAGGGAATACACCCGCAGCTGAAAACACGACGAAGGCCGCATCAAACGGCTGTGCAGTGATGACTAGCGCCAGTCAACGCAATACCTTAATGACCAGCGCCTCAGAGTTGCAGAATCCCCCCAGTTACGATTTTTCTTCCAAAGAAGAGCGTACCCGAGCCAAACTGGTAGTGGAATACAAAACTCCCACATTAGCCGGGTGTAAAACAAAGTTGCGGCAATGGGCTGGGCCAAAATATGATGGTCGCCCTGTCGGCCCTACCATGATCATTCGCCCGGACCGCACTTATCGAGCAGATATCACAAATAAACTACCAAAAGAGAACCACGCGACAAAACAAGCCATGGCTAAAATGGGGCATGTTCACGATCTCGATGGTGCCGGGCATGGGGGTGAGTCCACATCGTTAGGTTATGTCCCCCCTAAACCCGTAGAGATGAATTTTAATAAGCCCCACAACTTCAACGTTACCAATTTGCACACCCACGGTTGGCATGTAGATCCAACAGGTAAGAGCGACAACATCTTTCGCGAAATGGAGCCTCGAAAAGAGCCTTATGAACAAATAGTTCATTTACCCAAAGGACACCCGTCAGGCACATTTTGGTATCACGCGCATTTGCACGGTTCAACGACTTTACAAGTAGCCAGCGGCATGGCGGGTGCGCTCATTGTCAATGATGATAAACAAGGTTTAGAAAGCATAGAAGTGATCCGCAAAGCACCAGACAAAATCATGCTATTCCAACAATTGGCGTATGGTAAAGATGGTAAAATTGAAAACTATGACAACCTGCAACAAGGGGATATCACCGGAGCTGGCAGAGCGGTAGGCTACAAAAACCTCAATCGCCCGGTATTTGTCAATGGCCAGGCTTACCCTAAAGTCACCATCAAACCCGGGCAAGTTCAGCGCTGGCGCTTCATTCATGCTGGGATCACTGATGGCATCAACCCACAACTTGTAAAAGTGCCTGTAGCAGATATCAGCAGCGATGGTGATATCGATTTTAGCAACGCTGAAACCATCAATATGTACGAGATTGCACTAGATGGGCTACCAACGGGAAAAATGCCAAGCATTCCCTACGCAGTATTGGCACCAGGATACCGCACCGACGTATTAGTACAGCTCGATAAAGACCTGACTAATACCGACTATAAACTGTTTTTAATAGATCAGGGTCAAAAAGACAAAGTCACTGTGCAAATCAGAAATAAAACCGACAGTGATCCGGGCACGGTTCAAAACGCCACTAATTTCCGACGCGTACTTGTACAAATAGAACTTGGCTCTGCACTTGATAATAATCAGGCTTTACCTTCTCGCACTGAGATTGCCAAGGCGTATTCTGATTATACAAAAGGCGACCCATACACGGGTGAAGCACCACTTAAACCCCTTAGCGCATCAGAACTGGACAATGGTAAGATTCAGCAAGTCCACTACAAAGTTTCCTCACAATATCAATGCCCTGAACACGGTGGCAGTTGCACTCCTTGTACAGATGATGCAAATAATTTAGTTTCTTGCGGCGCAAACGCAGAAAATTTTTATATGATTTGTGATGGAAGAGACGCTTATGGCAATTGGGCCTGTTTCAACTTTAACCCTTCCGTGGACTTTGCTCGTATCCTTGGCCTTAATTCTGCCAACATCTGGCAAATCAGTGGCGAGTCAAACAGTGCGAACCACATTTTCCATATACACGTTAATCCCTTCCAGGTTCAGCGCAAATTCGCTTATGGCGTTAACTATCCTTTTGGTGATGCGATGGATCCGAATAATTGGGTTTGGAAAGACACCCTTAAAGCCCCCGTGTTCAGAAATACTGAAACCCTCTCCAACATCACCAGTCAAACCCAACTGGATGAATATATTTCAGGAAAAACTTTCAGTGCCACAACGCCAACCTCTGGTGTAAAAGGTATCAGTCAGGGCCACATTGCTACGATAAAAACCCGCTATACCATGTTTACCGGCGCGTTTGTGCAGCATTGCCATGTTTTGAATCACGAAGACCAAGGCATGATGCAAGTGGTTTCAATTGAACCCGCTTTGGAGGACATCAAAAAGGAAGTACCACAATTGCATAAAGCCATTCTCGAGCACGGTAGAATCGAATAGCAAACCTGGCCCAAATACAGCGTCGCCTGGCGCTGTATTTACCCTCAAGTAACAGAGTTATCTCACTTAATAGCAGTACAAATCATGAGGGGCAATCCGTATAATAGCGCTGTTATTGGATTTTTAGGGAATATCAGGCTTGCTGAGCAAACTTTTCAAGCAAAAGCCCAAAACGGCATACGAAGCTATTGGTGGCGAGCAAGGTACACGAAAGCTGGCCAATACCTTTTACGATATAATGGAGACGGATGAGTTTGCCACTGAGCTCTTAGCCTTGCATCCAAAGCCTATGGACAGTATTCGGCAGAAGTTTTTTGAGTATTTAAGCGGCTGGTTAGGCGGCCCTCCGCTTTATGAAGCTCAGTATGGTCATCCGCGCTTGCGGGCCAGACACTTGCCTATTGAGGTCACCGATAACATGGTGGAGCAATGGTTGTATTGCATGAACAAAGCATTGAACGAAGTTGTGGAAGACGACAATGCCCGTGAAGCCATCCGCCAACCAATCACACAACTGGCAAGGCACATGAAGAACACTTGAGTTCACAACCCATGTTCAAAACCAAAAACAGCGCCATCCGGCGCTGTTTTCACTATTATTCAATGTTACTTTCAAAAGGCGAAGCGGCGCTCCATTTTCACTTCTTTACGGCGTGAACCATCAATTTTGTACACTGGCAACTCTCGGATGTCGGCGCGTTCACGACGGGCCACATAAGGTACTAACTGTGAATAGCCCTCTCGATTTCCCGCTTTCATTGTCCCTTCAAATAAGGCAACACAGCCTACCGTAGTTACTTTTACATCAGTAAAATAGTATTCCAGCACATTGGTCAACTGACGGACGTTATCCAATCTGTTGTTAAGCACGCCTTTTTTGTTGTACATCGACATCAATAAACTGGAGATTTTACTGTTTTCACCTTTGCCTAACAGTGTGCTACCAAACACTTTACCACGTGGCGCCAGGCACATACGAGCATTGTGAAACAGTGTTGACAGGCGATTTTCGAAACTACCTTGCAAGCTCTGGATCACCATATTCAGATTAATAGAATCGAACTTGCGATTCTTAAAATTCCAAGACTGTAATAAACTGGCACAATACAGATGCGGGTTTAAGTGCTTGGCGTTTTTATGAGCTGCTTTCAAAGAATCTTTGTCGGTATCTAAAAACGATACCTTCAGCTCTGAATTGGCTTTCAAACGCTTCACCAGTGAATAGCCACCTTCTACACCGACTTCCAGGTGATTCTTGGAGATGTTGCGCTTAAACAATTTTACCAGCTCTGCTTCAGGGCAGCTCCACGCAAGTTCATTCACCAAATCATGACCCAGTACTTTAGACAGGGTGCTCAATGGGGTTCTCTTTCCTGTTGCAGCTTGTTCATCCATTTTTAATGCCGCTGAAGTAATGGTCTTTTTCATAGTGCTTTCCTTTACGATGAAGAATCACGGTGAGCTGATTCTGTACCAGGTCGAACTGCAAAAGTGCCTGAAGGTTTTTACGATGAAGACAGTGTAAAAAATGCAAGATGAATCATCTTCTGTATGGCATGAAAGAAAATGATGCGAAATGGGAAGGAATATCCCCAACTGTGAACTTTATGAAGAAATAACCACCACAATGCACAATTTAGTAGCGCATTTGCCCTTTATCAGCTTTTGAAAAAGCCCCAAAATTTAACTATCACTTTGTTTTTATTGATGTTTTACGTAAGCATTCATTTAACATCATAGTTGTTAACGCTGCGTTAACATTAACAACTTCCCTGAATCCGTGAGCAAATAAATATCGCCTTGCTGATCTTGAGCAATTCCTCTTAAGCGCTCGTCCAGATGCGTTAGCAAAGACACCTGCTTTGACACCTTTCCTTCTGTTAGTTTCACAACGCGCAACTCTCGGGTTTTCAACGTCGTTACCAGTAAATGGCCGTTTAGCTCTGGAAACTTATTGCCGCGATACAGCAGCATATCTGACGGAGCAATAGATGGGGTCCAATCCAATAAAGGTTGCTGCATTCCCGGATATTCTTTAAAAGGACTGATATTGGCCCCCGAATAATCTTTGCCATTAGTGATCACCGGCCACCCATAATTAAAACCTTTTTTTATGATATTTATCTCGTCGCCACCAGCCGGGCCATGTTCATGGCTATAAACCACACCAGATTGTTCATCAAACAACAACGCCTGTGGATTACGATGCCCCAACGTCCAAACGAATGCCGCAGCCTCATCAGCCGCAAACGGATTATCTGCTTTCGCCTCGCCATTTAAGTCCATACGCAAGACTTTACCTAACATCGAGCTTTTTATTTGGGCAGACTCGCGATAGTCAAAACCATCTCCCGATGCCAATAACAGCGCGTCATTGGTTAGAGCAATTCGACCACCATAATGCACAGGCGTGTCTTTTTCCGGTGAAGTGCTAAAAATGTCCTCTGCATTTTCCAAGGTCATGTTTTCAAAATTGAGAGTGGCTTTGTGCAATGTCAACGCGTTATTACCTGCATCACCTTTTGCATAAGACAAAAACAAGGTTCGATTCTCAGTAAAGTCGGGATGCAATTCCACATCCAACAATCCGCCTTGACCGGCAAAAAATACTGAAGGCGTCCCCTGCACCACTGATTTGTTGCCATCTTTCAAAAAAATAAGTTGACCACTGCGCTCGGTGAGCAACCAGCCGCCCTCCGGGAGTTGTGTAAGCGCCCAGGGCGCACCCAGCCCCTCAACCACAACCTCTGCATCATATTTTGTTTCCGCGGCGTTAATACCGAAGGACAAGAGCAATAAAAATACTGTGAATACTCGCATAAAGGGGCCAATCATTTTTATTTGATATTCATTTTAGGGAAGACAGGTTGCTTTACCAGTGTTTTAATAAATCAAAAGGCTTTGTTCGAGGCACAAGATGAAATTAGCACTCCATTTCCTGGCGGCTTGCATCACCACTTTTGTTCTGGCGAGCGTCGCTCACAGCCAGATGGTATTGGCTGAGTTAACCAATATCGATGTGACTATTACGCTGGCTGATCGAATCCAGATGACGTTATCTGACCTTGCAGGTTTATTACCCAGTTACGGTGTCGTTATTGCGATAGCACTGCTGTTAGCTTTTTCTATTAAGTGGCTTATCTCCAGCAAGATGAAGCAGCTACCAGATAGCCTGTATATATTGGCCGGTTTTTTAGCCATTGCCTGCGCATTAGCGGCCATGCACCCGATTTTAGATATCACTTTAATTGCGGGTGCAAGAACCCCATTTGGCCTGTTCCTGCAAGCCTTGAGTGGTGCTATCGGTGGTTTTGTATTTATGAAACTGCGCCAAGGGCAATAATACAAACACCAGAAACAAAAAAAGCGCCATAGGCGCTTTTCTAAAATCATACGTTTAAGCTTAAGAAGACAACTCCGCCTGCAAAGCCTCAAACGTGGTTTTTTCTGAAGAAACATAGCGCTGCCATTGTTTCGCCATCTTAGATGTTCCTTTGAACTTCTCAGCTTCTGCCAGAGCATTCAATGCTTCAGCAAATTGCTGTTTGTTGAACAAAGACATACCTATCACCAAATGTGCCGTACCCGGACTGCGAAGTTCGCCTTTCTCCAGTGCGATACGGGCATTTTCAATGGCCTGGTCAAACTGCTCAGAATTTAAGAACAACTGCGCCAACTGGGCGTTAAGTTCACCATCTTCTGACAACTCTGCCGCCGCCTGCATTACCGGAATGGCTTTATCAGAATCACGGGAAGCTGCATAACACTGAGACAAGAAACGCAGATTTTTAAGGTTGCGCTCTAGCTTGCCATTTTCCATGGCCTCTTCCATTATTCTGGCGCCTTTATAAGGTACCTGATGATAATAGTAGAGCTGCGCCAGGTTAAACATATCGCTACCGGACTCAACATAACCTTGCTGGTAAGCCGCTTCCATCACAGCAAGCTGCTTCTTCTCTTCACCAATTTCGCCATACATGGCACCCAACTGTAACCAGTATTTAGGCTTTTCATAATAGCGAACCAGCTTAACCAGAACTTCCGTAACCTTTTTAGGCTGCTTTAACTCGTAATGAATAGCACGCTGTAGGATGTACCAGTTTTCATCGGCAATACCATCATCAGGATTTTCTTCCTGGGTGGCGATAGCTTGCTCAATAAAACCCGCCGCTTCCTGGTAGCTCTTCTTCTGATACATAGCCTGAGCTTTCAGTACATAATTTTTAGCCGGAATTTTGCCTTTGTTTAAAGCTTCCCAGCGTTCAATGTATGTGAGCACATCGTCGTACTGTTCTTGCATCAAACTCAACTGCGCCAGACTGAACAGCGTCCCTTGTTCAAAGCTTTCCGGAATAGGTTGCTGCTCTACAACCAACTTAAAGGATTCGTAGGCTTTGTCATAATCTTCGGCGTTGTAATAAACGAATCCATAGAAGTTATACATCATGGCGCGTTCATAGCTATTCATTGAGTCAGATTTGTCCTTAACTTCATCCAATATCTCAATAGCGCCAGGGACATCACCTTCGTCGCCCAGCTTTTGAGCTCGGGCCAACTGCTCGTATACCCTGCCACGTAAAGCAGGCACACGCTTAAGTTTGCGCTCCGGTTTCGACTCTTGTGCTTGAACAACACCGCCGGCCAACTTGTCAGTGGTGGCCGGAGCCACATAAACCAAAGCTCCGAACAGGGCACAAGCAACGGCTGATAAACGTAATTTTAACATCTTATGCCTCCTAACCGTCGATTTCGAATGAGATGCGGTTTTGAATACCCGATACTTCCGCAGGCTCACCGTTCACTACGCGAGGCTTATATTTAAACTTCATAGCCGCATCCAATGCTGCGCGCTCAAATATACCTTCTGGTTCGGCTTCCACTACAATGGGATCTCTTACCGAGCCTTGCTTAGTTACAGTGAACTCTACGATAACGTAGCCTTCAATACCGCGCTGCAATGCACGACGTGGATATACCGGTGCCACTTTCACGATAGGTAAGTATTCACCATCACCGGACTCCAATGCCAAGCCGCCATCAAGGGCGACATCAGCGGATACGGCTTCCGAGAAGTTCATACCACCGCCGTCATTGTTCGGTGTCGCTGAATCCAGCTGAGGTTGATCCATCTGTGGTGGAGGCTCTTTTGGCGGAGGCGGCTTACGAGGCTTGCGCTCTTTTTGCTCCACCGCTTCTTCTCTTGGTACACGGACAAAGTCCAGTACCCGGCCTTTGGGTGCATCGGTTAATGCACTACCACCACTTTCGATCAACGACTGCATTACGTAAAACAGGACCATGGTGATACCTGCACTTAGAATTAACGCAATCAATACTCGAATCATAATTACTGCTCTGCTGCGGCAATGGATACGTCATAAGCGCCAGCGGCACGTGCTGCATCCATTACTTTGATTAACTTATCAACGTTAGCTTCTTTGTCCGCTTGAATAACCACAGAACCTTGTGGGTTCTCGGCTTTCAAACGCTCAATGTTAGCTTGCACGGCACGTACGTCCACCTTGCGCTTATTGATCCAGATTTCACCTTTATCGGAAATCGCAACCAAAATCGTGGCACGAGGCTTGGCCGCTGCAGTAGAGGCTTCAGGGCGGTTTACATCAATACCGGCCTCTTTAACAAAAGACGCGGTAACAATGAAGAAGATAAGCATGATAAATACAACGTCCAGCATAGGCGTCATATCAATTGTGGCTTCTTCTTCTTCTACTAAATTTTGAAAATGCTGTTTCATAATTTTCTCGCTTTAAAGCTTGAGCACCGAGCGCAAGCTTTAATTGTGTCTGTCCATTGCTAATGCTTCTTCTACATGGGTGCGCTCGGCTTTTACCGTTCTGGTTAACCAGGCCACAGCAAATACGCCAGAGAGTGCACCCACCATACCCGCCATCGTGGGGATAGTGGCTTTAGAAACACCAGAAGCCATAGAGCGGGCATTGCCCGAGCCAGATATTGCCATAACGTCAAATACTTCAATCATTCCGGTTACCGTACCCATGAGTCCTAATAAAGGACACAGGGCCACGAGCGCCTGAATGATGGCAACATTGCTATTCATGCCTAAGTGCAGGCGTGAAATCGTCATTTGTCGTATCTGTTCTGCATTCCAGGAGCTGCGATCTTTACGCGCTCCCCAGTTTGCAATGGCTTCATTTTTGGCTTTCTGGTGCCAGATAAAGAAGTACAGCGCCCGTTCTAAAATGAGTAGCCACATCACGAAGATCAGGATACCGATGTAGAACACAACGGCCCCACCGGTTTCCGTGAAATCGCGAATAGCTTCAAAAAACTCGATGAACATAGCTATTAACCTCTTTCAGCGCGCTCTGCAATCACCCCTGAAGACTGTTCTTGCAGAACTGCAACAATGCCTTTACTGCGCGTATTTAAGAATGCGTAAAGCAAAGTAGTTGGAATGGCGACTACCAGACCCAGTACCGTGGTTACCAATGCTTGCGAGATACCGCCCGCCATCAGCTTAGGATCGCCAGTACCAAATAATGTGATGGCCTGGAAGGTCAAAATCATACCGGTTACGGTACCCAATAGACCCATCAGCGGTGCAACTACAGAGATAATTTTAACGATAGTTAAGAAGCGAGATAACTTGGGTAACTCACCCAAAATGGCTTCAGTTAGGTGCAATTCTAATGCCTCAACATCCGCCTCTGGATATTTGTCTTTGACCATCAATACACGACCTAACGGGTTGTCCGCTTTAGGCGTAGCTGATTTTTGCTGAGCATTGACCTTCATTTGAATCAAAGAAAGATTGATCAACTGGATGATTGCCAGTAAGAAACCTACTGCACCCACGCCTAAGATGATGTAACCAACTAAACCACCTTGCTCAACACGTTCTTTGAAATTTGGCGCTTGTACCAATAAGCCAAGGATTGAACCACCGGTTGGATCAAGACCGAATTTTACGACCTCACCGCTAGAGGCTTCTAATTCACTAATAGAATTCATGTAACGCGCAGCGGGTTGACGAATCAATTCTGCAACTGTGCCTGTAGCCGGGTTGTAATCCAGATATTTTCCGTCTGCCACTAAAGCGAACGGTCCAACACGGGTAACGTCTTTATTCACTTTATCACCGTTGGCTTCTACCACTTCAGTAGTGAAGTTAGTGACCTTACCGGCTTGTGTCATTTCACGCTGAATTTCGAACCAAACGCGCTCAATCTCTTCGATGGAAGCCAGCTTAGAAGATTTACCCATAGACTGAGCCAGGTTGTCCAAAAACTCACCACGGCCAGGGATTTCGGCAGAAATCATAGAGTTCTGGAACTTGTTCTTGGTATCGCCAGACACTTGCTGAAGTACACCGAACAGCTCTTTTAACGAACCTAAACGCTTATCAAGGGCACCTTGAAGGTCCGCAATTTTGAATTCGTTTTCTTCGAAGGTGGTTTCCAGGCGCTCACTGTTAGCTTCTTCGTTAGCGCGGGTTTGCTGTGCTTCACGGATCATGCGATCTTGCTCAGCTACCTGGGCGCGGAACTGTTGTTCACGCTGCTGGTTTTGCTGGTTTTGAGCAAATTTACCTTCTTCCAGCTGCTTTAATAAGGCATCCAGGTCAAGGTTTTTATTTTGTGCCATTGCACCACCAGATAGGACGGATGCAACGAACAATGTAGAGATAACTTTAACGAACTTTTTCATTGCAAATATCCTTAGTTGGTCTTTTTAACAGGCAGCATCAGCAAGTCAGGTGCTTTTTGCTTTTTCGCCATGCGCAAACCGTTGGTGATTTGAGTGCGGTAGCCAGAATCTAGTAATTCCCAATTTTTGGTATCTTGATTCCAAACACCCTGCTCTGAGGCATCACGGGTTTGGTATGCCAATACAGTGCGACCAACACGCAAGAAATCTACGTCACGCTCTTGACCGTTCAGGCTTAGGATACCCGAGTAAGCTTCCATGGTGCGTCCGTAATCCATCTCAACCTGATAGGCTTCCATTACGCGACGGAATTTTTCCGAAGGAGACACATCTGCACGGTCCATCATGTCACGTAGGTTTTCGATACGCTCGGAGCGCTCATCTGGCAGGAAAGGCACATCTAATTGCACGAACTGCTCAAGACCGTCAATCATGCGGATCATCAATGGAGTGATTTGACGTTCGATAACGCTAACTTCGTCGATTGACTTATTCAGCGCAGCCATTTCTTCCACTTGATTGGCAATCTGCTTCTCTAACTGGGTGTTATAGACACGCAATCCATCGATTTCTTTGTTGATGGTTTTAAATGTCTGTAGTTTGCTGTCTGCCTGCTCTGAATAAGCATTCACTTTTTCCTGAGACGTGGCTGCAGATTCGTTAATTTGCTTGGCTGAATCAATGGCTGGTTTGAGATAACCATCTTCCTGAGCACTTCCTGTCATAGAAGCTACTGAAAACGCAGCTGCCACAACTGAAAGGGTAAAAGTTTTGGAAAACTTCATATAAAAAGACCCTGAGATGTGTGTTAAGTAAACAATTGGGGCGTCGCCCGAGAATGGCGCAAATTGTAGGGGGGGAATATGATCGTTTTATTACATCACAATGGAGCCTTTGTGACGCATGCTTGCAGAGAATAGAAGAGTGCCGGAATCGGCACTCTTTACAGTTTTTTTACATAAGGATCTGTTGGTCCTTGCAGTGCACATTTGTTCTAAACAGGCGTGTCCTAGTCGCGGAACAGACCTGAAGGCCTAGCGGGCTAAGTTGAAGAGCTGTGACAACGAATAGGGCTCGCCTGTGACGAACCCTTTGGGCAGCGCTTGTGTGAAATTTATACTTCGTTGGAGCGTCTTTATTTAGACCCGCTAAACCTCAGCCGCTCCGCCTCGTCTAAATCGCACACACACAGCTGCAAAAATGCACAGCAATGTTCAACAGACCCTAAAAGTCGTAGCTGTAACCTAAGCTAAAACCAACACCTTTGGTTTCAGTCAGTAGCGGTACGTTTTCAAACTGAATGTCGCGTTCTTCATTCAGGATGTTGCTCAACTTAAACTTAACCGTACTGTTGAAGTCCGGATAGTAGGTATAGACAAAATCCAATGAATGGAAGGCTTCTTCATAAGCATCGTCCTGACCTGCAATACCAGCAAAGATAATGCGAGGACCCGATACGTTGTAAACCATAGTGGCAGAGTGCTCACCATTAGGTGCATCGTAACCCAACTGCAGGTTAACTACGTATTCTGAGTGACCAGTTAAACGACGTGAGTCATTGGTGTAATCCGGATTTACGCCAGTTTGTGCCGTGATATTCTCACGGTTGAACTCGGTTTCCGAATCACTCAAGGTCACGTTACCCGACAAGAACAACGAATTCCAGAAGCTGTATGGGTCATCTGAAATAAACGTCAGACCTTGCAGAAATTCCACTTCCACACCATACACTTCGCCGGTTTCGCTGTTAGCCAAACGCGTTCTTGGTGCCGAGTCACCTTGTTCAGTCTGGAATCCTTCAATAGGGTCAACCATGTCTTTGTAGAACAAGGCTACAGATAGGTTGTCACCATTTTCGCGATACCATTCCCAACGGAAGTCATAATGTTCGATTTGCGTCGGACGCAATCCAGGCGTACCGCGAACGAAGTTATCATTCTCATCCAGGAACAAGGCATCGGAGATTTCACGCAAGTCCGGACGAACAACAGTTTCAGCAAAGTTGAAACGGAACTGCATGGTGTCATCTGGGATGTACGTTATCGCGAGCGCTGGATAGATGTCATCTTCCAGGAACGTTAAGTCTTCGAAGTCACGATCATCGGTTGAACTGCTAGCACGAGAGCTGGAGTCCAGAATTGCTTGCTTGAACTCTTCCCAACGGAAACCACCAGAGAAACGCCATTTATTGTCATAAAAGGCATCGAACTCAAAATAACCGGCATCAACGATCTGCGCAGAGGTGTAATCATCACCCGCAGCAGACGATTGTCTCATCAAGTTCTGATTAGTCGGACTATCAAAATTGATAATCAAGTCGTCAGTCAGAATGTCGTTCAGGTTAGCACCAACTAAGTCCGCAGCATCAAAGCTGTTGGTCAGGAAACCGATTGTACGGTTTTCACCAACACGCGCCTTTTGCACTTGCTCATAGCCAGCTTTAAGAGAGATTTCCCAGCTGTCCATTGATACCGGATATTCGACATTCCAGCCCCAGTTCTCAACGTAATCGTCAAGACGCTGGAAGGTATAATCCGTCTGACCTGTGCGGCCGCGAATTAAGCTGATGTCTTCACTGCTGTCAAAGGCACCATTGCCGTTGGCATCATTGAAGTTAAATCCGGTTGAGATATTACCTGGCGCATCCCTGAAGCTGTTAGACTCAGAGTATTTCCAGTCGAACGCTAAGTAATCAAGAAAGTCAAAGGTATGGCTGCCTTTGATCTGACCTGAACGCATCCGGCGCTCTTCGTATAACACGTCATAAGAACGAATTAAGGTACCTTCATCGGTAGCGGTATTGGCGTTAAAACCATAGCGCTCACGAATACGGTCACGAGTATCGTTCAAAATTAGCATGCTCACATCAATCTTGTGGAAAGATGTGTAGCGCAAGCCCATGTTTACCATGCCAGACCATTTTACGGAATGCTCGTTAGATTCACCTACAGGCCAACCTGACTGCAATGACCAACCACCTTCGCCATCAGAGCTAAACTGATTGCCACGATACTCTTCTTTTACCTGCCATGAATTATCATAGCCAGCGGTTGCAAGAAAACCTACCGTCCAATCTTCATCGATGTCGATGTAATTACCTAAAGAAAAGTCCAGGCTAGTGTTTGGATCGACAGACTCACGATAGGGATCAAAGTCGCGGTTAAGCGACAATGCAACATCTTGCTGTTCAGCAATGCTGAGATCTTCGATAGTTTTACGGCGGTCAAAGACATCGCGTAATACCGAAGGCATAGCACGAGTGCCATCATCTCGACCCTGCCAATCATCACCACCGCCATTGTAGGCCCAGGAATCGTCCATATTCTCTGAGTTTGAGCCGATGCTGCCAGATATATCCATGACAAAATCGGTTGGGATGGACTTGAGACGGATATCTACCGCACCACCACCAAAACCGGCAGGCATGGAAGGCGAGAAGGCTTTTTGGACTGACAAGCTTTCAATAATGGAAGCCGGGAACAAATCCAGCGGGATAACGCTACGCGTTGGATCCGGACTCGGAACTGTCATGCCGTTTAAAAGTGTGCTTGAGTAACGTTCACCCAAACCACGAATATAGATGAACTTACCATCTACCAATGTCAAACCTGTTACACGACGTAATGCAGAGGCTGCATCACCGTCACCGGTTCTGGAGATTTGTTCTGCACCTAAAATATCCGCAACAAAGGCCTGTTCCTTACGCTCCTGCAATACCGCGGTAGCTGTTCCTTTAAGACGGGTTCCTGTCGCAACAACTTCTTCAATGGCAGCATCGTCTTCGCTCTCCTGAGCTTGCACCATCGCAGTTTGCGTTCCCAGTCCTAATAGCACCGCCAATGACAGGTTTGCGTAGCGAAACCTTTTGGCAAATTTATTCATTAGTAACCTCATTTGAATGCGGATTTTAGTGATATTTCTCACTCACCAAAATCATTCGATTGAACTGAAAAACCGACACATGGACAATTCTTATCAATTACCATGTGTCGGAATAATCATTGGCTTATAGAGTGGGTCTTATTCCAGACCTACAGTCCAGCCAGCAGTCCAATCGTTACCTTCTTCAACCGCACCGATGAAATCAACGTTGTCGAAGAAAGTGTCGCCAGTGAAGTCATAAGCTGCTGCGTCAGAAACAGTGTAAACACCGTTAAGTACTGCAGCGCGGTTTTCACCAACAGAGTTGCCGTCTTGGCCTAAGAACCATGCTTCAAGGTCAACTGCACCGTCAGCATTCTTGAAGTTTTCATCGTTTTCACAAGCGATAACAGAGTTTTGCATAGTCAAAGTACCGTCACCCAGGTTAGCCTGAGAAACTGCATTGTCTTCAACTTCGAAACACTCACCCATGCCTGCAGGACCCGTTACGATTACATTGTAGAACTGGCCGCCAGTACCTTCACGCAGGTAGATACCTTCAGAAGGATCTTCACCTTGGTAGTTGTTACCTATACCAGTGAAGTTGGCAATCATTGGGTTAGACTGAGGCGTTGCCGCCAGGTTAGAACCATCGTTGTCAGCTTCGATTAAGCGGTTAGCTTCTGAATCGTCAGTCGCTTGTTGGATTAGTACGTACTGTAATTTACCAGTGTAACCGTGATCCCAGTCTACGCTGTCGTCCTGGTTACCAGTCAATACAACGTATTTAACGTTAACTGTACCACCGAAGAACTCGATACCGTCATCAGAGTTTTGGTGAACCTGGATGTACTCAACAGTGGTACCTGAACCAACACCACCGAATGTAATACCGTTTAATTCGTTACCTGGCTCAACTTCGAAACCACCGTGCTTAACGACCACATAGCGCAGAGTACCAGAGCTGTCTGTGTCATCAGTACCGCCGTAGAATGCACCAGCTACACCCTCAACTTCACGAGCACAAGGCGTACCGTCGGTAGGACACTTGTTGCTTACCGCATTACCCAATAATACGATACCACCCCATTGACCAGGAGCAGTCGCTTGACCCGTTACGTCTTGGTTAGAAGTGAATGTGATAGGTGCAGCAGCTGTACCTTCAGCCATGATTTCAGAACCACGGCTGATTACCAACGCGTCGCTTGCGCTACGGCCGTAGATAGTTACACCAGGTTCGATAGTTAAAGTCGCGCTGTCTGCGTTGTCGTTACCGATGAAAGTTACACCAGACAATGCGTAGATGTTACCTGCAGTCAACGTCATGTCTTCAGTCACAACGCCTGAAGGGATTTCACAAGTAGTAGTTACGCCGTCAACAGACAAGATTGCAGTAGTACCTGAAGGACAGCCTGGTTCTTCAGCTACGTTACTAGGAGTAACAATACCGCCACCAAAACCGAATGCCCAACCTTCACGCCAGTCTGTAGCACCGTCAAACGCACCCATGTAATCAGTTACGTCAAAGAAAGTGTCAACCGCAGAAGCGTCTTGACCAGAACCCAACAATGGAGAGCCGCTCATTGGCGTGCCATCAGAAGAAACCATTGGCGCTTCTAATACGACGTTGCCATCTTGCTCTAAGAACCATGCTTCCAGGTCAACGGCGCCGTCAGCGCTTTTGAAGTTCTCACCGTTAGAACACGCCATGGCAGAGTTCTGCATCAGCAATGTACCGTCTTGTAAATTTGCTTGAGAAACTGCGTTGTTTTCTACTTCGAAACACTCGCCCATTTCAGCAGGACCAGTCACTACGATGTTGTAGAATTGACCGCCAGTACCTTCACGCAAGTAGATACCCTCAGAAGGATTATCGTCAGCCGCGAAGTTGTTACCAATCGCCGTCATGTTAACTAACGTTGGGTTAGACTTAGGATCTGCGTCCAGGTTAGAACCGTCGTTATCAGCTTCGATGATGCGGTTTGCATCAGTGGCGTTAGGGTTGTGCTGTACGTAGATGTGCTGCATACGACCTTGATAACCGTGGTCCCAATCGATGCTGTCGTCCTGGTTGTTAGTCAATACCAAGTATTTAACGTCTACATTACCACCGAAGAACTCAACACCGTCATCTGAGCTGTTGTGCACTTGAATGTGGTCAACGGTTGTACCTGCACCAACACCACCAAACGTGATGCCGTTCAATTCGTTACCCGGCTCAACCTCGAAGCCAGAGTTTTTAACGATAACGTACTGTAGCGTACCTGAATTGTCTTCTGTGTCAGTACCACCGTAGAATGCTCCAGCTACACCTTCAACTTCACGTGCACAGGCAGTGCCGTCGGTAGGACACTTGTTGCTTGGTGCGTTACCTAGTAATACTAAGCCGCCCCACTGACCAGGAGAAATCGCTTCACCAACAACGTCTTGTAAAGAGGTCATGATGATTTGATCGTCAGCAGTACCTGCTGCTTCAATCTGAGAACCACGGCTAACAACCAGAGCGTCACCACCGTTTTGACCGAAAACAGTTACACCAGGTTCGATAGTTAAGGTCGCAGAATCTGTGTTATCACCACCGACGAATACTGTGCCAGATAAAGCGTAGAAAGCACCTGCGATAAGGGTAGTATCTTCTGTGATAGTACCGGAAATAGTTTGCACGATAACAGAGCTGTCACCAATAGCGGAACGAACAGCTTGAGTTAGGCCAGCGTCAAAAGTACCAGGAAATTCAACCGTAGGGGTATCGCCGCCGTCGCCGCCGTTATCACCACCGTTGTCACCACCAGTATTGTTGGTGGTATTGTTTGTGATCGTGTCACCAGTAACGTCACCTTCAGTAATATTGATGTCACCGCCACAACCGGCTAAAGCTAATGCTGCCGCGATTGCAGAAACTTGAAAAAACTTGTTAAGTTCCATTATGTGCTCCGAGTTGGAATTAGAAGATTATAAATAAATCGCGCTGAGGGTAACGGAGCTCAATGACAGTTTTGTTACAGATCTAGGGGGTGTAACAAAACTTTCACAAACTTAACGGAACTTAATAACTTAAATCGCATCAGCGATGGAGAAATGCGTAAAAATTAGTCTAAAAGTTGTTTTATTACATCATTTGAGCGCATAACTCCCAAAGGAACGTAGCCTTCACGGCGGGTTATGGCATCACCTTCCCTTGAATAGATAAAGCGTATGAATTCCAGGTACGGATTATTAAGCGGCTTATCCGGTTCTTTATTCACCAGCAAGTATAAAAAACGGCTGTAAGGATACAAACCGCTGCGGATGTTGCTCTCGGAAGGGGCAACCGCTTCTTGGGCAAAATTGGTCTGAACAGATAATAGTTTTACACCGGCATTCTGAAAGCCCCAGGCAGCATACCCCATGGCCCCTTTAAAAAACGCCACAGACTGCACAATAGAAGATGAGCTGGGTAACTCTGCTACCTTGGATTTAAAATCTCCATCACACAGCACCTGTTTTTTAAACAGACCGTAGGTACCCGATACGGCACTGCGACCGTATAGACGGATACGATAAGGGTAATTTTCAGCACCACTTATTTGTGCCCAACTATCAATAGACTCAGCCCCACCGCAAAATCGCGTCACCGAAAAGATACTGTCTATTTGTTCTTGTTTTAAGGCGTTTACCGGATTGTCGAGATCCACAAACAAGGTAATGGCATCTAGAGCCACCGGCACCAGCGTAGGGGCATAACCAAACTCTTCGACAAAAGCGTCTTGTTCTGATTTTTTAAGGCTGCGGCTCATAGGGCCAATACTGGCCGTTCCTTGAATCATAGCTGGCGGTGCAGTTGAAGAGCCTGCCGATTGCAATTGAAAGTTCACCTGAGGATAGCGCTGATTAAACTCTTCAGCCCAGATAGAAATGAGGTTTGACATGGTATCAGAACCCACAGACGTAATGGTGCCAGCAACGCCGCTTTTTAGCTGGTAGGGTTCCGAATGTTCATGGGCCAGCAGACTATATGGGCAAGCTAATAAGCCCAAAGTAAATAGCAACCATTTATTCCTTAAAGGCAATAATCTGCTTGGCAAACGCAAAAGAAAATTCACTACCTTGTCCCACATCACTGTTAATTTCGAGTTTGGAATTATGATGGGATAAAACGTGTTTAACAATGGATAATCCCAATCCGGTACCACCCGTTTTGCGAGAACGTGCTTTATCAACCCGATAAAAGCGTTCGGTTAAGCGACTGAGATGCTCCTCCGAGATACCTTCTCCGTTATCAATAACTTTAAATCGCGCCCGATCTTGCTCTTTACACCAACAAACTTTGATCTTCCCGCCGTTAGGGGTGTAGTTGATGGCGTTGAATATGAGATTTGAAAAAGCACTGCGCAATTCAGTTTCAACGCCGTATATCTGCAATCCGTCATCTATCTCAAATTCGATATTGTGGCCCTTGTCTTTGTTTAAAGACTGAGCTTCTATTTCGATGGTGCGCAACACCTGCGGTACGTTTACTACTTTTTCGTACACCCTTTCTGTGCTGGCCTCTATTCTGGATAGGGCCAATAATTGCTCCACCAAACTTTGCATGCGTGTTGACTGGGTGCCCATCTCATCAAAGGCCTTATCGATAAAAGATTGGGGCATTTCCGGGCTTTCTTTGAGCATTTCCAGATAACCGCTTAGCACTGTTAATGGCGTGCGTAATTCATGGGATACATTCGCAACAAAGTCTTTTCTGACTTGTTCAACGTGACTGATTTGGGTGATGTCTCTGGCAATTAATAAGTAGTGCTTCTCGCCATAGGGCATCATTCGGAATTCTAACACCCGACTGATATTGGTGGGGGATTCGATTTCAATCGGGCTGTCGTAATTTCTGTCGCGTAAAAACTTAACAAACTCAGGGTGGCGGATAAGATTATCTATTCGTCTTTCTGCATCTTCAGGCCAATTTAATCCCAGCTCAATGCGCGCTAAGCGGTTACACCACTCTATGTGCCAATCGGCGTCCAGTACCACTGCCGCATCCGGCAAAGACTCGGACCCCTCTCGAAAGCGCCGAATTAGGTTACCTAGTTTTTTGCGTTTCAGTCGGTTACGACGTTGCATGTAATAAATGCCGTCGTATATATAGCCCCATATTCCAGAAGCGTCAGGAGGTGTGAACTTTTTACTGTGCCATAGCCAGTTATTTAGTTTCACCAGATGATAATAATTGATCAGTACCAAGGCAGTGGAGGCAATTGCCAACGCCCAAAGAAAGGCATCAAAATACCAGCCCACCAGCATTGCCAGACCGTAAAACAGGGCGATACGGGTGATGCTCTTCACCCAGGAAAAAGGATTATACAAAAACGGACCTTTTCTGCTTCAGGGCGCCATCCAACTTGGCCCCCTTGGATTCTTATTGTTTCGCTGAAAAACGATAGCCAGAGCCACGAACGGTCTGAATCATGTTTTCATGACCATGGCCTGAAATCGCTTTTCTCAAGCGACGAATGTGCACATCAACGGTGCGATCTTCAACGTACACGTTTGTACCCCAGACATTATCCAGTAGCTGTTCACGACTGTAAACTCGCTCTGAGTGGGTCATAAAAAAGTGTAGCAGCTTAAATTCTGTAGGCCCAAGTTTTAAGGCATTACCATGAGAAGTCACTCGATGGGAAACCGGATCCAGTACCAAGCCACTGAAACTAATGGGCTCCTCATTTGAGGTTGGAGAGGTACGGCGCAAAACCGCCTTGATACGCGCAACCAGCTCTTTCGGAGAAAAAGGTTTGGTAATGTAATCATCTGCACCAGCATCCAAACCCCGAACTTTGTCTTCTTCTTCACCTCGAGCCGTCAACATAATAATGGGAATGTCTTTGGTGTGCTCGTGTTGTTTCAGCTTTTTCGCCAGCTGAATACCACTGCCCCCAGGCAACATCCAATCCAGTAAAATAATTTCCGGATAAGGTTCTACAACGGCCTCCAAAGCAACATCAAAATCTTCGGCTTCTACCACGTCAAAATCGGATTGCTCCAAGACAAACTTGATCATATCCCTGATGGGTGCTTCGTCTTCTACTACCAGAATTTTTTTAGTCACTTTTTACCCTCGCTCATTTTAGCCGCGGCAATTATTTGTCGTTTTAATGACAAAATTATGAAAGTTTCTCAGCAAACCCTCAAAAACAAGTGGTTTTATAGTGACATAACCGAAAATTAAAGCCACCTGGTTCCTTGTCTAATTGCTATTTTCTGCATATTCTTAGCCGAAGAGCAGAATTTTTGTTCGGGTAGCATAACAATGAGGTTATCTCAGGGTTTCTTACAACAGGAAATAGCAAAAAACGAAGGGCGACGTTGAATGTCAAAGGTAAAAGTCGGATTATCTAGAAAGCTTTTGACCAGAGTGCTTTCTGTTTATTTCATTCTCACACTTATCGTCACCGTCGGGCAGATCCTAACTGAATACCTGAATGCAAAAAACCACATTCAAAGTGAACTGCAGACCCTGAAAAATACTTTCAGTACCAGTCTTACTCGAGCAATCTGGGAGCTCAATACTCCTCAGGCACAATCTATCGCTGAAGGTCTAATGGAGCTGCCCATCGTTGAAGGTGTGCAAATCAGGGACGAAAATGGTAACTACATTGCTGACTTGGGTCGTACAGTAGTGTTACAAATGGACCCGGTGAGCACCGGGGTCATGCAGGATCACGGTGGAGGTACGTTTGGTTACACCTTCCCACTGATCTTCGAATTTTCAGGGCGCACTTCAAATGTTGGTGATGTTACCCTTTATTCCAGTTTTGAAATCATATTTGGCCGTATACAGGTAGGGGTATTCTTCCTGATCGGTAATGCCATATTAAAAACGGGCTTTTTGGTATTTCTGTTCTTAAATGCTTTCCGCCGCATGCTCACCGAGCCGCTGTCTGATCTCACCCATCAAATAAATGAATTCGATATAGATCGTCTTGAGTCCTCCAAGCTGCAGGTAAAAATCGAAGACGACAATGAATTGGCAGTGCTGCGGGATGCCTACAATAAACTGGTTGATGATCTCATCGATTTTCAAAATCGTCTCGGCGGTGCACAATCGGAGTTAAAAGAAGCTAACCGCAAACTAGATGAACAAAATCTTATGTTAGAACAAGAGGTGGCCAAAAAGACCGCCAGTTTATCCAAGATAATGCTGGACTTGGAGCAGCAAAAAGACGAATTAATGGTGAAGCAGGAAGAGCTGAAACGAGAAAATGACAGCCGCCGATTTGCCGAAGATACCTTGCGCGCCAAGAATAATGAATTGGCAGAGTCGATGGAAACCTTAAAAGTCGCGCAGGATCAGCTTGTTGAGTCAGAACGCATGGCATCTTTGGGCGGCTTAGTGGCAGGTATCGCTCATGATGTGAACACGCCAATCGGGGTTAGCGTTACAGCAGCCAGTTTTTTACAAGACCGACTGAAATCATTGCAAACGGCATTCGATGAGAAAAAGCTCACCAGCAAAACCATGAATGCCTTTATCGATGAAGCAGGTCAGACCACAACCTTGCTGTTATCCAACCTGAATCGCGCTTCAGATTTGGTGGCCAGTTTTAAACAAGTGGCTGTCGACCAAACTAGTGAGGCAGAACGTGATGTGGATATGAAAGAATACATCCGTGAAGTCACGCAATCGCTGGCGCCGAAGTTCAAAAAAACTAACCATAGTATCGACGTAGAGTGCCCCGAAGATTTAACTGTGCGTTGCGCCCCTGGAGCGGTTGCACAAATCGTTACCAATATGATTATGAACTCCCTCATCCATGGCTTTGAGAATATCAAAGAAGGCCATATCAAAATGAAAATATGGAGTGATGACAATATGGTGTATGTCGACTACCAAGATGATGGCAAAGGGTTAAACAAAGAAATGTTAGACAAACATTTCGACGCCTTCTTCACCACTCGTCGCGGTAAGGGTGGCTCGGGCCTGGGTACGCACATCATGTACAACCTGGTGACGCAAACGCTAGGTGGTAAAATTGAGGCTGAAAGCGAGCCGGGTAAAGGGCTGCGCTACCTGATCAATTTCCCACAGAACAGACGCGCTAGTTAAGCAGCATTTCCTTCTGCTTTTTAAGCTGGATCAGCAGGTGCAGACCTGCTAATCTCCTGCCTCTTTTTTACATCTCAAAACTTAGCTGCGGGATAGCTGAAGTAAGTTTTGACAACTGACAAGTTGAAGACAATGTGGTTTAAAAATTTAAAAGTTTATTCTATTACCGAATCCCTTAACGTTTCCCCTGAAGAATTACAACAACAACTCACCGAAGTGGCTTTTCGCCATTGTGGTAAACAAGAGCTCGCCACCATGGGCTGGGTTGCCCCGCTGGAAGGTGGTCAGGAGCTGTTTCACCTGGCCAATGGCCGCTTTTTATTAACTCTGAAAAAGCAAGAACGCTTATTGCCCTCCTCTGTGGTTAACGCCGAACTTGAAGAGAAAGTGGCGCAAATTGAGTCAGAAACAGGTGCCCCTGTAGGTAAAAAAGCGAAACAAGATCTCAAACAGGAAATCATTCATCGTTTATTGCCACAAGCGTTTACTAAAAATAGTTACCTGCACGGCATGTTCAGCCCCAAAGAAAACCTGGTATTTGTAGATGCTTCTGCAGATGGCAAAGCCGAAACCTTTTTGGCCATGTTGCGCAAAGCCATGGTTTCATTGCCAGTAGTCCCCCTTGGACGCACGAGTATCGCGGCTGAGCTCACCAGCTGGCTGACAGACAACAAAGTGCCTGCAGGCTTAGAATTACAAGACGAAGCAGAGTTTAAAGACGAAGCTGAAGAAGCCAGCATTATTCGCTGTAAAAATCAGGATCTGACTTCGGAAGAAATGCTCAATCATATTGCTTCTGGCAAGTCCGTGCAGAAAATCGCGCTAAAATGGGAAGACACGCTTACAGCGATTTTGCAGGAAGACCTATCCATCAAACGCATCAAGTTTACCGATGTCATGCGCGAGCAAAACGATGACATCCCCAAAGACCAAAAGGCTGCCAAACTGGATGCCGACTTTGCTTTGATGTCGGGCGAGTTGGTGCGCTTTGTGGCTTACTTACAGGACACGTTTAATCTGCACGAAGACGAATAGCAGAATTGCACAAACAAAAAAGGAACACACTGTGTTCCTTTTTTTATTGGATAAATAGTTAGGTTTAAACTAGCTAAATATCGCTTTGCCAGTTTCTTTCATCTCTTTGTATTCTGGACTTTCCACCAGCGCCAAATCGCTGATCATGTTTTTCTTCATGCAAATATTAAGGATAGCGTCTTTCTGGCTATTAACGTGGCCGGCAACGGCGGCCCCCATACGCACAAAATCCAGATAGGATACTGCCTCGGTTTGCACCTTCATGTTGCGCCAACTTTCTGCAACTTGCACAAAGTCTTTGCCAAAGCCCCATTCGTTAGTAATCGCTCCCCCCAGTTGACCGGAGAGTTTTTGCACGGCGACATTCAAAAATGCAGGATTGGCGAATACTTCTTCGTGGCGTTCCGCTTCGGTAAGTATCGGTAAAATACCGATGTTATGTACCAGCGAGCACAGCGTCAGCGTATCAACGTTTAAACGGCGATCTTTGGTTTCATCTTGGTAGATACGAAACAATGCCAGCGCGTTGGCCACCACATCCACAGTGCGGTCCCAAATTTTGTTGATATAACCTTTCACTACTTCGTTTTTACTGACAAACAGCTGCTCCATTGCCAGTGCAGTGGCGATATTCTTGATTTGAGTCAGGCCGATACGGGTTACCGCCTGATTTAAGGATTCCACTTTGATGGTGCGCCCTAAATAGGCACTGTTAGCGATCTTGATGATCCGTGCAGACAACGAAGGATCCAGTCCAATCACTTCCGCCATGGCGTTGAGATTTATTTCAGGATCATCAGCCGCCTTTCTTACCTTCAGTGCAATCGCAGGTAGTGTTGGTAGCACTAAAGTATCGTTATTAATTTTTTCCACCAGAATGGTGAGCAATGCGTTTTCAGTGGACATTTTCCAACCTTTTCCAAAACTCCGGGCATTACATCGACGCCGGATAAATTATTAATATAAGCGGGTACCCATGCTAACGTGACGAATAACGTCTTTGCCATACTACTTTGGGATGAGGCAATTACCGGTCCCGTCAAATTAACACCCTACACCATGAGTTTAATTTATTTTCCTCGATTCACCAGGCATTTATCTGATCTGACTCAAATTTTTTTGTTTTTCCTTTTGGGCTTGTGAGCGCTAAATTTGATTTTTGCAGCAAGTTCCAGGATGGTATGGCAGGTTTTTCTATAAAAATGCAGAAAAAGAGAAGATTATGATTAAAAAACATCCACTTAATGCCTTTATTGGGGCAGTCTCGGTATGCCTGTTAAGTGCTTGTCAGCCCGCCCCGGAAACTGGGGCCAATGTTTCATCACCTGAACCGGCAGAGCAACATTTACTCTTACCTGAATTCCAAAATCGTTTGGATATTTACAAAGAAGTTAAGCTAACTGCTGACCTGTCACATTTGTCTGAAAACCAAAAAGAAATGCTGGCAGTATTGATTGATGCATCAGTCATTATGGACGACCTGTTCTGGCAACAGGCTTATGGCCCTAATAAAGAAGCACTTATCTCCGCTATCAAAGATGAGAAAGTACGTAAATTTGCGAAGATTAATTACGGACCTTGGGACAGACTGGACGGCGACAAAGCTTTCTTGAGCAATGTTGAAGCTAAATCTCATGGCGCGCGGTTCTACCCTGCCGATATGGATAAAGCAGAGTTTGAAGCATGGCAACAAGCGGGAAAAGACGGCCTTTACTCCATTGTTGAACGCCATAATGGTGAGCTCACATTAACCCCCTATTCAGAAAAATATAAAGTGCAATTGGAACGCGCCGCAGGGTTATTGAAGCAAGCCGCGTTACTTGCAGACGACGAAGAGTTTGCCAATTACCTGAACATGCGCGCCGAGGCCCTCTTAAGTGATGAGTATCAGGCATCTGACTTTGCCTGGATGGATATGAAAACCAATCCTATTGAACTGGTTTACGGTCCTATTGAAACTTATGAAGATCAGTTATTCGGCTATCGTGCTGCATTTGAGTCTTACGTTCTTATCAAAGATTTACAATGGAGTGAGCGCCTGGCTAAATACGCACAGTTTTTACCGGAATTACAGCGCGGTTTACCCGTACCAGAGCAATATAAACAAGAAACACCGGGAGCCAATGCCGATCTTAACGCTTACGACGTTATCTTTTATGCAGGTCACTCAAATGCAGGTAGCAAAACCATTGCCATTAACTTACCAAACGATGAAGAAGTGCAATTGTCGAAAGGCACCCGCCGTCTGCAGTTGAAAAACGCCATGCGCGCTAAGTTTGATCACATACTTGTGCCAATTGCTGAGCAATTAATCGTGCCAGAGCAGCGCCAGAATATTACCTTTAATGCATTTTTCGCCAATACCATGTTTCATGAGGTGGCTCATGGGCTTGGTATTAAAAACACCATCAATGACAAAGGTACCGTGCGCCAGGCGCTGAAAGAACACGCATCGGCACTGGAAGAAGGTAAAGCCGATATTCTTGGACTGTATATGATCCAGCAGCTACTGGAAAAAGGTGAGATCACCGAAGGTGTATTGCAAGACTACTACACCACCTTTATGGCTGGTATTTTCCGCTCTGTTAGATTTGGCGCCTCCAGTGCCCATGGTAAAGCTAATATGGTGCGCTTTAACTACTTTAAAGAGCAAGGTGCCTTCAGTCGCAATGCCCAAGGGCAATACTCGGTAGATATGGACAAGATGCAAGCTGCTGTTGGCTCATTATCTGAATTGATCCTAACCCTGCAAGGCAATGGTGATTACGCTGGAGTGGCAAAACTGGTAGCTGAAAAAGGCATTATTGATGACGCGCTGCAAGCCGACCTTGACCGTTTGTCCGAAGCCAATATTCCTGTAGATATTACCTTTACCCAAGGTAAAAAGGTATTGGGCCTTTAATTTCCTTCAATTGATACTAATGCAGATTCAAACATCTGTTTGAATCTGCCCTTCTACTTGCTAAACTTGATTGAACTAATCATTGTAGCTAGCCCCTAACTGTTATGAAACTGCATCGCATAGAAGGTTACATTCAAGATATCTGGCTTGTGGAAGAGTCATGGGGACTCATGCTGTTAGATGGTGCGTCACGTGCAGATGTTGCCACCATTTGCGACTTTATCAGTCAACAGTTACACCGCCCGCTCAACGATTTAAAAGTCGTGGTTGTTACCCACATGCACCCCGATCACGCTGGCGGTGCAAGGGCACTGCGACAAGTTTGTAAGGCTCGCATTGTTAGTGCCAATGTTCCCGGTCAATGGTATCGCGGTATCGATGGTTTGCTGATGCACTTAACCGATATTTTGCTGGCTCATTGGGTGGCAGGCAGAATGCGCAAAAGACGTCGTCTGATTTGGTATTCGCCCTACATTACCCCAGATATTGCACTGAACGACGGTGACTCCATACCGGGCTTTGAACAGTGGAAGGTACTGTTTACCCAAGGGCATACCGATCGCGACCTGACACTTTGGCACCAGCCAAGCAATCGAGTTTACGTGGCAGACCTGATGGTAAAAGTGAAAGAGCGATTTATCCCACCCTATCCGGTTTTTTACCCAAATCGCTATAAGGCTTCGCTAAAGCGTGTTCGCAATCTTTCTCCGGACAGTATTCTGCTGGCCCATGGTGGTGAAGTGAGGTTAACTGCTGCAGATTTCGATTACCTGGAAACCAAAGCGCCAGACCGGCCAGCGACCCATTGGCGCTCTGTAAAGACTAAATTAGCACGGATATTTGGCCTGCAAGCCACATCCAACTAAACCTTTAATCTCTCCTGATAGGGTGGCCAACCTAAAGGCTTGCCAGCCAACACATGCAGATGAATGTGGTAAACTGTCTGACCACCGTGCTCGTTGCAGTTCATCACAGTTCTGAAGCCATCTTGTGCAAAACCCAGTTGCTCAGCAATGTGTGCCGCTACCCAATGCAGGTGCCCCACCAATGCTTTGTCCGCTGGCTCCATGTCATTAATTGTGGCAATGGGCTTTTTAGGTATCACCAAAAAGTGAATCGGTGCTTGTGGATTAATGTCGCTAAACGCCAATGCCTCATCGTCCTCATAGAGGATTTCAGCCGGAATTTCTTTATTGATGATTTTGGTAAAGATAGTTTCAGACATATTCAGTCCCTCAAATAGACAAGATAGCGAAAATTACAATACCCAGAATTAAACGGTAAATCACAAATGGTGTCATACCTAGCGTGGATATCCATTTCAAAAACAGGGTAATACAGATATAGGCACTGACAAAAGACAGTACAACCCCATATAGCAACTCTTCCCAGTTTACGGCATGTTCACCAGTAAGTAGTTTATAAGTTAAAATAGTACCAGCCCCCAGAATGGTGGGAATAGACAGCAAAAAGGAGAAACGCGCAGACTTTTCCCGAGATATACCCAAAAATAAGGCCGCAGTCATGGTTACCCCGGAACGGGAGGTGCCCGGAATAATAGCGGCAACTTGGGCCAAACCTATAATAAGCGCCTTTTTCCAGGTTAACTCCACTGTTTCTGTTTGGCGACTGGCGACTTTGTCCGCCCAGTACAATAACAATCCAAAAACAACAGTGGTAGTAGCAATAACGTAACCAGAGCGCAGCCATCCCTCTACGTAATCCTTGACCAAAAAACCCACAACAATCACAGGAATAGTAGCCAGAATGATCATCCAGGCAAGCTTGCCATCATCGGTAACTTTACCAGACAGCGAATGCCCCCACCCCACAGTAAGCTGCAAGACTTCTTTGCGAAAATAACACAATACGGCCAGCAAACTGCCTACATGAACGGCCACATCAAATGCCAACCCCTGGTCATGCCAACCAAACAGTTGCGATGGCAAAATCAAGTGTGCCGAGCTGGAAATGGGTAAAAACTCAGACAAGCCTTGTATTAAGGCCAGAATAATGATCTCTAAAGTGCTCAACTTGTGACTCCTTGTGGCACATAGTGTTCTCGGGTGCGTGTAATCTCAATGCCAATGGTTTCCACTTGCTGCAAAATATCCGGCTTGAGGATCTGCAACTGAATTTCAGTTAACGGAAAAAGCACAAACAAATCGGCGAATATCAACTCGGCAAAGCGCTCCAGTAGTTCTGGGCGGTGCTGCTCAGCAAGTTTTTCAATACGCTGCACGATAGCAGCGTAATCAATAGTATCGGCGACATTATCCGACTGCATTGGCAAGTTTAGATCCGTTTTGAGTACCAAATTGAGGATAACTCTCTGACTTTTTTCCCTTTCCCAGTCGTAAACACCAATAATGGTGTCGATAAGTAACCCCTTGATAATGATTTTATCCATAATGACAGCGTATAATGGGCAAGCATTGAAACATGGCAGGAATCATACTGATTTATCTTTTTTTGTCTAACAGCAGTTTGGATTCATTATGTTAGCAGTATTACTCCCCGTACTGGCCTACTATCTGGGCTCGGTCTGTAGTGCGATATTAATTTGTCGGCTTTGGCGTTTGCCCGACCCCAGAAGTGTGGGTTCGGAGAACCCGGGGACGACTAACGTATACCGGCTAGGTGGCAAATGGCCAGCGCTGGCCACCTTTGTGTTTGACATGCTTAAGGGAATGTTGCCGGTTTTACTAGCGATTTATTTGCAACAACCCGAACTCATAGTGGCCTTGTGCGCGGTGTTCGCCTGCTTGGGACATATCTTTCCACTGTTTTTTAGTTTCAAAGGGGGCAAAGCCGTCGCCACGGCGTTTGGTGTAATTCTGGCACTGGAGTGGTTGTTGGGATTAACGCTCATCATCATTTGGCTGGCTATCATGAAAATGCTGCGCATATCTTCAGTAGCCGCCATTGTCACCGTAAGCCTAGCCCCGATTCTGGCTTTTTTTATCGGCTCACCTTGGTTTATGAGCATTACTTTGATGAGCTGTACTATTGTTTTAAGGCATCTGCCAAACATCAGACGCTTGTGGGACGGCACCGAATTAAGCACCTGAGCGATTTCCGGCGCCTCAGTAAAACAACAACGTGAGATGTTGAAGTACTAATAATTTCCCCTGAGAGATCTTTAGCCATTGGAATTCATCAACAAAAACTATCAGGTTTGGGCCAGTCACCAGAAAGCCTGTGAATAGCACCTATGATACTCCGTCGGTATTTGACATATCATCAATTAATGGCTGCCAACTCATCCAGTGGCCAACGAGGCAATACCTGGTCAGATAATTCATCGGTTTGCCCTGCCAATAACCGCTGCGCTCCAGCATAAGCAATCATAGCACCATTATCGGTACAGAATGCTGGCGCGGGATAAAATGCCTTACCGCCTAGTTTGTTCATTAACTCCGTTACTTGCGCGCGCAATTGCACATTAGCACTCACGCCACCGGCAATCACCAACTGTTTTACATTACATTGCTTAAGGGCACGTTTACATTTAATCAATAAGGTGTCGATCACGGCTTCCTGGAAGGCGGCTGCAACATCGGCTTTGTCTTGCTCAGATAACTCGCCGGTTTCGGATGCCGCTTTCAGGTCTCTGATTGTGTTGGCGGCAAAGGTTTTCAGACCACTAAAGCTAAATTGTAAGCCCGGTCTGTCGGTCATCGGTCTGGGAAACGTAAAGCGCCCCGTATTGCCTTTGTCTGCCAATTTAGCCAGGCGCGGACCGCCTGGATAATCTAAATCCAATAGTTTTGCGGTCTTATCAAACGCTTCACCAGCGGCATCGTCTACAGATTCCCCTAATAACTCATAACTACCGATTGCATCCACCTTCACTAACATGGAGTGGCCGCCAGAGACCAACAAGGCCACAAAGGGAAATGACAGGTCAATATCATCCAATAAGGGAGCCAATAAATGGCCTTCCATGTGATGCACACCAACGGTGGGCACGTTCCAGGCAAAGCCGAGGCTACGAGCAACGGAACTCCCCACTAATAGCGCCCCAATTAATCCCGGGCCACGGGTATATGCAATGCCGTCAATGTCGCTTTGGGCAACCCCCGCCTCTTGCATGGCTTGCTCAATCAAAGGAACCACTTTGCGAATGTGATCTCTGGACGCCAATTCAGGCACCACACCGCCATAATCTGCGTGTAGCTTAACCTGACTGTAAAGCGCGTGGGCTTGTAGCCCATTCTCAGTATCGTATAAAGCAATTCCTGTCTCATCACAGGAGGTTTCTATTCCCAAAACCAGCATAGTTATCAATTACCCCGTTAAAATTGCCGCCAGTTTACCGAAAACCCGGCACCAGAACCAACTTTATGCATAGCGCTTGCATCAAAAGCCGTAATTTATCCGGACAAATAGTCTGCACGGCCTTTACATTACATGGCGATATGATTAGAATTGCGCACCATTTTTAACCGTGCCGTCTATTTTTTAAGCACATTATTGTTAAGATTTTGATTAAAGGTGATTTTTAATGCCAATCGTTAAAGTTAGAGAAAACGAACCGTTTGACGTAGCACTGCGTCGTTTTAAGCGCTCTTGTGAAAAAGCAGGTATCTTGTCTGAAGTTCGCCGTAGAGAGTTCTTCGAGAAGCCTACCTGGGAACGCAAGCGTAAAAAAGCAGCTGCTAAAAAGCGTCACTTGAAAAAAGTGGCTCGCGAAAACGCTCGTCGTATCAAGTTATACTAAGCCGTTAACGCGAATTTAAGCCAAGTTATGTCTTTAAAAGAATCACTTAAAGAAGCTCAAAAAGATGCAATGCGCGCCAAAGACAAATTACGTCTGGGCACCATTCGCATGGCTTTAGCTGAAATTAAGCAAAAAGAAATAGACGGCAGAGTCGAGTTAGAAGACGCTGATGTATTAGCGGTGCTCACAAAAATGATGAAGCAACGCAAAGATGCCATGCAACAGTTCAAAGACGCCGGACGCGAAGATCTGGCGGAACAGGAAAGAAATGAAATGGAGGTGATACACTCATTTCTTCCCCAGGCATTAACCAGTGAAGAACTCGACGCCTTAATCGCTGAAGCTATGACCGAAACCGGTGCCAGTGGCATGCAGGACATGGGTAAAGTGATGGGCTGGCTCAAACCCAAAGTACAGGGTCGCGCAGACATGGGCGAACTGAGCAAAGCCATTAAGGCAAAACTTAGCGCATAATTCGCAGCAGTTTACTGCAAACGTGCATATCGACTTGACACAAGCCGCACCTTAATACAAGGTGCGGCTTGTTTATTTGGGGCAATAAAAAACGACAATGGCAGGCAGAATTCCGCGCAGTTTCATCGATGACCTTTTAGCCAGAGCAGACATAGTCGAGATCATCGACAGTTATGTTCGCCTGAAAAAAGCTGGCCGAAATTACCAGGCCTGTTGCCCTTTCCACAATGAAAAAAGCCCCTCTTTTACGGTTGCACCCGACAAGCAGTTTTATCACTGTTTTGGTTGTGGCGCCCACGGCAATGCCATTTCATTTTTGATGGAATACGAGCGTCTGGAATTTCCGGAAGCCATTGAAGAGCTAGCCCGAATTTATCACCTGGAAGTGCCCCGTGAAGACGGCGGAAACTTCCGCTCGCAAACGCCACAACAAAAACAGCAATTGCAAGACGACTATGAGCTAATGAACAAAGTCGCACGCTTCTATGCTCAACAATTAAAAGCCCATCATGCTGGCCAACAGGCCATTGAATATTTAAAGGGTCGAGGCCTCAGTGGCGAAATTGTCAAAACCTTTGAAATAGGGTTCGCACCTCCGGATTGGGATAGTGTATTACGTCAGTTCGGCAGTACCGAGCCTGCTATTCAGCAACTTATCGACTTGAAACTGGTGAACCAGAACGACAACCAAAAGCGCTATGATTTTTTTAGGGATCGCATAACGTTTCCCATTCGCGACCGACGCGGCCGGGTCATAGGTTTTGGTGGCCGAATTATGCAAGGTGATGGTCCCAAATACCTGAACTCACCAGAAACCCGTATTTTCCATAAAGGCTCAGAGCTTTACGGCTTTTATCAGGCCAAACAAGCTCATCGCAAACTAGATAAAGTGATCATCGTTGAAGGCTATATGGATGTGGTGGCACTGGCACAGTTCGGTATCGACTATGCGGTTGCGGCGCTAGGTACAGCAACCACACCCGAACATATTCAATTGCTGTTTCGCAACACCCAGGAAGTAATCTGTTGTTACGATGGGGACCGCGCGGGTCGTGATGCCGCCTGGCGGGCATTGGAAAACGCCTTGCCTATGCTGAAAGACGGCTGTCAGCTGAAGTTCTTATTTTTACCCGACGGTGAAGACCCAGATACCATGGTACGCCAGGAGGGCAAAGAGGCCTTTGAACAGCGACTTAAAACGGCACAGCCGCTATCTGAGTTTTTATTTGAGCATTTGCGTCAAACTCACGATCCTGCCACCCTGGAAGGCAAAGCCAGTCTCAAAGCGCAAGCCATCCCCATGCTGGAAAAAGTGCCAGGTGAATACCAGCAACAAATGTTGATGGAAAAATTAGCCTTGATCACCAAAGAATACGACAAAGTGGTGGGCAGCAAAAAAATTGCCGAGGCAAACGTAACGATAAAAGCACAAAAAGCCGATTACGAAAAACATCAAAAAATGTCAGACTCGCCTGTCCGTCGTCTTTTGCATTTGCTCCTGCATGCCCCCGAAGTGGCTAAACAGGTACCTGAAGTCACCTCAGATAGTTTGATGGCTATCAATCTGCCTGGTATGAATCTGGTGAGAGACATTCACAAGATTTGTGTAACAGAGCAAAACGTAATGGGTATTCAGATCCTGGAGCGCTTTCGTGAGCATCCCCATTACAACGTGTTACTGCAAATGATGAGCAAGGAAATGCCTCCAGGCAAGGATCTGGTGGCCGAATATCGCGGTAATATCAACCGATTAATTCAACTGCAACTGGAAGCAAGATTGGACGAATTAACCACGCTTTCGAGATTACAGCCATTGAGCGCTGAACAAAAGCAGGAAATTGTGGCCTTAACCAAAGCATTGAGAACAGGCGTAGCTACGCAATAAGAGCATAACATTTTACCTCGCAAACCTTGTATTTTCTGAATTTAGCACCAAATATTAGGGTGTGCGCGGCGAACCTTATTGCACCACAGTAAGGAATTATAAACAGTCACTTAAAACAAATTTTGTGCAAAGCATAGATTGTACACTTTTTTATCTGCTATAATCGCTAATTCCGCGCGCGATGGCGCAACCTCTTCAGGAGTGCTCCGCTAGCATATTTCATGCAGTCATGCGGCGTACTTGAACTAGTAAATTTATATTGTGGAAGCATATGGCAAGCAAGCAGTCACAGATTAAACTCCTCATTGCTAAAGGTAAAGAACAAGGTTTTTTGACCTTTTCTGAAGTAAATGACCACCTCCCGCAAGATATCGTAGATTCCGATCAAATTGAAGATATTATTCGCATGATCAACGACATGGGTATTCAGGTGTTTGAAAACGCCCCGGATGCCGATGAGTTGTTAATGCAGGAATCCTCTACCGATGAAGAAGTGGCAGAAGCTGCAGCTCAAGCGCTTGCCACCGTAGAGAGTGAAATTGGCCGTACTACCGACCCCGTGCGCATGTACATGCGTGAGATGGGCACTGTAGAACTTCTAACTCGTGAAGGCGAAATTGAAATCGCTAAGCGAATCGAAGACGGTATCAACCAGGTACAGTGCTCAGTAGCAGAATACCCTGAAGCCATTACCTATCTGTTAGATCAATGGGACCTGTACGAAGCAGAAGAAATCCGCTTAAGTGACATTATCTTGGGCTTTGTTGACCCTAACGAAGAAGATGTTGCCCCTACGGCGACCCACATTGGCTCGGAGTTATCTCAGGAAGATCTTGATGATGAAGACGACGATGACGACGACGATGACGATGACGAGGAAGAAGATAACAGCATCGACCCGGAAGTGGCTCGTGAAAAATTCGCTGAATTGCGGGTTCAGTACGAAGCAACACGTGATGTCATTACTAAAAACGGTCGTGCTCATGCCAAAGCCAAAGCAGAAATTGCCAAACTAAGTGAAGTCTTCAAGGAATTTCGCTTGGTACCCAAACAATTTGATCGCATGGTTAAGAACATGCGCTCTATGATGGACAGAGTACGCGTACAAGAGCGTCTGGTTATGAAGCATTGTGTTGCTCAGGCCAAAATGCCAAAGCGTGACTTCATCCGTAAATTCGCAGGCAATGAAACCTCTCTAGATTGGTTCTATGAAGTGCTGGAAAGCGAGCAACCTTACGTTGCCATGCTGAAGAATCTACAAGAAGACATCGAGCGCTGCGTCAGCAAGATCAATCAGGTGGAAGAAGAAACCGGCCTGATAATTGATGATATCAAAGATATCAACCGTCGCATGTCTATCGGTGAAGCCAAAGCTCGCCGTGCCAAAAAGGAAATGGTGGAAGCCAACTTGCGTTTGGTTATCTCTATTGCCAAAAAATATACAAACCGTGGTTTGCAGTTCCTGGATTTGATTCAGGAAGGCAATATCGGCTTGATGAAAGCGGTTGATAAGTTTGAATACCGTCGTGGTTACAAGTTCTCAACCTACGCGACCTGGTGGATACGTCAGGCTATTACTCGCTCGATTGCGGACCAGGCAAGAACCATTCGTATTCCAGTGCACATGATTGAAACCATTAACAAGCTTAATCGTATTTCACGTCAGATGCTGCAAGAGATTGGTCGCGAGCCCACACCGGAAGAATTGTCAGAGCGCATGTTGATGCCAGAAGACAAAATCCGCAAAGTGCTGAAAATCGCCAAAGAGCCCATCTCCATGGAAACTCCGATTGGTGATGATGAAGATTCGCACTTAGGTGACTTTATCGAGGATAGCACCATTGTGCAGCCACTCGACTCCGCCACCAATAACAACCTTAAGCTAGCGACTCAAGACGTCCTGGCTGGCTTGACAGCGCGTGAAGCGAAAGTATTGAGAATGCGTTTCGGAATCGATATGAATACCGACCACACCTTGGAAGAAGTGGGTAAACAGTTTGACGTTACCCGTGAGCGTATTCGTCAGATCGAAGCCAAAGCATTGCGCAAGTTACGCCATCCGAGCCGTTCGGAGCAGTTGCGAAGTTTCTTAGACGAACAATAATGAGGAAAGGCGCTTTGAGCGCCTTTTTTATAGCCATGAAAAAATATCTGATTTTAAGTTTATGTGGTCTTTTGTGGGCATGTGATACCGCCAAACCTGCAAATCCTATTTGCCGTATCAACGACCAGTTCCTGGATGACGCAAAAGGTAACGCCGGCTGCTTTATTCGGGTTAACGACAAGCTTGTAACTATAGGAAATATTAAAACCGGCGCTTTGGATATTCCTGGCGGCAATACCCAAGAAGGTGAACTTGCTCAATGTACTGCTCACCGGGAAACCTTCGAGGAAACCGGTTTTAACGTGGAAGTGGGCAAGCTGTTGGGTGTTGCAGAGAATGGATTCCGGTTTTATCACTGCCAGCTGGCTGAAGACGTAGGTGAAGATATTGAGCGTTTTCCGGTACCGGACTGGTCTAAGCACGAAGTCGCTTTTATCAAACTCACTGACCCGTTTGACACCTTGGCCAGCGAGTGGCGCTACCCCAAACGCCACATCGAAAACCTGGATATGTTTAATCAAACCAAACCAGAAGATAGTCAGTAACGCAATATCAAGGTTGGCTGGTGCTATCGCCAGCTTCCCTATCCGATATTTGACAGCAATTCTTCAGTCCAGTCTCGCGCTTGCTCCATCAGTTTTGACAACAGCTCGGCTTGGGCCCAACCGCAACTCTTGCGTAAACAATCCCACTCGGCGCGCTCCAGCATAACTACCTTGTTGAGGATGTCCCCCATAAACCCGGTTCTGTCCAATAGGGCTACCTGCAATTCCTGCGGGATAACAAGATGTTTTACTACGGATTGCATGTCCATATTCAACACCCTGTCCAACCCGGAAAAAAGCCCCATAGTAAAATAACTGTCTGCGTCCTTGTGCTCTATCGCTTTGGCTAACAACTCACAGGTTCGGGCTCGGGTCAGCAAAATAGTAAAAAACGCATCGGGCACATCGCTGTTTTGTAACAGGGAAATAAGAATAACCCATTTCTTAAGTGCCGCTATTCCCAAAAAGACAACTGCCTGTTTAAGACTGCTCACTTCTCGCTTTAAACCTTGAGCCGGACTATTTAAAATCCGCAATAGTTGATAGCTTAATTTGGGATCCTTCGACACCAGATAGGATAAATCGTCAAAGCTTACATCGGTCTGTTGTAGTTTGTTGATAATGGTGAGGGCCAGATTAACATTGGCGTTTATCTTACGCCCCTCTATGATTTGAGGCCGTTCGAGGTAAAAACCCTGAAATAAATCGAATCCGAGCTCTTTGCAGCGCTCAAACATTTCAATGGTTTCCACTTTCTCGGCAACGAGGACTTTCCCCATTTCCTTAAAATCGCGAATAAGATGTAAGTGCTTTTCGATATCACTGTGCAGCAGATCCACTTTGATGAATTTGACAAAAGGCAAAAGCGGCGCGAATTTATCGGCGAAGCAATAGTCATCCAGAGCGAACTGATAACCCAAACGTTTAAGTTTGAATATCCGATTAGTCAGTTGCTCATCAACAGGCGTATTTTCCAGTATTTCGATAACGGCCGTATTGCGCTTTACCGGAAAAAAAGAATCTGACAACAACAAGTTACGGGTAACATTAAAAAAAAGCGGATATCGGGATAAAGCTTCATCGTCATTAATGCTGCCACAGGCGTTAATCAGCAACTCGCTTGTGGCAACATCACCATCGCTAAACTCAGCCTTATCGGCGCTGCTTTTTGAGCGATACAATAGTTCGTAAGCAAAAATGCTATGCTTTTTGGTGAAGATAGGTTGACGTGCACATAACACATCACTGTTGGCATACATTTAAGGTTTGTTACCTGTGCAATAGGCTTTGACACTCAACAGCCTGGCCCGGATATTGAGTATTTCACAGTCTCCGGGCGCATACCATAATACTTTTGCACTACAGCTCAACAGTGTGTACTAGCGATAAGACTCTACCAACTTATCCAGCATTCCTGCCAACTGTTGCAGCGCTTCACTGGCTCTGGCCACCTCATCAGAGACTTTCAAGTTTTCCTGGGTTTCCCCTTGAATTTCCTTCAGGTTCTCGCTGATAACATGAGCCACCTGGGCTTGCTCTTCTGTTGCAGTCGCCACCTGATTGTTGATATCACGCAACGCGGTAATACCTTCAGTGATGCTGGACAAAGACTGCTCAGCTTCCACCACTGACTGCACGCCAGTATGAGCCTGCTCTCGGCTGTCTTTCATCAAGGATACTGCTCGTGATGCCTCTTGCTGTAAACGGTCGATGGTCTTTTGAATCTCTTCCGTGGACTCACCTGTGCGTTGCGCTAATGAGCGAACCTCATCCGCCACCACTGCAAAACCTCGACCTTGCTCACCAGCACGGGCCGCCTCAATAGCTGCGTTCAATGCCAGCAGGTTAGTCTGCTCTGACACGCCCCTGATCACTTCCAGTACACTACCTATAGCATCGGTATGACTGGCCAGCTCATCAATTACCACCGCGACCGATTCCACTTGAGAAGACAACTGTTCAATGGATTGTTTCGCCTGCATGGAAACAGACTTACCTTTGTGGCTGGCATCCTCTAACTCATTGGCCGTTTCTGCTGCGCGATTGGCATTGCGCGCCACTTCATCAACGGTATCTCCCATCTGGCTGATAGCAGTTACCACTTCACCTGTGTGCTCTGACTGGCGCTTACCCAGCCTTAGCGAGGTTCTGGCAGAGTCAGCGACTGAATCTGCCTCACTGCGCAAATCTTCACTGGTATTGGCGACCATCTCCACGGTTCGTTGAATTTTCTCAACAAAGGCATTAAAGCCTTCTCCAAGAGATTGAAGCTCTTGGGAAGATTGCCGTTCCAGGCGCACATCCAGGTTGGCTTCCGCCTTACCTAAATCTTCAAATACCGCCGATAATTTACAGATTGGCCCCGCGATAATATTGGCCACAAATATTGCCAGCACCGCGAAACCTGCCGCCACGAGCGCGATCCAGATAATCATCTGATTACGGGCAGCGTTAAGTTCAGCAAAAATCTCATCCACCGGAACCTGTGCCACCACATACCATCCCGCCGACTCTATATAGCTACTGGCAACAAACACACTCTCTCCATCAACCGAAGTTTCTGCCATCGCGAATTCAGATCGAGACAATAGTTTGCGTTCTACTTCATTACTATACAGACTACCGAGATCACTTTTATTCAAATAGTTTTGATTGCGATGGATTTGTACCAAGCCATTCCCATCGGTGAGAAAGACAAATCCACTTTCTGCAATTTTATTGCTCTTTAATTTGTCTACCATCTGGTTAACTGACAATCCAATCCCCGCCAGCACCTGGCCATTAAGCTGCTGATAATTGACGAACATTTTTGTCTCGCCTTCTTCCGAGTAGAGGCTCATGGAGGTGGATTGTCCGGAATCTTTGAAAGCATAAAACCAACCGTCAATATTGTCGTTGTTAAGGACTCGGAGGAAACCTTCCTGATTCCAATATTGCGCGGTATTTCTATTTGCTACGGAGACATTAGTCAGCCCGTATTGATTTTTAATATTATTTAAATTACGAATAATTATGCTTTCCTGCTGATCAGGTGAGCCATCACGTATCCAAACATTGACAAACTCATCATTGGCTAGCTGCATCGTCGCGCTGCGCATAATGGAAATTTCCTTGTCCAACTCATTGCGGATGCGCTGCAGAGTGTTGGGCAGTTCCACTTCCTCTAACCGTTCCGACACCAGACTCCTTGCGGTGAATTGTCCTATTGCGCCCACCATAACTGCCGAAATCAAAACAGCCGAGAGCAAGGAATAAACAAATAATTGTTTGATTGATAAAGATGCTAAGTTCATTGATTGCCTGTCTTTTGCGCAATTGCTTTTTGTATTGTAGGAGTCCCATCCACAAAATGACAAACCCGATACCGAGGATTTGTCTCTTTTCCAATAGTTCTTATACTCCGTATTTCGACCGGATAGTCAATTTTCTACAACTTTTTTTTCACTTTCATGAACTTAAGGCAGAAAAACTGCCGGATTCGGCATTTCCGTTTACTTTTTAACTTACCGCTGGCAAACTCCTCTGACCACTTGACAGAATAACGAGGAATTTCCATGCCTGAATACCGCGCACCCTTGGCTGACTTTGAATTTTTATTGCACGACTGGCTCAATGTCTCTGAGCATTATGCCCAAATTGGTAAAGATGACATTGATGCGGATTTAGTTAATGAGATTATCACTCAAGGCGCTCGCTTTGCCGAATCAGAAGTTGCCCCCATTAATCAAATCGGTGATCAACAAGGTTGTACCTTAAAAGATGGCAAGGTAACCACCGCTGAGGGCTTTCCACAAGCTTATCAGAGCTACATTGAAAATGGCTGGAACGCTATGCTGGGCTCAGAAGAATACGGTGGCCAGGAGCTGCCTTACTCCGTGGCTATTCCCGTGCACGAGATGCTGGTATCTGCCAATGTGAGTTGGCGATTGGTATGCGGCTTAACCGAGAGTGCTGTGTTGGCGTTAGAAAAACACGGCAGTGACGAGCTTAAGGAAACCTACCTTCCAAATCTGATTAGTGGTGAATGGACCGGTACCATGAACCTGACTGAGCCTCAGGCAGGTTCTGATCTCAGCTTGCTCACTTCCAAAGCCGAAGCGAATAACGACGGCTCCTATCAAATTTCCGGAACAAAAATATTTATTTCCGGTGGTGACCACGAATGGACAGACAATATCATCCACTTGGTATTGGCTCGGTTACCAGATGCACCTGCAGGGGTTAAAGGGATCAGCTTATTTTTAGTACCCAAAATGTTACCGGATGCCAATGGTGAATTCACTATCGCCAATGACCTTTCAGTAGGCAGTATTGAGCACAAAATGGGGCTACATGGCTGCCCCACTTGTGTGATGAATTTTGACGGTGCAAAAGGCTGGTTAATCGGAGCCCCCCATAGTGGACTAGCCTGTATGTTCACCATGATGAATGACGCCAGATTCCAGGTGGGTCTACAAGGTACAGGGATTGCAGAAGCCTCATATCAGGGAGCACTTACTTACGCTAAAGAGCGTTTGCAATCGAGAGCCCCGCAAGGTGTTCAGCAACCTGATGAAAAAGCCGATGCCATCATCCATTTGCCCGATGTGAGACGCATGCTGCTCACCCAGAAAGCCCTGACCGAAGGCAGTCGGGCACTGGGTTTGTTATACGCCAAGCAGGTGGACATAGTGCGCTTTGGCACGGAAGAAGAGCAAGCCAAGGCTGAATCCATCGTGGCTTACCTGACCCCCATTACGAAGTCCTTCTTTACCGATATGGGGCAAGAAGTGTCTCAGCATGGCGTACAAATTTTCGGTGGCCATGGTTACATTCAGGAATGGGGCATGGAACAACTCATTCGCGATAGTCGTATCACACAGCTTTACGAGGGTACCAACGGTATTCAGGCACTGGATCTCATCTCCCGTAAACTGGTGCGCGATGGTGGTCGCATGTTGCAGAATACCGCGGCACTATTCACTGACATGATCAATGCCATTCAAAGCGAAGCAGACAAAAACAAGGCGTTAGAAATCCAGCAACAGTGGTTGGCGGGTTCAGAGTCTTTGATGTCCGGCGATGCCTTTGACACGGCAAGTCGCGCCTATGACTATATGCAGTTTTGTGCCTATTCACTATTGGCCATTTGTTGGTTGAGCATGAAAGACCGTGCTGCCCAAAGTGGCAATGACCAATTGGCGAGTAGCAAAGCCAAAACCTGTGATTTTTATATTAAGCGACTCTACCCCAGGGCACTCATGCACAAAGCTGCATTAGGTGACTCCGGTGACGATTTGGCGGCAGTCAGCTTAGACGACTTCTGAGCATGAAAAAGGGAGCAACGTGCTCCCTTTCTTTTTATTGCCAATATGTCTTATTGACGAATTCCTTCAACATGCAGTTCAAGCAATACGGTTGTAGGCCCTAAGATTTCTTTCATACCATAATCCGCCATGCGAATTTCAGTTGTGCCCGCAAACCCAGCGCGGTAGCCGCCCCATGGATCATCACCCTCGCCAATTTTTTCAGCGTCAATGGTAATGCTTTTGGTGGTGCCGTGTAAGGTAAAATCACCTGTCACCAGTAGTTGCCCATCACCTTTATCGGTGATCTTGGTGCTAACGAATTTTGCTTTGGGAAAATCTTTAACATTTAAGAAATCGTCGCTGCGCAAATGCTTGTCACGCTCAGCGTGATTAGAGTCGATACTCGCGGTATCAATCGTCACTGATATTTTAGCGTTTTCGGGCTTCTCAGCATCGTAACTAAAGGTGCCTTCAAAGTCGTTAAAACGGCCAGTTAACCAGGAATAACCCAGATGGCTGGTTTTGAAATTGATAAAAGCATGAGCGCCTTTGGTATCAATCACATAATCCGCGGCGTTAGCCAAGGGCGATAACATGGCAGTTAGTACAACCGCAGCAAGTGTCTTTTTCATAATATTATCCTCGATATAAAACTTATTTAATGCGCGTCATACGACGCAGTGTCTCGTCTTTATCTACAAAGTGGTGTTTCAGCGCCGCCAGAGCGTGCAACACCACCAAACTAATAAGTACATAAGCCAGGTATTCATGCACCAAACCGGCGATATCTTCCTGGTCTTCGAATAACTCACCCAGGCTCGGCACCGTTATCCAATCAAAAATATCAATACCGCGGCCGTCTGCAGTTGAGATCAAGTAACCACTAAAAAAAATAGCCAGCATCAATGTATACAAGAGCGCATGAGCAACACTGGCGGCTTTTTGCTCCCAGGGTTGGCCGAGAGCTTTAGGTTTGGGGTTCACTAATTTCCACAGCAAGCGCAATATCACTAAAGCTGCCAACAACAAGCCGGTACTCTTGTGCCAATGAGGCGCAGTTCGATACCACTCGTTGTAATAGTTAAGCTCTACCATCCACCAGCCCACAGCGAACAGTCCCAGTACAACAATCGCTGTTAGCCAGTGGAAAAGCATGGCCACCAGGCCAAATTGCACGTCGCTATTTTTCAGCATCTGCCATCTCAATGTTTTTCAATGGTGATAAGATAGCAGAGCAAAAACTAAATAAAAATGTTAAAAACACGGCCTTATCATTCGATTTAATCGAAATTAAGTATAAAAAAAGCTGCCGAAGCAGCTTTTTTTACAAATGGCATGGTTTATTAAAACTGATAACTCAGACGTACATTAAAGGCACGGCCTGTTTCACTAAATTGTGTCGTATCCGCATCCGCTGCTAACCCGGCAATATTCTCATAGCGCACATATTCTTTATCGAACAGATTCTCCACACCTGCATTCAGTTGCCAGTTGTCGCCATAATAAGTGGCATACATATCCCACACAGCAAAACCGTTGCTGTGAATTAAATCATTACCTTCGCTGTCTTGCGGCACATCGGTCATCCCCTTGGCAACGCGGATAGCGTTACTAAACTGCCAGTTATTCCAGCTGTAATTCACGAGTATGTTGCCCTGTAAGGGGCTGATGGAGGTCAACGCCTGGCCGGTATCCTGATTCTCCCCTTCAGCCCAAGCCAGATTAACGGCCCAGTCCAATTCAGCACTGAGATTTTGACGCAAAGACATCTCAATACCTTTAATGCGAGTTTGATCGATATTCTGGTATTGGAACAACTGCTTTGACAGGCCAGGAATAAATGTGTCTTCAATACCCACCAAGGTGGATTCGATAAAGTTATCGAATTCGCTGTAGAATCCATTTACCTCTAAAGCCAAATCATCATTATTGAAGCGAATTCCAGCCTCAATGGTTTGGCTTTCTTCCGATTCCAAATCTGAATTGGGTAGAATTTGATAAATGGGCTCCACGCCGTGGCTTTGATATGCCTGATCGTGGGGTGGAATTTTAAAACCTTCCACATATTGAACATACAAGGCTGTTTGTTCTGAAGCATCGAAAACAAAGCCGACTTTGGGTGAAAAGGCAGTCTCATCAATGGCCTTCAATTCAGCGTCGTCATAGAGGCTGTCTTGTTTAGGCTGCATATCAAAAAAGTCTACACGGCCACCTACAACCATTGACCATGGCGAATCTGTCCAGCTGATATTGTCTTGCATAAACACCCCCGTGAGACGGGTATCAGCTCCGGGAAAAGCTTTTTGTGGCTCGTCACTAAATTCCGTGCTGCCATCGGTCAGAATACGGGTTTTGATTCTCGGGCGAGACGTGTCGTACTGATCGTGATCAACACCATATACCAGCTGATGAGAGACAGAGTCAGAAGTGAATGATTTAGAAAATACCGCTCGTAGCCCCCAGATATCCTGCTCGAAGCGATAATCATTATAATCAGTATAGCCGCGGGTGCTGGCCAATACCTGATCACTTGTTTGCTCGTATTGCGAAAAGTAAGTCTGTAAATCTAAGGAATCCCACAGCACCGTGGCATTTTCATTGTGATAATCGACACTAAAGGCGTAGTTCTGATCGCTGTCGCGGGTTTCATTAGCTCCTTGCGCAATGACCTGGTCTACCTCTTGCTCAAAAATATCCAGGGTAAACTTCAGGTTTTGTTGCGCTGCCAATTGGCGCACTGCTTTAATTAAAATCGCATCCGATGTAGATGCATATCCCGGCAAGTTCTCTTGATAATTTTGTATTTCGTTCCCGTCAGTATGGGACAACGCCGCACTTAAAGCCCAATCCCCGGTTTTAATAGCACCAGTGATATCCAGTCGCACTTCGTCAGCAGCGCCATCGTAACCCAGACCCGCTCCCAGGAAATGGGATTCTCCTTGCAGGTAATCTTCCGGATCCTTGGTGCTGATCACCACAATACCGCCGAGTCCGTCTGAGCCGTATAACGAAGAGGCCGCACCTTTGGCAACTTCAATTTGTTGCACAGTATCGGTATTAAAATAGCCGCGACCAACGATAAACCCGCCACCACCGGCATAACCATCGTTACTGCGTCGACCGTCTTTAATGTACACGAGGCGGTTGCCACCAACACCACGCACGGTAATGGTTTGTGGTTGTGCCCCAGAGCCTGTGGTGGTGATGCCCGGCTCATAACGGAACAAGGATTCAAGATCAGTCATCATAAACTGATTGATGTCTTCAGCCGTCACAACGGAAACACTGCCGGCGGTGTCCTCTAGCTTTTGCTCAATACGAGAGCCTGAGATCACCATGGTTTCCCCCTCGAATGCTTCTTCAGCAGAAACATTCGAAGTGGAAACACAGAGCGCCGTGGAAATGGAGGCCGCGATAAGTGTCATTTGATTAGGTTTCACTTTTTGGGTCCGAGATTGAAAACAGGAGAGTGCAAGGGGTTGTTCAGATTGCATATTGAGTTGTGACCTTTTAACTTTTGATAATAATTCTCATTTAGATTTACTCAATTCTAAACAAACTCTTCCCTCGAGATCAATCTAAATAATAATTATTTGCATTTAGATTTAAATTTTGTATCCTGAAAAAAGTCGAACAACACCACCATTAGGAAATCTCAACATGGCTTTAAGTTTGCCAGTTTCAAAACAACTCAATTTCGGGATATTGTCAGTATCAGCAATGCTGCGTTTTGCCGCGCTGCTATGGTTTGTGTGTTTTTCCGCTTATAGCGCCGCCTCCCCAAAAAGTGCGGAAGAACCGAGAATCATTACTGCGGGTGGCACAATTACAGAGATTGTTTTCGCTTTAGGGGCTGGCGAGAGCGTTGTTGCTGTAGATCAATCCAGCCAATACCCCAAAGCCGCCCGGGAGCTCCCCATGGTTGGCTACTACCGGGAGCTCGCCGCTGAGGGGGTTTTGGCCTTCATGCCAGATAAACTTATGGCTCTTGAAGGCGCTGGTAGCCCAGAGGTGTTAGAGCAAATTGCCGCCATTGGTGTCGATGTGCGCATCTACGATAAGCCGAAGTCGGTACATGATCTAATGGCATTGGTCGCCGCTCTGGGTGTGGATCTCAATCGCCAAAATGCCGCGACTTTACTGCAAGCACAAATACAATCTTCCCTACCCTCAAAAAAACAACTGAGCGACACCAAAGCTGTTTACCTTTTATCTGCAGGAGACAGAGGTTTGATAGCCGCAGGTAAGGAAACCGTTCCCCAGCTGTTATTTGACTATAACGGCATCCAAAATCTGGGCAGCAAGCATTTCGGATTTAAGGGCCTTAACAGCGAGTCGCTGGCACTATTGCAACCGGATTTTCTGGTGGCGCCAGAGCATGTGGTAAGAGGTATGGGCGGTAAACAGGCATTTTGTCAGGCTCCAGCATTGCGACTACTCGCCGCCGCACAGGAATGCCGCTTATTGGTTATGGATTCTTTGATGTCTTTAGGTATGACTCCTCGACTGGCAAAAGCCATTGAAGCCGTTAGCCAATGGAGAGAACTGAACTAATGCACAGTATTGCCAGCAGCTCGCCGGAGAGCAAATTGCTACATCACAATGCGGTTTCAATGGGTTTTCAACAAAGACAGCAAAAGCGCCATACCTTATTACTGGCGATTACCATGCTGTTGGTAATGGCCAGCGTTGCATCGTTGAGTTTTGGTCCGGCTGGGTGGGATTTAAAGCTGGCCCTGGCCTGGTTAGCCCCGGACTATTGGCCACAATTTTCGCCGCTGCAATTGAATATTGTTACGGATATTCGTTTACCTCGATTGTGTCTGGCATTACTGATTGGTGCCGTGCTGGCACAGACTGGCGCCGCCACCCAAGCTTTGTGCCGCAATCCGCTGGCAGATCCATCAGTGATAGGCATCAGCTCTGGTGCAGCGGTGGTTGCAGTGGCGCTTATCGCTTTTGGTCCGCATCTTAATTTTAGCGCCGAAGCCATTCTTCCCTACGGTGCATTTTGCGGCGCCTTATTGGTCACTATGCTGGTGTATCGTTTTGCGCAAAGTGGAGCAGGCATCCAGGTTACCGCCTTGATCCTGATTGGTGTTGCCATTAACGCCCTGTCCTTTGCCTTAATTGGTTTATTTAGCTTTTACGCGGATGACAGTTCCTTACGCCTCATCAATTATTGGACCATGGGTTCCTTGGCTGGCGCCACCTGGAGCACCTTGTTCTCTGCACTACCCTTGCTCCTTGTTTGCATCCTGGGTTTGTGGCTAAAACGCAAAGAAATGAGCTTGTTGCTACTGGGGGAAACCGAAGCAGAATACGCCGGTATCAACATCTCCCGCCTGAAAAATCAAATAGTACTGTTTGTTGCTATCGGCGTGGGTGCAGCAGTTGCCCTTACAGGCCTGATTGGTTTCATTGGCTTGGTGGTACCGCATCTGGCGCGGATTTTAGTGGGAACCAATATGCGTGCCATGATGCTGGTAAGCCTGTTACTGGGGGCACTGGTGATTTTGGCCTCAGACTGGGTGGCAAGAGTTATAGTACTGCCTGCCGAATTACCCATAGGCATAGTCACAGCCTTGTTAGGTGCCCCATTATTTATCTGGCTATTGCATCGCCAATTGCGCTCAGCAATGCGCTAATCTGAGAGAGTGATATCATGCTGCAATTACAATCTGTCCATGTATCGCGTGGGCACAACAAGATACTGAGTAACCTAAACTGCACCATAAAGCCCGGCAAAGTAGTAGCACTGGTGGGTGAAAACGGGGCTGGCAAGTCAACGCTACTGCATGCCATTGCAGGGAGCCTACCTTTTAGTGGTCGAATCAGCTTGTTAAATAAATCCCTGTCTGGTTGGCCAGCTAAAGATCTGGCTCGAAGCCGTGCTGTAATGATGCAGCAAAACGCCTTGAACTTTCATTTTGAAGTACCTGAATTTATTGCCATGGGCCGCTTTGCTATCGCGGAATCTAACTCACAAAAGCAGCAACGCGTGGCTCAGTTGATCCAGTTGCTGGATTTGCAATCGTTGATACAGCGTCATACCGGACAACTCTCAGGTGGACAGTTGCAGCGGGTTAATATGGCTCGCTGTCTGGCGCAATTGGATGCTTTTTCTGAAGGCTGTCGCAATAAACTGCTGTTACTGGATGAGCCTACGTCCGCATTGGATCTGCGCTTTCAACACCGCTTGCTTCAAATAACTAAAGACTTTGTCCGGACGGGAAACAGCGCCATTGTTGCCATTCACGATATGAACCTGGCGTCTCTGTATGCCGATGAAGTCATACTTCTGCATCAAGGTCAGTTATTGCGTCACGACGAGACCCAAGCGGTGCTCACTCCAGAGTTACTCGAACCCATTTATCACACCAGGATGCACATCGAACCCCATCCCATCCTGAATGTTCCTATGATTTTTTCTCAACCTGCGGAGACAGACTATGAGATCACAAGCACTTTCTGAAGCCAAACACCTGGTACACAGCGCCCAAAGTGGTGTTGTGTCCACCATTTCCCAGAACCTGAGAGGTTATCCTTTTGGCTCAGTCACCCCCTTTATCAGCTGTAGTGAAGGCAAACTGTACTTTTACATCAGCGACATCGCGCAACATGCTAAAAACCTCAGTCACGATTGTCGGATGAGTGTCACGGTTTTTGAGCAGGCACTAGAAGGGGACCAAAATGCCCATGGACGGGTAACCTTAGTGGGTGATGCCAAAAAACTCGACTCAGAGCAAGCCGAACTGATTTTACAGCGCTATATCATGCGCTATCCGGAAGCAGAGTCTTACAAACAGGCGCACGATTTTCATGTTTGGCAAATGGACATCGTGCGGGTGCGCTACATCGGCGGGTTTGGCAAGATTTTCTGGATAGAGCCAGAGGAGTGGCAGAGCGCAGCCAGCCCTTGGGACTTTGCCACGGAATCTCGTATGATTGCTCACATGAATGAGGATCACGTCGACGCCATGGCTTTAATTTTGGCCCAGCATCACGGTGTTGATGATAACAATCCGCAAATGAGTGGCATCCAGAGCCAGGGCTTTTACATGCGCACCGAAAAGCGCAACTATTATGTGCCCTTTGAGCAAGTATGTCAGTCGGGCGGGGATGTACGAACGGAGTTAGTTAAACTCACCCAGCAAGCCAGACAAGCTGCCTGATTACAGGGTGAGTTTTAACCTTTATTTCTGCTGACTATTTACAATCGGCAGGTGACTTACCCGTGATGGATTTCACTAAATCCTCAAGTGCCGGAGCCAAGTCGTGCTCCGGTATTAACACTTCCACTAGTGCTGCTTGTTGCGGCTGTAATTGAATACCCTGCAATACCTCCAAGAGTTGCTCGCAATTTTGTACCTGATAGCCGGGCATATCATAAGCTTCAGCTAAGCCCATATAATCCCACTTGGGTAAAATATCAAAGGGCGCAAATTTGCCGTTAGGTGTAAAAGCACACACATCCACAAAGGATTGTTCAATGGCATAAACACCGTTGCTCATCACAAAAACAACGGCATTCAAATTGTTGCGAGATACAGTAGACAGCGCCTGACACATCATCATAAAGCCACCATCACCTGCCACCACCAGACTGCGTTTATCACTGGCCATCGATGTGCCCGTGACACAGCCGGTTTCATGTCCCAACGAACCCCAGGCGGCATCACCTACAAAACTGTCTCTGGGCATGCCAGTTAATCTCGCAGCCTGATACAAAGACGAACTCTCCCCCAAGATGAGGTTTGTTGAAGCCAACAAGTCCTCTTCCACCAGCCAGGCCCACAACACCTCAAAAAAGGTTTTATAACCTAGCGCCTGCTGCAGTAATTCCGGCGACAGCGCAGGCATTGCGGGGATAAGCGGCAGAGCAACATCCGCCAGCGGAAAATCACAAGACTGCTCAAATCCATGACACAGGGTTTCGATAAATTCCGCCATGTGCACATTTTTAAAATGCTCGAAGCCAACACGCGCTTCTTGGGAATTCATGTTAATGATATCGGCGAACTGATTTTCCAGAACATCCAGGTAGTCATCGGTAAAGATAACCCCCAGCGCTAAAATTGCGTCTGCCTCATTGAAATAAGTATTGGTATCCGGATTTGATGCAGCACCTGCATAAGTGCCAATAAACAAACCATCATTTTCATCCAGCGCGGTTTTACCCAAAGTGGTTGTAGCATAGGGCAAGCCACTGGCGCGCAATAACTGCAGCACCTGCTCTTGCAAACCAAAACGGGCAATTTCGACACCTACCAACACCACCGGTTGTTTGGCGCGTTTTATCTTTTTAATGGCTTGTTGCAACATCGCTTCCAATGAAGCTTTTTGGCTGGGCTTCTTAATAGGGCTTAACTCACCTTGTGGCTCAGGGCATTGCATCCCCCAAACGTCTTGCCAGGCTTCCAGGTAAATGGGGCGTCGATGAGTGATGGCTTGCGTTAAGGCTTCGTCAATTTGTTGCGGTGCCTTTTTAGCATCACATAATATCTCCGCAGCCACAGTAACATTACTAAAGACGTTGCGATCCGCTCCCAATCGCCCCGTGGAATGGTGGAATAACACCCCAGTTTCCTGAATGGTGATGCGATTCTGTGTAGTAGGACTGGCGGTGATCACCACCACGGGATTGCGCTCGACATAAGAGCCCGCAATGGCGTTTAAAACACTAAAAGTGCCCACACCAAATTGCACCGAAACAGCGCCAATCCCCTTGTAGCGAGCGTAACCATCGGCGGCATAGCCCGCCCCTAACTCGTTAACATCGCCAATAGCGTCAATGCCATCAAAATTTTCCAGTGCATCCATAAATTCAGCCACATAATCACCCGGTACCTGAAATACTTTCTCCAGGCCCAACTGTTGTAAGCGTGTTAACAGGTAATCGGCTACCGAAAAATGCACTTTTTTAGCCTCACTTTTAAGGGCATTATTTCTGGACATGGTTAATCCCCTCATAAGCAAATTCGGTGACTTCGTTCAGTGTTTTACCGCAATTGCTGCAGGTAAACGGTGGCTTGTTTTGGTCGCATTGACAACCATCCGGGCAAGGTACAGGTAAAAAGTTAAAGCCGTGATTGGCTTCAAGCCATTCCGGATAATCAGGATCATTCACTAACCAATCAGGCTTATGCAGACCAAAGAAAGACTCAAGCGTGGATTCAGCGGTATTGAGTGCTCCCTCTACCCAACCTTGCTCATAAGAATAGGCTTCGCCAACGATATAAATGTCTTGCTCAGCTACCGGGTGACGCATCCGACACATTACCTCATCCAGGCGATAATTGGCTTTCCACTCGTGCCAGCCGCCACCGTAAGGATCTTCGCCCCACTCCTGATAAACCGCAGAATAAGGCATGGGCAGCTCTTTTTGATTGTGTAATGCCTCAATCTGACGCTGCGCCGATTCCACCATATCTTGGGTGATTTGAAACTCGTGCTTCAGCACCACTTCTTCCCCTTCAATAGAGCAGCGGCTTTGATTGGGTAAAAAGCCCAGATATTGCTCGCCTTTTTCCAGGCCTTTCCAGAAAGGAATGGTTTCGATGTCGTTGTAGGAAGCCATCAACAGAGAGTTCATGGTGTTTTCACCACCTTCCTGTTCGCATTCTGTCCCCATGTAATAGGTTTGACGAATGGGTAAGTCGGTAACTGAGCGCCCTGCCACTAATCCCAGGCTACGCCACCAGGGGCGCTCATAAGCCATAAACATTTTAAAAGCTTTTTGAATGAGCACAGATGGGATGTTTTCTTTTAACCAGGGATCGTTGAAAAAGTCAGATTTAATGAGCTCCAGAGAACGACGTGGCATCGCCAGGATCAGCTTCTTGGTATGCACGATGATGGGTTCAGCATCGTTGCATTGACGGGTTTTACCTGCCGAGTCAGTCTCTGTGGGATAAAAAATCAGTTCATAACTACTGTTCTCATCTTCCCGAAGCTTCACTTCATCCAGGCGATAATTCATATAGATGCGCTCACCACTGGGCAAAACCCCACCGGGCATAGCATCAAAGTTAGCTGCAAGGGTCAGTGGCAAAGACTGGAAGCCATCTTTTAAGGTCAGAAACACCGTATCATCTGAATATTCCGTGGCCGGTAGCTGAGTCACCGCACTGGCATTAGCCACATTGGCATCGTAACCGCCAGCGTCTTTCATAAATTGGTAAGCTTCGTTGCTCAGCACCCGCTCCAGCAAGTTCCAGAAACCGTACTTCCAGATTTCTTTACCAAATACTTTAAGCTGCATTTGCTCACACAAGCTCATGTCGGCAAAACCGGGACAAATCAGGTTCATCACTTTTACCTGAAGATTTTCCGGACCATAGCCTTTTTCCGACCAGTTCATTTTGTAAGGGATGCGATCCGGACACTCAGCAAAGTCGCGATAGCGGAAATACTCACCGCGTAGATAAAACAAATTGTTGTCGGCATGCGCCACCGGACTATTGGGATCATTAGGATCGATAGGTAGTGACGAGCCCATGGGAAAATTTTTAGTTTGCAAATCGAGTTCATTCACCAGGGTTTTCACCATAATGTGATCTTCTGGGATATAACGCATGCCTCCCAACTCAGCGATGACATTCGGTAAGCCGGGTATTTTTCGGCTATACAAACGCCCGCCAATGCGATTGCTGTATTCGAAAACCGCTATTTTCTGACTATCTCCATAGGCCTGCTGCAAGCGCCAGGCACTGTACACACCAGAAACACCGCCACCGACAATGGCTACATCTAACTCTAAATTTGTCATATTCCTTATTCCATTGTTGAAAAAAACACCTGAATACAAACCTGTAAAAGCAACAAGTGCATTTAATTTCTTATTTAAAAGGAGTAAAAATATAGCCAAATATTTTAAAAGTGCACGTTTAATATGAATATTTGTAAGCCCGTGTAATATTGATGATCGTCGAACGAGTAAGATGATTAGCGAAGTGAGGCAAACGTATTATTATGCTTTGGTGTTATTGTTTTCGTGCAGCGTGAAATATTTTTGCGGAATCTGATAAATTAGCCTGGCCCCATAGGCAGGAATTTAACCTCAATGCCCCCAATAACCTTATCCAACGCGGCCAGAGTAAAGCACTGCATTGGCACTGCTAACCTGCCGCTAAAACCGGTGAAGCTTTTTGGGAGGAGCGATTACGCAGCGCCAGACATCAGTGACGTGTTGAAAGTAGTGCAGAGAAGAAAGCGATTAACAACGCATCTGGAATCCAGACCGGGTTTATTTTGCAACGGCATCGTCTGACTCACCGTTACAGGCATCCAAATAATTCAATATTTTGCGGCGCCCTTCAGACGTAGAGTAAAGCTCCAGTGGCGTGGCATTGTCGAATAGCTGACAGGGGTGATTGAGCCACTTCTCTGTCATCTTGGCATCATGAAAAAATGACATCGCTTTTCTGTAGAGTTCACTTTCCATTCTTTACGCTCTGAATTGCTGCCCAAGAACGATAGTAGCAATTCACAAAAATGTAAAGAATCTGTCATATAGCAACTTGGTTAGTCTAACCATTCTGCTTTTAATGCCTGATAAGTACCATCGACTTTCATTGATTCGAGGGCTGTACTTAACTGCGCAACAATTTTTTTGTTGGTGTTTAACCCGGTGGCGATATACAGCTCTCTGGTGAGCTCAGGCAAGGCCAGATAACGTGCTACCTGCTCCGGCTTATAACCTGCTTTGTTTATTTCCAGTTCTTGGGATAATGCATTGGTTAATATCAGATCCACGTGCTTTTTAAACAACATGCCCCAGAGATGATCATATTGTACCGCAAGGCCCAGGTTGTGTTTATCGCTGAAGCCTCTTTGCCGCAACCAGGTTTCTGAGAAATAGCCGCGCACCGTGCCCACCACTAATCTTTTGGCATCCTCAAGGGAGTTGAGTTGTATATCGTTACGCTCTGCCAGACCAATTAAAAACGCCTGGGTTTCGTATACCGAACCTATCCATTGAAATTGTTTTTCTCGGGTATCAGAACGCAGCAAAGACAACATAAATACGTTGCTTTGGGAGGTGCTTTGCTCAAAGGCGCGCGCTTGCGGCATTAATGCTACTCTGGAGGATAATCCTGCTCTGTTGGCGGCAGTTGTTGCCAACTTCACTAAAAAGCCATCTGGCTGATTTTGATTGTTGATAAAATGAATGGGGGGCAGTTGCTCTGCCACAAAAAGAATTTCAGTTGCCGCCGCTTTTCCCGCCATCAATAGCATTGCACATAACAAGCCAGTTAACGTACGGCGGTCACCCATTTACGAAGGCTCCGGTAGCTGTTCAAGAAACGCTGAGAGGTAGTCAAACGCTTCGGCTTCTGTGGTAAACAGTACGTCGCTTAGCGGTTGTTCAACGCCGAGCTTTTCTCTGATGCGTCGGGTTTGTGCAATCGCAACCGGAGAAGTGAGTACATAAGCGGCTTGTACGCAGCCCCACAAGTGCCCCAACTTGCCCGCTGCTAACAATAACGCTTCAGCTTCTTCGGTGCCTACCATGGCCTCAGCTGAACTGCTGAGATAGGCCCATGGAGTGCCTTTCAGATCGCCCACTACAGACTCAAGATTTTCACTAAAGAATCTCAAAACACCCGCATTAATGGCACCCGCAAAGCTGGCCACCACGATACGGTCACGTCTCTCCAGTGAAACGCTGCCGTATTTATTCTTAAATTGGCGATTGTCGCTGGTTTGCGCATCTGTGAACATTCTTTAGAGGCATTCCTTAACTTCGGGATGGATATCATGCCACACAAGCATGGTATCCCCAAAAAAACTCCATATTACCCGCTAATATCCAATAAGCAACGCTTTGAGTCGCATCATCACAAATCACCATTTTTGAGGTGCGCAATCCCCCGCCACTATTACCGAGAAACCTATTGCTTAAACTGTTGGTTAAACCTGTCTAGCTCCCGTGTTTTTATCAAGCTATACACTGCCGGCAGGACAATCAACGTTAATATCAGGGCACTGCTCATGCCCCCCACCATGGGTGCAGCAATACGGCTCATCACTTCGGCACCGGTGCCGGAGCCATACAAAATGGGTAACAAGCCCAAAATAATGGTGGCCACAGTCATGATCACAGGCCGTACTCGCAAACTCGCTCCCTGCAACAAAACCTGTTGATACTGTGCATGTGAAATGGGTCTGGCGTCTTTTACAGCCCTTTGTTGCGCGTCTTTGAAGGCCTGATTGAGATAAACCAGCATCAGCACACCGATTTCCACCGCGACACCAGCCAGCGCAATGAATCCAACTCCCACGGCCACAGAAAAATTGAATCCCTCCAAATACATGAGCCACAAGCCGCCAATCATAGCCAGCGGCAGCGTGCCGATAATCATCGCGACTTCGATAAAACGGCGGAAATTGAGAAACAACAACAGCACGATAATGGCTAAAGTCATGGGTAAAACATAGGCCAGCTTGGCTTTGGCTCGCTCCATGTATTCATATTGCCCGGCCCAGCTGACAGAATAGCCTGCGGGTAAATCTAACTCTTGGGCCATCACCGTCTGGGCTTGTTGTACGTAACTGCCCACATCCACTCCCTCAATGTCAATAAAGCTCCAACCATTAATTCGGGCGTTCTCACTTTTAATTCCCGGCGGTCCTGATTCGATGCGGATATCAGCGACATCGCCAAGCGCTATACGCTGACCTGATGGGGTAACCACAGGCAGTCGCGCCAGCTTTTCAGGGCTATCTCGATAATCTAGTGGATAGCGCAAATTCACTGGATAACGCTCCTGCCCCTCGACGGTTTGAGTCACATTCATGCCGCCGATGGCGGTGGAAACCACCTGCTGTACGTCAGCGATGTTCAAGCCAAAACGACTGGCTTTATCCCGCAATATGTCCACTTTTATGTAACGTCCACCAGCAACCCGTTCGGAATACACCGAAGCGGTACCCGGCACGTCCTGCAGAATCCGCTCAATTTCGCTGCCGATATCCTGAATAACGTTTAGATCCGGCCCTGCCACTTTAATCCCCACAGGGGTTTTTATACCCGTTGCCAACATGTCTATCCGGGTTTTTATCGGCATCACCCAGGCGTTGGTTACTCCCGGAAATTTCACCAAACTATCCAGTTCCGCTTTTAATGACTCGGTGGTGACGCCCTCACGCCATTGAACTTTGGGTTTCAGTTGAATGAAAGTTTCGATCATAGTGAGTGGTGCCGGATCGGTGGCCGTATCCGCCCGCCCCACTTTGCCGAATACGTTCTGAACCTCCGGCACAGTGCGGATCAGTTTGTCGGTTTGCTGTAGCAATTCACGGGCCTTACCAATAGAAATACCCGGATAAGTAGTCGGCATATACATGAGATCCCCTTCATCCAGGGGTGGAATGAACTCACTGCCAATCTTGTTGATGGGGTAAAAGCCAAGGATGGTGATCAGCAAAGCGATCATGATAGTGAATTTGGGGTATCGCAATACTGCCCCCAAGACCGGTTTGTAGAGTGCAATCAACCCTTTATTTACGGGGTTTGTTTGTTCTGAAGTGACTTTACCGCGAATAAAATACCCGATTAAGACTGGTACCAGGGTCACGGCTAACCCCGCTGATGCTGCCATGGCATAGGTTTTTGTGTAAGCCAGTGGCGCAAACATTCTGCCCTCCTGAGCTTCCAGTATAAAAACCGGTAAAAAGGATACGGTGATAATCAGCAGACTGAAAAACAAAGCAGGCCCCACTTCAGATGTGGCGTCTGCCACTATTTGCCAGCGATTTTGCCCATTGAGTGGGGTTTTCTCCATGTGCTTGTGCATATTCTCAATCATCACTATGGCACCGTCCGTCATGGCTCCAATGGCAATGGCGATCCCTCCAAGGGACATGATATTGGCATTGATCCCTTGCAGGTACATGATAATAAACGCCACTAAAATACCCAAAGGTAAGGTCACTACCGCCACAAATGCTGAGCGCAAGTGAAACAAAAAAGCAGCACAAACCAAGGCCACTATCAGGAGCTCTTCCCCTAATTTCTGCCAAAGATTGTCAACCGCGCGATTGATCAAATCAGAGCGGTCATAAACCGTGACCACTTCTACCCCTTCTGGCAATGACGGTTGCAATGAAGCTAACTTCTCTTTAACGCCAGCTATGGTTTTTTGCGCGTTTTCCTGAAAGCGCATCACCACAACACCGCCTGTGACTTCACCCTCGCCATTAAGCTCAGCAATACCACGGCGCATTTGTGGTCCCAGGCCCACCACCGCAATATCGCCAATAGTTAATGGCGTGCCTTGTTCATTCAGGCCCAGCGGGATTTGTTCTATATCGGTACTGGATTGAATATAGCCGGAGGCCGTCACCATGTATTCCGCCTCTGCCATTTCCAGCACTGAGGCTCCCATTTCCTGATTACCGCGTTTGAGGGCCATTTGCACATGGGACAAAGGAATGTTGTAGGCCCTGAGTTTGTCTGGGTCCACCTGCACCTGGTACTGTTTTACCATACCGCCCACGGAAGCCACTTCAGACACCCCCGGAACGGTTTGCAACTCGTATTTTAAAAACCAGTCCTGAATTGAGCGCAGCTGACTGATGTCATGCTGGCCACTTTTGTCAGTTAAAGCATAAATGTATACCCAACCAACACCTGTCGCGTCGGGCCCCAGTTGCGGTTTTGCGCTTTCAGGCAAGTTTGACGCCGCCTGGCTCAGATACTCCAGTACCCGGCTACGTGCCCAATACAGATCAGTATCATCATCAAAGATGATGTAAACGTAAGAATCACCGAAAAACGAATAGCCTCGTACCGTTTGAGCACCGGGCACTGATAACATGGCAGTGGTCAGTGGAAAGGTTACCTGATCCTGCACCACCTGTGGTGATTGTCCCGGATAGCTGGTTTTAACAATAACCTGTACATCGGACAAATCCGGAATGGCATCCACCGGGGTATTTTTAACAGCGAACAATCCGGCAAAAGCGATTAGCATGGTCAGCAATAATACCAGCACCCGATTTCTGATAGACCAGCGAATGATAGACTCAATCACGGTTTGTGCCCTCTACTGCATGTGACGAATGATTCTTGTGGCTAGGCTTATCATTGGCTTTGTCATTGGAAACGCCCTCCGCCAAATCCTCAATCGCCGTGATATACAAATCCTCCCGCACTTCGAAAGTAAACGAGAAGGACATGCCCGGCATAAGGTTTGTGATATCCACTCCCTCATCCACCCGAAAATCCATGGTGGCTGCCGGGCGCTGCCATTTATCAATCGCCTCACGACTGATATTCAATACTCTCTCATCCAATGAGATAGTATTGAGCTGTCCTTGCACCGTTGCAGTGGGATAAGTCACTTGGGTGTCCATAATATAAATCTTCGTCAACTGATACTCGCCCTCTGCCATTTTACTCAGTTCAAAATGCAGCGATTGTCCAGCTGCTAGTTCATTGATATCTACCTGCTGGGCAACGATAAAGTCCATGGTCATTTCAGGCCATCCCCATGCCTCAACGGGTGCATGGCTGATATTGACCATACGGTGCCCTACCATGACGTTATTGACCTTTCCCTCCAGCCACACCGAATCTGGCTCTGCATCATGGCTCATGCGTTTAAAGTCAGACTGTTTACTTGATTCAGAGTCAATCAAAAACTGCGCTGACGTAACCACTTCGTCGAAGTGTTCCAGTCCTTCCAGGATTTCAATATGATCCGCAGTCACCCGACCAATACTAACCGCCACCGACTTAAACCTGCCCTCTCCTAACGCCAACACCACACGGTCTTGTTTGCCGGTTCTGATAACTGCTTCTTTAGGCACTAATAAAGCGTCGCTTTGCGCTTGTGCATGGATCACCACCTGAGCAAACATGTTAGGTTTCAATAACAGTTCAGGATTATCGAAAGTCAGGCGTACCCGCAAAGTACGGGTTTTGGGGTTTAAGGTAGGATAAATATAATCCACTTCGCCCCGCCAGACTTTTCCTGGTAAATAATCCAGTGTCATAGACACCGGCTGCCCCTGAGTTATAACGGCGGTATCGCGTTCAAACACTTCGGCTTCCACCCACACTTGCTGCAATTGTGCGATGCTCATCAAGGTGTTTCCGGGCTGCACGAAAAAGCCTTCGCGGGTTTTAAGGGCATCAATGACGCCGCTTTGTGGCGCATAGAAAGTCACCGACTGACTGACTTTACGCTGCTGCTGCAATTTGCCAATGAAGTCACTTGATAATTGCAAAGCGCGCAACCGCTCTCTTGCCGCCGCGATCAAAGCTTTATCATTGCGCTTAAGGGCAAGAATGAATTCTTCCTGGGCATTGACTAACTGTGGGGAATACAGGGTATATAAAGGCGCGTCTTTTTTAACCGGGTCGCCCTCCGCTTTTACGAACAATTTTTCTATCCAACCTTCAACGCGGGGGTGGATATGCAACAATTTGTCCTCATCGTATTGCACGTAGCCGACGGTATTAATGGCATTACTCAGTTCTGCTAGTTGCACGGGTGCAGTGCGCACCCCCAGATTATTCACTACATGCGGGGCAATTTTAACCGTTCCAGCAGACAGCGTCTCATCATCGGCATCTTCATAAACCGGTACCAGGTCCATTCCCATCGGAGATTTACCCGGTTTATCGCGACGATAATTGGCGTCCATCGGCGCCACCCAATAAAGGGGTTGTTTCTCGCTTGTGGATTCAGCTCCCGATGACGAAGAGGGAGTCTGCAGCAAACTCACTCCCCCCGCGCCGATAACCGCACCGGCAATTAAGGTGGCGAACAACTTTACAGCGGGTTTCATCAGTATTCTCCTTGTTGCTGTGCAGCAGTAAATTTGCTTTTTGACTGATTCAGGAAGTAATTGAGTTTTGCAATGGCTCTCTGGATGGCAACATCAATTTTAAGTTTGGCAATACGCATATTTAGCTCTGCTATTTTGGCTCTTACCACCTCAGAAAAATCACCATCATCATGGGTATAAGCAGTCAGTGCGGCAGAAGCTTGATCACGACTTTGAGCTAACAACTGAGTTTCGTACAAGTCGGCTCGCTGCTGATAACGCACCAGCTCTTTAACCAGACTTTGCACCTGGCCCAACATATTTTTTGCCATAAGTAACTTTTCCGTTTTCACCGCTTCACTCTCAGCGACACTGGCGGAAACCAATTGATCTTGTTTATGCTCGGTAAACAGCGGGATGTCCAGACTCACCCCAACAGAGAAAAAGTCAGCTCGACTGCTACCATCGGGGGCATCGTCGCGATAACCATAGCTGGCATTAACGCCCCATTGAGGCTTGTAGCCTTGGCGGGCGATATCCGTGTTTTTTTGTGCTGCTTGATGTTTTATATCCAACGCTTTGATGGCCGGGTGCTGCAAAAGTACGTTTACCATTGCACTAACATCTATTTGTGACGTCGTAAGAATACCTTCATAGGTTACTTCCAACTTCGGGAGCTCGGTTGTTACCGTATAGGATGGCAAGCTTTTGAAATCTATCTGACCTAATTCAGAAGTCTCATAATACGGAGTCAACCACTCGTTGAGTTTTGCCAGTGCCGCTTCTTTGTACATGGCTTGTTCGGTTAACCAGTCTTGCAGCTGCGCCAGCTCTAATTGTGCTCGAATAACATCTTGCTGACGGGTTCTGCCCAAAGTGGATGAGTAATTCGCTTTCGCTACATCCAGCATTTGTTCAAACAGCACTCTGTCATTTTCGATAAGCTCAATGATTTTCTGCGCCTGAAAAGCCTGCAACCATAGTTCAGAGATTTTTGCTGCAACTTGCGCTTTGCGATTATCACGCAGCACCGGAAAACGTTCGGCTTCAAGCTGCAATTTCTGCTGCATAAGTTGACGAGTTTCGCCACGGGGAAACTGTTGAGCAACGGCCACTTTGAGTTGCGTCATGGGCTCCTGCTCGATTGCCCAGGAATCCAAGGGCAAGTTCATCATACTTACAGAAAGCTTAGGATCCGGTAACTGCCCTGCAGCCACACTGCGATGCTTCATCGCCTGCTGTTGCAATAAACTTTCCTGGTGCCAGGGGTCTGATTGATTTGCCAGCGTGATTGCTTGTTCTAAAGTTAGGGCTTGATTAAGGGTTTGTGCTGGTTGCGCGAACACATTGTGCGCTACAAACAAGCAAGCTATGGCTGTAAACTTCACCCGATTTTTTATTTTACTGCTATTCATTTTTTTCCTCCGGCGTACCGGAATTTACTGCGAACACTTGCGCAAGAACTCATTGTGAAAAAGTGTTAATTCAGAAGAATATGGTGGTTTCCATCAGTGTGTTTTGGACACACTAACCCTGTGTCAGGCAAAAATGGGGGGACGATATAAGGAAGTTTGAATCAGACTGTAATGGGATTGAGTAAGAGATTGTATGTTAGCGTGCAGCGCACTGTTGCTCATGCCAAATGGCTCAACGGCAAGCCATGAAAAACCATTGCAAGTACCCGCCGGGCACTCACATTCAGAGGCACAATGCTCATCATCGCTACTCATTTGCGCATGGCCATGGATGCTATGATCCATTTGCGAATGAGACATGTTAGCGTGATCTTTGCTGGCATGATTCATATCTGAATGTTTCATTTCAGTGTGACTTACCACAGCCGCATCGACACTTTGCATCTTCATTCCACATGACATCGTCGCGTACGCCATCGCCTGCCCCAAAAGAGCAACGACAACCACGAACAACACAACAATGTTAGCGATAAGATTTTTCATACAATTGTAAAGTTAGCAAAGTACCAATTTATGCACAATGTGCCGCATCAGACTTGCGCTGAGCCGAGAGGTCCGGCTAAATCACAATAAGCTGAAGTATAAACCCTGGTGTTACACCAGGGTCAATACCTATCAATTACACTTCAAACAAAACTAAATATCAGGTAGGACGCCAGGAATAAGGTGACCCACATAACCATAGTGCTGGTTGGGTTGGATTTAGAAAACTTACCAAATACGCCTTTGCGGTTTAGAAATACGTGGCTGAAGCTATTTAACCCTAAGGACACCCATTGTGAGGCAGCTCTTTCCATGTTGCGGAATACGGCAAGTCCGCTGCGCAATACATCCGGTAAGACGCGGCGATATAACCACTCGGCATCCAAGTTAACGGAGCGCAATTCAGGCGGGTAGTAGCCTTTCAGGTTGAGCCATACAAAGGCCAGTGCCGAGAAGAACAGGATCTGCATTTGTGCCAACACGTGAGTAGTATCGTAAGCCGTGTAATCCGTTGCGAATGGCAACAAACCGTACAAGACTTCAGGGAAAACACCAATGAAAATACACAAAGTTGCCGCAACACCCATTGCCAGTAACATGTTAAGCGGTGCTTCTTTAGTTCGGATGCCACTGTCGTGAGCAAAAAAGGCGAAATAAGGGATTTTGATACCGGCATGATGGAATACCCCAGCCGAGGCAAACAACAGCATCAGCCAAATCCAGTCGTAACCTTCTTTGAGCACAGCACTCATCACCATGGATTTGCTGACAAAGCCGCTAAATAATGGGAAGGCGGAAATAGACGCCGCACCAATCAAACAGAATATCGTGGTTTTGGGCATGCTTTTGTACAGCCCGCCTAGCTCTGAGGCATTACTTCGCCCCGTCATGTAAAGTACCGCGCCCACCGACATAAACAGCAACCCTTTAAAGATAATATCGTTAAAGGCGTGAGCCACTGCGCCATTGATGGCCAGCGCAGTACCGATCCCGATACCGCACACCATAAAACCTATCTGGTTGATCATACTGTAAGCCAGTACCCGGCGTAAGTCGTTTTCAATTACCGCATAGAAGATAGGGAAACAGGTCATGGCTGCGCCAATATACACCAACAGCTCTGTACCTGGGTAAGTTCTGGCCAACATGTACACGGCGGTTTTGGTGGTAAAAGCACTTAAGAACACCGTGCCCGTTACCGTTGATTCGGCATAGGCGTCAGTAAGCCAGTTGTGACACAACGGAAAAGCGCACTTGACGCCAAAAGCGAGCAAAATTAACCAGCCGGCTATGCTTTCCAGGCCAATAAATCCTAGTTCTACCGAACCAGTCTGATTGATATAAAAAATCGTTCCCGCGATAAGTAGCAAGCCAGATAAAATTTGAAAGTACAGATAACGGAAGCCCGAACTAATGGCACGTTCTGAGCGTCTCGCCCATACCAGGAATACTGAGGTCAGGGCCAGCATTTCCCAAAACACGATAACAGTGATCAAGTCACCGGCAAATACCGCACCTAAAGCACTACCAGCGTAGAGCATACTGGCAATTTGCTGCATTTTGTCTTTGACATGCCAGGCGTAAAGCGCAGCAATGATGGCTGCGATATGGAAGATAATACCGAACAGAATACTAAGCTTATCCACGACAAATGGCGTGAGTTGAAAGCCAAAAAAGCCCCATTGCCAATGCACACCATCAGAGAGATTTAACAGAAAAGCCAATCCAATAAGGGGCACAACAAGGGTGACGATAGGTCTCAACCGATCATTCAATAATGCCGCCAGTATTGCTCCCAGATAAAACGGGATGAAAGGTGCTAAATCACTCCCCAACATGTTCTTCCCTTCCCTTTTCTTGCGCCTCGTCTAATGGCTCATAATATTCTTCATCGCGCATTACCACTATGCGCATCCACTTAGCGATAAGTACCAGCACAACACAGCCAATAAAGCCGTATATGGGGTAAAAGGCGGTTAAGGTCTCCCAAGGGTGCTCAGTGTGTCGGTGAAGGATAAAATCCAGCGCCACCAGCACACCACAGATAATGTAGAACACCAACAGGATGCGTTTGATGACGACAGGGTTGTCGAGCATATAGTTTTGTGGTTCTTTCATCTACACCACCCTCATTGCAAATTGATAAATGGCATCGGCGTAAAAAAACAGCGCAAGGCAGGCAAACGTCGTAATAACGATGGCGATTAATGATGCTGTCGGGGCCAGATCAAATCGCCCATTGGCATGCACAGGCTCAGCTGGGCCTTCCGGACCAGGGAAGAAGGCGCGTAAAGTTACAGGTAGTAAGTAGCCAATACTCAACAGGGAACTTACCATCAGAATTAACATCAATATCCAATGCTCTGTTTCTGCGGTTCCCATCAGCAGCATCCATTTACTCCAGGTTCCCCCTGCTGGCGGTAAGCCAATGATGCCCAAACTGGCGATACCAAAGGCCAGCATGGTAATAGGCATTTGTTTGCCTAAGCCTCGCATTTGTGGAATTTCAGTTTTATGGGCGGCCACGATAATGGCGCCCGCACAGAAAAACAGCGTGATTTTACTGAAGGCATGCATGGTGATATGCATTGCACTGCCTACCACACCTAGTGGACTGGCCAGCAGGGCCCCCATGGTGATGTAACCCAATTGACTCACGGTTGACCAGGCAAGACGCGCTTTTAAGTTGCGCTTGCGAATAGCCACTAACGAGGCAAACAAGATGGAAAAACCCGCCAGATAAAGCAAAAAAGTGCCACTAGGAATGGTTGCCAGGCGTTCGATACCAAACACATACACCATCACTTTAAGGATGGTGAATACCCCGGCCTTTACTACCGCAACGGCATGTAATAAAGCGCTCACCGGAGTGGGTGCTACCATTGCTGCAGGCAGCCAGCTATGCAAAGGCATAATGGCCGCTTTGCCTACCCCAAATACGAACAGAATAAGCAGTACCGAAACCACACCATCACTAACGCCATCTAAAATGCCGCCAGATTTAAAATCCATGGTGCCAGTAAAGTGCCAGGTACTGATGACGGCCAAAAGGAAAAATAAAATGGAACTAAACAGTAAGATACCCAAATAGGTTCTCGCCCCGCGTTTGGCTTTTTTGGTACCGGCATGGGCTACTAACGGGAAAGTGGCCAAAGTGAGCAATTCATAAAAGACAAACAAAGTCATCAGATTGCCAGCAAAGGCAATGCCCATTACCGAAAAAATCGACAGCGCGAAAAAGCAATAAAACTGAGTTTGCCTGGGCTCATGATGAGCTCGCATATAACCCAATGCATAAAGCGTTGTTACAGGCCACAAGGCACTGGCAACCAATGCGAAGATCATGCCCAGTGGTTCAATGTTAAACGCGATAGTAACGCCCGGAAACAGGGTAAACAGGGTCAGCGATATTGCTTCTGTTGCTAACCAGTTTTGTAACAACATCAGATTGCAAACAAACACTAATACCCCAATACCAATGCTGGCGGCTTCTCGCAGATTGGGTTGCTTGCGAAATATTAATATCAGCGCGATCAGTAATAGCGGCAAGGCAAAGGTAGTGAGCAACAAATTTATCGTATTCATGGCTTACCACCCTGCAGAAGTTGCTGCGCTATCTGCTCTGTTGTGGTTACGGAAAGATTGGTATCGATACCAAAATAAAGATTAGCCAATACCAAAATCCAGATGGGTATGAGCAAACTCAAAGGCGCCTCTGTCACGGGTTTACGATCCGCCATAGCGGGTTTGAAATAAGCCGCTTCTACGACTTTCCAGATGTAGATAACTGAAAGTAAAGAGCCCAACAGGATAATCAGCGACACCATGTACCAGCTTTGCTCCAGGGCGGCCTGCAATAAATACCACTTGCTGACAAAACCAACCGTTAAGGGCATACCGATGATGCTCAAGCCGCCAATAACAAAAGCCGCCATGGTTAAGGGCATTTCTTTGCCAATGCCTTGTAGATGTTTAAGACTCACACCGCCGATACGGTAAAACAGCGCACCTAAGGCGAGAAAAAGTGCGCCTTTCATCAGGGCATGATTAAACAGGTGTAGCAGGCTAGCCATCAGCCCGGTTGCCGTACCGATACTTAAGCCCAATACCATGTAACCAATTTGAGCAACACTGGAATAAGCTAACATGCGCTTGATGTTTTTCTGATTGATAGCAACCAGCGATGCGACTATGACTCCGAGCGCACCCAAGGTAACAAACACAGCCTGTAGAGGCACTATGGTGAAGGAGAATTCGACGCCAAACACCACAAAAACGAACCGCACGACAACATAAAGCGCAACTTTAGTGGCCGACGCTGCTAAAAACGCGGTGACAACCGTTGGCGCAAAGGCATAGGCGTTAGGCAGCCACATGTGTAGCGGGAATACGGCCATCTTTAAACAGACACCCACAATAAAGAAGCAAAAGGCCACAAACACCGTTCTGGTGTCGGCCATTTCAGGTAGTCGCGCAGCTAAATCGGCCATGTTGAGGGTGCCGGTTTTCATGTACAGCAGACCGATACCAATCAAAATAAAGGTGGCACCTATGGTTCCCATCACCAAATATTGGAAAGAGGCCCACAAGGCACGCTTGTCTTTGCCCAAAGCGATCAGCACATAAGAAGCCAGGGATGAGATTTCCAAAAAGACAAACAGGTTAAAAGCATCGCCAGTTACGAGGATGCCAAGCAGTCCAGCAAAGCACAATAAATAAGCCACATAAAAGTAAGTATTGACGCCTTGGGTAATATCATTTTTGTTTTCAAGGCTGGTATAAGCGGACAGCAATACCAGTGTGCTGATAGCAGTAATGATCATCGCCACAAAGGCATTGAGCTGGTCCACATGAATTTCAATGCCATAAGGCGGTAACCACCCCCCAAGGTGATAAGACAAAGGACCTGAACTGGATACCGTTATTAACAGTTGCACTGCCACAAAGAAAGAAAAGCCACTCACCAGCAAGGTGAATATCCAGTTTAGCTTTTTGTGATTAACTAACAGACACAGAGGCGCGGCCAACAAAGGCACAAGCACCTGTAGTATGGGTAAGTGCACGCTATTCATGATGCCCCCTACCGCGTTTTTCGTTGCGATACTTCTTCACATCCCAGCGCTGAATAACATCCTCTTCCACTGTGTGATAGGCCCGTTTTATTCTCACTATTAATGCCAGAGCCAATGCCGTGGTAGAAATACTCACAACGATTGCCGTTAGGATAAGGACGTGAGGAAGCGGGTTGGAATAAACAGCCCCTTCGGGTACTTCAATTGGTGCGGTTGCTCCCACAATGTTAGCCATACTAATGTAAAGAATGAACACCGAGGTTTGCAGGATAGTTAGCCCCACCACCTTCTTAATCAGATTGCCGTCGGTGATCACAACATACAAACCGCACATCATTAACGCGACCACTATCCAATAATTAAAGAGTCCGTAAAACATTTGCAGTAAATCAGAGTCAAATGTCATCGCAATTATTGCTCCATATTATCTTGCATTGCCCGTTTTTCACCGGGTTTATCAGACATATCAACGCTGCCTGAGAAGGTGAAGAACACACAAATCATTACAGCGGCAACGGTGATCCCCACACCGAGCTCAATTAGGATAATACCGATATGCTGACCTGCCAGAGTATCTTCTGCCAGAGCGGAGTAATTGAGGAATACATCCCCTTTAAGCATGGAAACAATACCAACCGCACCATACAACAACACGCCCAAAGCTGCGCAAAAGCGCACCACAGCAAGGTTAATCACCGACATGGTTTTGGCCAGTCCAAAGATCATGCTGTACAGGATAATCGCCGCAGCGAAAATAACCCCAGCCTGGAAACCACCTCCCGGACCGAAATCCCCGTGAAATTGTACGTACAGAGCAAATAGTAAAATAAAGGGGATCAGTAACTTAGAAATGATGCGCAAAATTAAGTGCTGTTTCATGGGTTGATGATCATCCACTTCGAAGTTACCGGGTGTGTGGGGCAACAAAGCCAGTACACCGATACCTGCAGTGAATACCACCACTAGCTCACCAAAAGTATCAAAACCGCGGTAGCTGGCTAAAACAGCGGTAACATAGTTTGGAATGCCAATCTGCTCAGTGGTATTGGCAATATACCAGGCAGCTACATGACCATTAGCAGGATTGTCTGTGCCACCAAAATGCGGCATCCCTAAGGTGCCATAAATCAGTAACACGCCTATCACTGTCACCAGCACTAAGCCCACGCGGGTTCTTAGCTTGGGTTTTGACAACTCGTAACGTCCGGTTATCGCTAACGTAGTGAGCATAAGAATGGTTGAAATTCCCGCACCAACGGCGGCTTCCGTGAACGCGACATCTACCGCGTCCAATACCACAAATAAGCTGGCTGACAACAAGCCATAAATGCCGCTTAACATGGCAACAGCGAACAGGTCTTTGAGCGCAATAATGGTGAGTGCTGTTAGCAACAAGAATAACAGCAAAAAGATATGAATTAAGGTTTCGATTCTGCACCTCCAGAATTGTCAGAACCCTCAGAATTGTCGGGCATATCGACAGTGTATTGCTTACCCTTCGGCAAATGCCCACTATGAATGGCCGATTTCGCCATTGCGTGGCTGGAAGCTGGCCCCGTAAGCAACAAGAAAGCAAATATAAACAACAATTTAACTGTAATCAGAGTTAGTCCAGCTTGCAGCATCAAGCCAAATAAAACCATTCCCGCTCCCAAGGTATCGGTAACGCTGGCGGCATGCATGCGGGTGAAGAAATCAGGAAAACGGAATAACCCTACGGCTCCGGAAAAGCAAAAGAAGCTGCCTGCTACAAGCAGGATTCCGCTGAGAATATCAATCACCATATCACCCGTCATGATTGGTTTCTCCTCGCGTGTCGTACTCAAAAAAGCGCAAAATAGCGATGACACTGATAAAGTTCATCAGGGCATACACCAAGGCAATATCCAGAAACTCGGGTCTGCCCATCAAAAAGCCCACTACCGCGATAAATAATACGGTTTTTGTACCGAACATGTTGACCGCCAGGATGCGGTCGTACAGAGAAGGTCCCACCATAGCCCTGAGCAAGGCTAAAAACATGGTTACCAGAATAGCGATTGAAGCAGCAGTAAACATCAGCTTAAAAATCCCTTCACTTTATGATCTCTCTCTCCGGAACGGATCGTACTGCTCATGTCTTCGGTTAAGGTGTGCACAGTGATTGTGTCATTCTGCAAATCGACTGTCAGCGTGCCAGGGGTGATGGTAATCGAGTTGGCATAAATCACCCGTTCCATATCTCCGGGCTGATGCATATTTACGGTTAATAAAGCAGGTGAAAGCTGTGGCTTGGGTTGCCAAATGTGCTTCACAACCTGCAGGTTGGATACAATCAGATCCACGATTAACCAGCTTAAAAATTTGGGAAGTTTAAGAAAGAGATTTGTCGGGTGAGTTTCTTGATCGAACATACCCAAACGATGTACCAGGAAAATCACCGATACGACTGAGATGACTTCAAGGCTCAACATCAATGATGTGATATGACCTGATAACAACAGCCAAAACACCATTAAGGTGACGGTAAAGCTCAATGTATGTCGCACATTCCCTCCTGTTCAGTAATCCACTGACGAAGTTATATTGTTATTTTTTATTACTTTTTCGCTTCAATAACAAGCGAATCCGTTCTCAAGTGGTGCATTACTTTCTCTGCCGTATTGCCAAACAGCAGTCCTGACAACCCTTTGCGCCCCATACTGCCCATAACTACCATTTCAGCTCGGATCTCATTAGCACAGTGGGGGATTACTTTGGCAGGCTCTCCTGCAGCAACGTGAATCTGCACATCTGGTATGTCAAATTCTGCCAGCAGTTCTGCCACTTTTTGCTCAGCTTCGGCTCGGTGTTTCTGCTCATAACGCTTGATATCCACCAAATCCAGGTCTTGTTTGATACTGGAAACCGGCAGGCAATACAGCACATGCACTTTGCAACCGAAGGTCATTGCCCACTTTTTTGTCCACTTCAGAATAGCACGAGTTAACTCGATATGGGCTTCATCTCTAGAGGTCGGATCAATGGTTGCCATCAAAGCGTGATTGCTATTCCAACTGCGATGATGGGAAATCAACACTGGTACTGAAACATTGCGAATCAATTCCCAATCACACGGAGTGTGAAACAACGATTCGGAGCGATGGCCGGTTTTGATAATTAAATCGAAGCTCTCCGATTTACAATAATCTGTCACCCACCTGGCTACATTTGCAGTCACAACAACGCGACTTTTGATGCTATCTTTTTGCGGGTAATCTTTGAAAATTTCATTGAGAGTAGCGCGAAGCTCATTGTCCGAGGATCTAATTGTTGCATCATCGTGCTGATCCTCTTCTTTAATAAAACGTATCACTTCTATATCTTCGCCGAGCGGCGCAGCAACCTCATGCGCTTTCTTTAATGAGCAATTCTCGCGTTCGTGCTTGTCAGTGATCACCAGGATTTTTTTAGCCATACGTACTCTTGGTGGAGCATTCTTATGATGAATGAAGTTAAGTATAGAAGAGTTCCTGAAAAATGCGGCGACTCTCGGACAATCAAAAAAATAGTCTTTTGATTCAACTACTAAGCAAACCAAAATAGAAGGAGTTTGTAAAAAATACAAACACTACAATTATCGAAAAAAACTGATTACAACTTAGAATAAAGTTTAATAGGTGGAGTCTATTTTTTACGGAAAGCGTTTGAGAACGTCTTACTCATAGCAATCCCAAAGGCTTTTCAAACAATGCTGCCAGACAACCAACCTGCAAAATATTATTGACACCATATTCGCGGCTCAGATAATGTCCTGAGATCGAGTATTAGGTAGACATAAAAAAGGCGAACATACTTGTTCGCCTTCAATAGAGCTTTATCTGTCTAGTCCTGACATGTGGTTACTTCCGATTTCCCTGTGTTTTGCTGGGCATTGTTACTGTTAAAATCAGGATCTTGACTCAACATCATGCCTTCCATGTTCGCTGTGGGCAACTTGTCATTCATAGCTTTATAAAGCGCTTGATTGAGGTCATCCAAAAGGTCATCGACGTTCTCAAGTCCCACGGAGATGCGAATAAGTGAATCACTGATCCCGGCGTGTTGGCGTTCTTCCTCTGTGTATGGACTATGTGTCATTGTCGCAGGGTGCTGGATCAGGGATTCGGCATCACCCAAACTGACGGCAATTTGAAACAATTGCAGGTTATCCAACATTTTAACACTATCTTCTTTGCCACCCTTCAGTTCAAAGGCAATTACCCCACCTGCTGCTGACATTTGCTGTCCAACAAAACGGTGCCCTGGATGTTCTTTTAGCCCCGGATAATAAACTTTATCTACCAACTCATGCTTTTCTAAATGTTCAGCAATGATCTGGGCGTTCTTACAATGACGTTCCATTCTTACGGACAAGGTTTTTAATCCGCGCAGTATGAGCCACGCATCATGAGGGCTCATTGTGCCACCAATGTCCTTAAGCCCGGTGAGTTTAATGTGGTTAATCATATCTTGCGAACCGCAGATAATTCCGGCTACAACATCACCGTGACCGTTCAAATACTTAGTGGCACTGTGAATTACAAGGTCAAAACCAAATTTGACCGGCTGCTGCAACATCGGGGTCATGAAGGTATTGTCACATATCCCCAGTAAATTGTGCTGTTTCACAAATTGGCCTACTTCCTGTAAATCCACCACTTGCATCGTCGGATTGATGGGAGATTCTAAGAACAATATTTTGGTATTCTCCTGCAAGGCCTCTTGCCATTCACCGCCATCGGTAAAATCAACGAAACTCACTTCCACACCAAACTTGGGCAACATATGGCTAAGCAACGCGAAGGAACAACCATACAAAGCACGGGAAGCAATTATATGGTCACCCGCTTGCACATTACTCATTATGGCGGCACTGACGGCAGCCATGCCGGTAGCGGCAGCAGCGGCATCGTCCATACCTTCTAACGCTGCCACTTTCTTTTCTAGTTGACGCGTGGTTGGGTTACCCAAGCGAGTATAGATATAACCTTCTTGTTCACCGGCAAATCGTTTTGCGCCTTGCTCTGCATCGTCAAAAACGAAGGTAGATGTTTGATACAAAGGGGTGGCGAGAGAGCCATGTTGGTCTTTCTCATGTCCTGCATGGATGGCCAGGGTTTCAATTTTCATTTTTGTACTTCTCCACGACTAAATAGGAATAGCGCTATGCAACGCGATTTACACCGACTCATGCATCATTGTGCACAAAGTCAGATGCAGAAAATGGTTGAAAACGATAGCTAAAACCTTGCCAACAGCGACAAAGAACTTAATCCTTATAAATCAATACCTTAGGATTTCAACAGATACAACTCAGGAATCAAACCGTATCATTAATGTGACATTTAAATGAGGCGAGCCCCTATACTCCTTTACGAACCGGGGTTTTAACGCTAAATTTGGAAGTTGTATCTCTTTTGATACGTGTATCTTTTTAGAGACAATTTGGGGTAAAAGTTGAAATTCGATATTATTTCCGAAGACCGATTGGGGATTACCCAAAAAATTCTCGCGGTATTTGGACAGCAAGGATGGGACTTGCGAGCCACCGAAATGCAACCCCATCACACTTATGTGGCATGTGATGTGCCCGAAACTCAGCAAGCGTTGATCGTCAATAAGCTGATGCAGGTGGAAGGCGTACTTGGCGTGCAAACCATTTCCTTATTACCCAACGAACACCGGCGCAATCACCTTGATGCACTACTATCCCATTTGCCCGACGCTGTCCTTGATATTGACGCAAACGGTCAGATATTGGTAGCGAATCAAGCCGCACAATTGGCCCTGCTTGGAAATCCAGGAAAACTGGAAGAAAGCTTTATTAATGACTATCTCGACATCGACCTTCAGCAACTGCTTAAAAAGGGCACCATGGCGCAGGAAATGAGTACCGCCAATGGTGCTTTTTTAATGCAATCGACACCGGTAAAGTCCGGCAGTCTGATTACCGGGGCGGTGATCCTGTTGAGCAGTCCAGAGCGATTGGGTCAGCAACTTTCAGCTGTACAAGCTAATGTACAAGCGGGAATCGATAGTATTATCGGGCAATCATCGAAAATGCGAACCATAAAACAGCAAACCATGCGCTTTTCAGCGCTGGATCTGCCGGTATTGATCACAGGCGAAACTGGCACAGGTAAAGAGCTCTTTGCTAAAGCGTTGCACTATGAGGGACCTCGAAAATCAGAGCCATTCCTGACTATTAATTGCGCAGCTCTACCTGAAAACCTGTTGGAAAGCGAGCTGTTTGGTTATTCCAATGGTGCTTTTTCTGGGGCGCAAAAAGGGGGGAAACCCGGCCTGTTTGAATTGGCCAATAACGGCACGGTATTTTTGGATGAAATCGGCGAGATGTCGCTGTATTTGCAAGCGAAGTTACTGCGCTTCTTAGAGGATCTAACCTTTAGACGTATTGGCGGCACACGAGAAATCACCGTTGATGTGCGCATTGTTTGTGCAACTCATAGAGATCTGGAACAAATGACGCTGGAAAAAACCTTTCGAGAAGATCTGTTTTATCGACTTAATGTGTTAGCGCTAAATCTTCCCGCTCTAAGAGATCGAGAGCAAGACCTGGATTTATTAGTGCCCCATTTCTTACATCAAGCCAGCGAGCAAATCAATCAACCCCAAGCACAACTCTCACAACAGGCTTACGCCCAAATCAGACAACACCCCTGGCCTGGCAATGTCAGACAGCTCCAGAATACCCTGTTCCGCGCTGTCGCAATGAATGACTCTGACACCATCGAATGGATTGATGATCAGGACAATGTTGCATCGGGTAAACTCGCATCACATGACGTATTACCAGATAATTTATTGTCAGAGAAGGTAGTGTCGCTTCAGCAATCCTTAGACGAATTTGAAAAGCAATTATTAACCACGCTCTACCCGCAATATCCATCATCAAGGAAATTGGCAAAACGCCTCGGTTTATCACATTCACAAATCGCACGAAAGCTAGCGAAGCACAACATCAACAGTATTTAATTGTACTAAAAAGGCGTCTAATGTAGACGCCTTAAAACCATGGCAAGTTTATTGTGTAATTGACATCAAACCACCGCCAAATTGCCCTTATCTTCCAACCAGTCCTTGCGCTCTGAGGAGCGTTTTTTAGCCAGTAACATATCCATCAACTCCAGCATTTCTTGTGTGTCATCAACGGTGAGTTGCACTAAGCGGCGGGTATTGGGGTCCATGGTGGTTTCGCGCAGCTGAATTGGGTTCATTTCCCCCAGACCTTTAAAGCGCTGTACATTTACTTTGCCTTTTTTCTTCTCGGCCTGAATGCGATCCAGTACACCTTCTTTTTCGCCTTCGTCCAGGGCATAAAACACTTCTTTGCCCACATCGATGCGATAAAGTGGCGGCATGGCTACATACACATGCCCGGCATTTACCAGCGTTCTGAAATGTTTAACAAACAAGGCACATAACAGCGTAGCAATGTGCAAACCATCGGAATCGGCATCGGCAAGGATACACACCTTGTCGTAGCGCAAACCGGAAATATCCTCGCTGTCGGGATCGATACCCAAAGCCACAGAGATATCGTGAATTTCCTGTGAAGCCAGTACCTGAGAGGAGTCCACTTCCCAGCTATTGAGAATTTTACCCCGTAGCGGCATCACCGCCTGAAATTCTTTGTCTCGAGCCTGTTTTGCTGAGCCCCCCGCTGAATCCCCTTCCACCAGGAAAAGTTCAGAACGGCTGGTATCTTGAGTGGTACAGTCAGTTAATTTGCCCGGAAGCGCCGGGCCAGATGTCACTTTCTTACGCGCCACTTTTTTACTTTGGCGTAATCGGCGCTGAGCATTGGCAATAAAAAACTCAGATAAGGTTTCAGCAACATCGGTATGGGTGTTAAGCCACAAAGAGAACGCATCTTTTACTACGCCTGAAACAAACGCTGATGCCTGGCGAGAAGAGAGTCGCTCTTTGGTTTGTCCGGCAAATTGCGGATCCTGCATTTTCGTAGAAAGAATGTAACTACACTTATCCCAAATATCTTCAGGGGTGAGTTTTACGCCACGAGGCAGCAAGTTGCGGAATTCGCAAAACTCGCGCATTGCTTCCAACAAGCCTTGGCGTAGTCCATTAACGTGAGTACCGCCTTGGGCAGTGGGGATCAAGTTAACATAGCTTTCATTAACAATTTCGCCCCCTTCGGGTAGCCAAATCACCGCCCAATCGGCGGCTTCGTTGTTTCCGGAAAACTGCCCTACAAAGGGCTCATCTTCGGGTAAGCTGATGTAGTCTTTGGCGGATTGCATCAAATAATCGCGCAAACCGTCCTGATATTGCCATTCCGTGGTTTCTTTGGTGATTTTGTTGTCAAAGCGAATTTTGAGGCCTGGGCATAACACCGCTTTAGCCCGCAAGATGTGGCACATTTTACTGACCGAAAACTTGGCGGAATCAAAATAAGATGCATCCGGCCAAAAGCGCACCCGCGTCCCGGTGTTGCGCTTACCGCAGGTATCGATAATTTCCAGCTCTTCGACCTTGTTGCCGTTTTCGAAAGCAATGGCAAAAACGTTGCCATCACGACGCACATTCACTTCTACTCGGGTTGATAAGGCGTTTACAACAGAGATACCTACACCGTGCAAACCACCGGAAAACTGGTAGTTCTTGTTGGAAAACTTACCGCCAGCGTGCAGTTTAGTCATGATCAGCTCAACCCCAGATATGCCCTCTTCCGGATGAATATCCACCGGCATACCACGACCATCGTCGATCACTTCTAACGACTGATCTTCATGCAAAATCACTTTGATACTATCAGCGTGTCCGGCCAATGCTTCATCGACGCTGTTGTCGATGACTTCCTGACCGAGATGGTTGGGCCGGGTCGTGTCTGTGTACATGCCGGGACGGCGTTGCACAGGCTCTAATCCATTTAAGACTTCAATGGCTTCAGCATTATATTGTTCTGACATGCGGATACTTCTTTCTTATGGTTATTTTGTTGAAAATACACGACGCCGCCATACGGCATTCAAGCAGACCAACAGGTCTGTCAAACTCATTCAAAGATACTAGCAATCTTTAATCAAACAAAAAACGGAAAATATCAGGTAAAAATCGCTCGTACCCTTGAAACGCGTGATCGCCGCCCTGCTCTATGGTTAATTTACCACCCTGATACTTTTGCTCCGCATCTCGGTAATCCAGGGTTTCATCCTCTGTCTGCAATAACACCCAGAACTGCGCGGGATCAACAGGGACGGGATGATACATCTGTTTGAGCTGCTGCATGTGTTCCGGTTTTAAAGTAAAACACTCTTGTGTGTATGGGTGAACGTGCTCACCGAGATAATCTCCCAGTACTTCATGAGGCTTGGCCGCCGGATTTATCAGTACGGCTTTACCGCCATAATTATCCGACATGTAGGTACTTAAAAAGCCGCCGAGAGAACTGCCTATGTAGCCTACCTTGGCCCCCTTGTAGGTTTGCGCAAGCTCATCCAACAGGCTTTTAGCCTCTTCGGGGTAGCAAGGTAATTGTGGACACACAAACTCAATGTCGCAGTGATGCTGTTGCCAGTAAGCCAGGGTTGCTTGTGCTTTTTCCGAGGCGGGCGAACTCAAGAAGCCATGCAAATAAATGAGCACCTTTTTCAATGGGATTCCTTAACGTATTTGAACAACAATGAGGGACTCAGACAGGCGCATTAGCCTGTTGTTTCAAACAAAATACCAACCATTCCGCCAAAAACAGATTAGTCATTTCTTTTTCATTCTTTTGATGCATGTTTTTATTGGGATATGGATAGCTAGGTTGTATGGCTGAAACATTCTGACTACTCAGCACTTCTGCCATCCGGGCGTCGTGGTACAAGCGCACTTTCATGGTTGGCTTCATCCAACCCGGTAACGCTTCATTTAACTGGCGTACATCCAGGGTACTGGTGTAACGGCTGGTTTCGAGAATAGAAATTTGATAATTCAAATTCCCACCATCACCAAATTCATAACTGAGACTTTCTGTATCGCAATCCGGTAATAGCTTTAATAGACGCGCGTAATTCACCTCACAAAGGGTGTGTAAACCTTTGAGGTTAGGGAAGTATTTCTTATTTGGCTGCGCGTTGGTGGCCATCTATCTTTCGTTTTCCTTAAATATGCTTACCAGTTAAGGCTATTGTTATACCTTATTTGCCGCTACTTTTTCCAATAGTTCTTGTTTGTGTAAGAAGAACCATTGCAGCGCAATAATGGTGGCGGAGTTGTCAAACTCGCCTTGCTTCAAAAGCTCCCTTACTTGTGCTTCAGGAATGCGATGTACCAGTATGTCTTCGTCCTCATGATCCAGACCGTGAATACCTTGGGCATCTTGCGCATCCACGATCCCCAAATAAAGGTATAAACGCTCTGTAGTGCCACCCGGACTTGGCAAATAATCCGTCAACTCAAGCAAGCTTTTGACTTCGAGTCCGGCTTCTTCCTGCGCTTCTCTGAGTGCCACCTCTTCTCGGCTCTCTCCTTCGTCTATCATGCCAGCGACAATTTCCAGCAACCAAGGCTTACCAGAGGTGGGTACAGCCCCCACCCGGAACTGCTCAATCATAACAAATTCCTGCCGAATAGGATCATAAGGCAACATGGCGACAGCATGACCTCTGTCTAAAACTTCACGGGAAATCCAGTTGCTCCAGCCACCAGCGAATAACTTATGTCGAAGTTTATAGTTGAAAACGGTAAAAAAACCTTCAAATTTAGGTTCTTGTTGTTCAATTTCTACATCAGAATCGGTAAAACGATGCCAGTTGGACACAATAGCTCCTTCTGTCAGTTAAGCGTTGCGGTTTCAGACTATCACGGTCTTAGAGGTTACAGGCAAAAATATTCTGTTACACTTGCTTAATGACTGTTACTGCAAAGCATTTGGGGATCGCCCAAGCTTTCAGTAAACTGCGCAGCATAAAAACAATAGGGGTTGCTTTACCTGTCTGTTGAAAACTTAGGTGACAGATAGCTCCGATAAACGGGAATTGGACTAAGCTTGCAGTGACAATTAGCTGCACAATTTACTAGGAATGCACATGAAAAAAACACTCTTGTCCATCATGATAGGTTTTGGACTGGTTGGTACGGCAGCAGCAGAAGACTTACTTCAGGTCTATCAACAGGCTTTACAGAATGACCCTGCGACTCTGCAATCACAGGCAAACAAAGACGTAGCGTACGCCGGAATCACACAAAACCAAGCGCGCCTGTTACCGCAAATTGATCTGGATCTTACTGCATCAACAACCAATGGAGATAGCCACAGAAGGTCCAATGATGCCACCATTACCGTATCTCAATCATTGTGGGATTATTCCAATTGGAGAAATTTAGATAAAGCCGAACTTCAGGCCTCTCAGGCAGACGCTAACTACGGCTTTGCTAAACAAGACCTGATTGTGCGCACCGTCACAGCATATTTCAATGTGTTACAGGCGCAAGACGATTTGGAATTTGCCAAAGCAGAAAAACGCGCCATCGAACGTCAGCTTGAGCAAACCAAGCAGCGCTTTGAAGTGGGCTTAACGGCCATCACCGACGTGCATGAAGCACAAGCCCAGTTCGATACGGCGGTAGCCAGCGAAATCAGCGCGCAAAATAACGTAGAAATTTCACTCGAAGCTTTGCGTGAGATCACGGGTAATTACCATCCTGATATCGATGTACTTAATACCCAGACTTTCAGTGCCAGTATGCCTGCACCAAGCGATATCAATGCTTGGGTGACCCAAGCCGAAGAGCGCAACTTGCAATTATTAGCGTCGAAATTAGGCGTAGATATCGCGAAAGAAGATATTGAACTTGCAAAAGATGGCTATTACCCTTCGGTTTCGCTTACCGGTCAATTAAGTTCGAATGACACTGAAATTAATGGTGTTAGTGCTGACAGTAGAGAAAATACCAGCTTTCTTCAATTGGGTGTAAAAGTCCCACTATACCAAGGTGGTGGTACAAGCGCATCAGTAGAAGCCGCAAGACACGGCTTTGTTGCCACCAGCGAAGAGCGCGAGCGGGTGTATCGCTCTGTGGTTCGCAGTGTGCGCTCCAACTACTTTGACGTAACTGCAGCTATCTCCCGTATTAAGGCGTTAAACCAAGCTGTTGTATCGGCAGAGAGCGCACTTAAAGCTACTGAGGCAGGATTTGAAGTGGGTACTCGTACCATCGTTGACGTATTGCAAAGCACCAGAAATCTTTACGATGCTAAACGAAACCTGGCGGGTGCACGCTACGGTTACATCACCAGCATTCTCAGCCTGAAACAAGCGGCGGGTACTTTATCAGAGCAGGATGTCGCAGACATCAACAGTGGCTTAACCCAAGGTTAAGCGCAGCTCAGATACAAAAAAGGATGGCAGCGGCCATCCTTTTTTATTTGGGGTAAGTGCAACTTTTGTTAACCACGTACCTTGATGTAATCGCGAACACATTCCAGATCAATAATCACATCTTCCAGCGAATGGCTAATATTGGCCACTTGCTCTTCGCCTTTTGGCATATTATTCAGATTAACTGCGATGTTACCAATTTTCTGTTGTAACTCTTCCAATAACATTTGCGGTGTCACGGTGCTCTTCCTGTTCATCATGGTTGGGATGCGTATTTCTGCTATTTTATGTCTCTGTTAGTGCTAATGCGTTGGCATGACACTTAATCTTGTGTAAGACATCTCTGACGATTATATGTAATCCCAAGGATCCACCAATTTAGTTTTATCACTTTGGTGAAGTGTTTCACTAATTTGCTTAAATCAAAGGGGACTGAGCAGTACGTATTTGCGGCTTAGACTCTTTGGTGTTGTTGCTGAACCAACTTGTAGTCTTCAACCATTTTCTGAAAGCGCTGAGCCAGAAGTGCACCATCTCGTTCATTGCGATGAGCGCCATCCAATTCACCGAATAACTGTAAAGCCTGAATTTGGAACTGTTCCTGGTGAGACATTTTCATGGTTACTCCGCTAATCACTATACTGTTGTATTACTTATCGACAACAACCAGAATTCCTTGCGGGGATTATTTCAGGAAGAAGTGAAAATTGAGAACCAGAACACAAAATAGGGGTTTAGTTACCGGCGCTCAACCGCTGTTTGAGCTGATCCACATTACTCACTACCTGCTGTAGTTGTTTTGTGAGTCTGCGTACATCCCCCATATCGTCGGGCTTTTGCTGTAAAGCCCCCATTAATTGACGCAGTTCTTCCTGCAAAGATTTTAAATTACCGCTGTTTTGCATCGCTCTTTTCTAACTACCAATGGCCACACATCTGATCAGTTACAAAGTTTAGATTATTTTTAAATTCGTACGAGTAGACATGACTGAAAAGCCTGTAGGTGATCTCCTACAAAATGCTTACAAATGCAAAAAGGCCATTAAAGTGCGGCACCGATAGTTTTAACGTAATACAGTATCCCGGCAAAGAAAAACTCTACGGCGATAAGCATCATGATAAGCCCCATCAAGCGCATCATCACATTCGCCCCGGTTTTTCCCAGAACCCTGAGTACGCTTTCACCAATAGTAAACACCAGTGCTGTGGCCAAACAAGCTCCTAAAATCCCCAGAACCACATTTACCTGCTGCATTGCACTAGTAGCTTCTTGCATAAACAGCGTTACCATTGTAATGGCTCCTGGTCCACAAATCATAGGGATACCAAGCGGGGTTACAGCGATGTCTTTTCCATAGTTGTCATCACTTTCCTCTGGTAGCTTTTTAGGCACGGTTCTGCCCCGCAACATTTCATAACCCATCACGAAGAACAAAACCCCACCAACCACTCTTAGAGAGCTGACATGAATACTAAAGAAACTAAAAATTGCCTGGCCAGCCAGAGCAAAAATAACCATGGCCGAGAAGGCGGCAGCAGTAGAAAGCAAAATCACCTTGCGCCGGGTTTTAAGACTCAATGATTGCGTGAGACTGATATAAACCGGGATTGCAGCAATAGGATTGATCATCGCAAGTAGCGAGGTAAAGACAAATAGAACCTGTTCCAATTGTGTTCTTCCAGAAATAAGTTAGCGATATTGTAATGCAATTGTGTGCTTTAGCAGCCTATTTAAAAAATAGCACAAATCGCAATTGTAAACAGCGCTTAACAGAGGTGTGATTTAGTTTGACAGAGCCGAGCAAAACCCTATGCTATGCGCATTTTTTCGGTAGGCGCTTTTCAACCATGCAAATTCGTGAAGTTCAAAACATTTTTTTGCGTATTCGCTCGAATAAAATATTCGAATTATTTGTTATTTCGGTCATTATTTTTTCAGCTCTTTTGGTGGGTGCAAAAACCTACAAGCTACCCGACCCTTTTAATCAAATCACCTTTGTTTTGGACTGGTTCATCACCGGATTTTTTCTTGTGGAAATCACCATCCGCTTTTTAGCTGAAACCAAGAAGCGGAACTTTTTCAAAGACTTTTGGAATATTTTTGATACGACAATTGTCTTAATCAGCCTAATCCCCATCGAAAACTCTGAGGCGGCCGTAATCGCCCGCCTGGTAAGGGTTTTCAGGGTATTGCGTATGGTGTCGTTTATCCCTGAATTGCGTATCCTGCTCACCAGTCTGATCAAAGCCTTACCACAACTAGGCTACGTCATGCTGCTCATGTTCATCATTTTTTATATCTACGCCGCGGTAGGGAGCACGTTGTTCTACGATATCAATCCAGAACTTTGGGGAGATATCGCCATTTCCTTACTAACCTTATTCCGGGTCATGACCTTTGAAGACTGGACTGATGTTATGTATGAGACGATGGAGCATTACCCACTCAGTTGGATATTTTATATCAGCTTCATCTTCTTCACTGCCTTTGCCTTTTTGAACATGGTCATCGGTATTGTTGTCAATGTGATGGAGCAAGAACATGCAAAGGTACTTAAGGCTGAGCAAGAAGCGAATCACGAACCCACCATCAAAGATCTCGATGCAAAATTAACCGCGGTGCAATCTCAACTTGAACAAATTTTGCAGCAACGAGGTAAGAGCTAACTTGCGATTGACTAAATTGTTTAAAAATAAAGCACAATAAATTGGCCCCAAGAGAGCATTTGAATTACAATTGCTCTCTTAACCCTGAAAAACGTAAATCACGCTTATTTTTGCGCCTCCCGGCGCGCATTACCGGAAATTCTTATACATGACATCCAATACCATCAAGTTCAGTGACCTCAATTTACCCCAGCAAGTGCTGGATGCACTGGACAAAATCGGCTATGAAACCCCCTCCCCGATTCAAGCAGAAGCAATTCCGTTGCTTTCCGAAGGCCATGACCTGATCGGTCAGGCACAAACGGGTACAGGTAAAACTGCCGCGTTTGCCTTACCTATGTTGGCCAAGGTCAACCCAGAAATAAATTCACCACAGCTAGTAGTACTTGCGCCTACCCGTGAGCTGGCCATTCAGGTTGCTGAAGCATTCCAGGCCTATGCGGCGTTCAGTGACCGCATTCGCATTTTGCCCATTTATGGTGGTTCTTCTTATGATCATCAACTTCGCCAGCTTAAACGCGGCGTACAAATCGTTGTGGGCACGCCTGGGCGAGTTATCGATCACATTAAACGCAAAACCTTAAAACTGGATAATGTCAGTATGTTGGTTTTAGATGAAGCCGACGAAATGTTACGCATGGGCTTTATCGACGATGTTGAATGGGTAATGGAACAAGTGCCTGAAGAGCGCCAAATTGCCTTGTTTTCCGCTACCATGCCGCCGCAAATTCGCAAGATTGCCGACAAGTTTTTAGACAATCCTAAAACCGTAAAAATTGCAGCCAAAACCAGCACAGCAGAAAAAATCCGTCAACGCTTCTGTAAGGTATCTCCCAACAACAAGTTGGAAGCCTTAACCCGTGTTTTGGAAGTGGAAGAGTTTGATGGCGTAATCATTTTCGTGCGCACTAAAACCGCGACAACTGAGTTAGCTGATAAGCTTGCCGCTCGTGGTTATGATGTCGAGCCGTTAAATGGTGATATTCAACAGAAATCTCGTGAGCGCACTGTCGACAGATTAAAGCAAGGCCAAATTGATATCCTTGTTGCCACCGATGTTGTGGCTCGAGGCCTGGACGTTGATCGCGTCAGCCATGTTATCAACTTTGACATCCCTTACGATACCGAAAGCTACGTGCACCGCATTGGCCGTACCGGCCGTGCTGGACGCGAAGGTGAAGCGATTCTGTTTATTTCACCGCGCGAAATGCGCATGCTCAAGTCAATTGAAAGGGCTACAAAGCAGAACATTACGCCGCTGCCGATCCCTAATGTTAGCGAACTCAACGAATCGCGCCTGAGCCGTTTTAAAGCGCGTGTAGTTGAAGCATTGGATGATACTAACCTTGACGCCTGGAGCGACGTAATAGAACAGATCCAGCAGGAAACGGAATCCAGCCCAGAAGCATTACTGGCGGCATTTGCCAGCCTTGCCCAAGGCGGCGAACAAATCTTCTTGTCCGAAGCAGATGTACCAGAGATTAATGTTTCGGATCGTGGTGATCGTCGCGACCGCAATCGCGAAGGTGGACGAGATCGCGGCAGAGATGGCGGTCGTGATGGCAAAGGTCGCAATCGACGCGACAACAAGCCCGATGCTAACATGCAGCGCTACAAGATCATGGTGGGTCGCAAGCACGATGTTCGTCCCGGCAGTATTGTTGGCGCGATTGCCAATGAAGCGGGTCTGGACAGTGAATTTATCGGCGCTATCAATATTTACGATAACTTCACCACGGTTGATTTACCTAAAGGTATGCCGAGTGAAATCCGCAACATTCTGAAGAAAACACGGGTTGCCGGACAAAAGCTTGATCTAACCGAATGGCAAGACCGTCCGGAAAAATCATCTCGTCCACGTTACAAAAAAGACTAACCTTAAATAACCAATGATTATATCTATAACCAATTAATGATTTATTGGTTATAGATAAATCTGGCAAAATCTCCTCAGATTGATTATTGGTTAAAACACATGCGCTACTTCCCCTTATTTTACGATACACAAAACGTTAACGCCTTGGTTGTGGGAGCTGGGGAAGTTGCCGCGCGCAAAATAGAGCTGTTATTAAAAACCGAAGCTAAAGTCAGTGTTGTGGCTCCGGTTATATCGGACACAGTGGCCCTGCTGGCGGAGCAAGGAAAAATCACCCTCACAATTAGCCCCTTTGAAACTGAGCATCTGGACAATTCGAACCTGGTGTTTGTTGCCACCAACGATGAACAGCTCAATGCCGAAATACAGCAGCAAGCGAAAGCCAAAGGTATTATCGTAAATGTGGTCGATAATCCTCCCCTTTGCGATTTCATCACCCCTTCAATTGTGGACCGTGGCAATATCACCATTGCTATGAGTAGTGGCGGCGTAGCCCCTGTGTTGCTGCGTTATTTGCGTCAAAAACTGGAAGCCATCATTCCACAGAATATTAGATTACTTGGGGATTTTGCCGAGAAGTTTCGTGAAACCGTTAAGGGTCAACTCCCCACGGTAACCCAACGACGTTATTTCTGGGAATGGTTCTTCGATAGTGATGTTGCTGAGAATGTTTTACAGGGCAAACAAGAAGCAGCGGAAACACCTTTTCTGGAAAAACTCGCTGCGGCGGCGCAAGATGATGACTTTTCCAAGGGGCAGGTTTACCTTATCGGTGCAGGCCCGGGCGATCCGGAGCTGTTAACCTTTCGTGCCTTGCGCTTAATGCAAAAAGCCGACGTGGTAATATTCGACCGTTTGGTTTCTCCTCAGATAATGGATCTGGTGCGTCGTGACGCCGAAAAAATCTATGTAGGTAAAGCAAAAAGCAATCACACTATCCCCCAAGAGCAGATCAGCGCCTTGTTAGTAGAAAAAGCACAGCAAGGACAACGTGTGGTGCGCCTGAAGGGTGGTGACCCCTTTATTTTTGGCCGCGGTGGAGAAGAGTTAGAAACCTTAGTTGGCGCTGGTATTGAATTTCAGGTGGTACCGGGTATTACAGCAGCCAATGGTGCAGCGAGTTATGCCGGCATCCCCTTAACCCATCGCGATCACGCACAATCAGTAGTCTTCGCCACAGGTCACCTGAAAGACAATACGATCAATTTGAATTGGAGCGGCCTGGCTCAGCCCAATCAAACCATTGTCTTTTACATGGGACTCACGGGTCTTGCAATTATATGCGAGAAGCTACAAGAGCACGGCCTTGCCACTGATACCCCCATTGCCCTGGTACAACAAGCCACCTTACAAAATCAAAAAGTCGTAACGGGTACCTTGCAGACCATTTTAAACAATCCCGACGTGGCTAAGTTGCAGCCTCCAACGCTCATTATTGTGGGCACGGTTGTTTCGATGCAGCAAAAATTTGATTGGTTTGGTAACACTATTGAAGCAGAAAAACTGGATTGAGCCTTGCGTTAACCGAGTTTGGAAGAAATAATCTATACAATCCTAAAACTCGGTTTAACGCGTAATTATGTCATCAGACGACCTGGAAAATTCCTTTAAGATCCTCAAGCAAACGGTTCCTTTGCTGATCAAACACAAGATTTCTGCTGATCCCACTAATTACGCTATCTGGTATACCTATGCCAGTAATCAGTCTCCTGAGCTCAATCAAGCTGTAGACTCGGCTATCGATAGCTTTAAAACCATCTCTGAAGCACGCGCATTAGACATGTATCGCACTCACGTTGCTGACAAGCAAGAAGTCAGTGCCTGGCAGTTACGACAGAGTATCGACGCCATGATCACCGAATTCAGTCAAACGGTGAAAGATACACGACACGAAACTAATGACTTCAGAAACGCCATGGATAAGAGTCTGGATGGTCTCAAAAAAGTCGAAAACGAAGGGTTTTCGGTAGAGCAAACCATGTCCATGGTGCGGAACCTTGTCAAAGAAGGCCAAAAGATTCGCAACAGTACTCTCACCTTTTCTGCGGCGATGGCCAATGCTGAAAAAGAGATAAGCGATCTTAAAGAAAAGCTGGAAGTCAGTAAAAAAGAAGCTTTGGTGGATGCCCTGACAGGATTGAACAATCGACGCTATTTTGACTCGGAATTCGCTACAGCGGTGGCCAGTGGCCAGGCCGCACTGATACTGGCAGATGTTGACCACTTTAAAAAGTTTAACGATACCCATGGCCACCAAATGGGTGATCTGGTACTCAAAGCCGTCGCCAAAAAATTGCAAAAGGCTTGCCGTGATGGTGCTCAAGCATTTCGCTTTGGCGGTGAGGAGTTTGCCATCATTCTCCCTATGAGCAACCAGGACCGAGCCTGTCATCTGGCAGAAACCATGCGTCGCAACATAGAAAAGTTACAGATCACCCAGAAATCCTCGGGTAAGGTGATTGGCGACATTACTGCTTCTTTTGGCGTTTCGGCATTTGAACCGGGTAAATCTGCCGGAAAATTGATTGAGACTGCCGACAAACAACTATACGAAGCTAAGCGATTGGGTCGCAATCGGGTTATGCCCATCAAATAGTGATTTCAAAAAATCTAACGCTTGCCTGTTCCGCACGACAAGGAGTTCACCTGTGCACATTCAAATTCGCAATCTATGTAAAACTTATAAAACGGTCAACGCCGTCAATAATCTCAGCTTTGATATAAAAAGTGGTGAGATTTTCGCGATTTTAGGTCCTAACGGCGCTGGCAAATCTTCCACATTGCGTATGTTGGTGGGTCTTACCACAGTTGATAAGGGAGAGCTCCTTATCAACAAAGGCGAACAGCAAATCACCAGGCTCAGTAGCGAACAATTTGGCTACCTGCCGGAAGAGCGAGGCTTGTACCAAGAAACCTCAATTCATAAAACACTGCATTACATTGCAGCGCTGAAAGGCATGAAAAAATCTGACGCGGAACAGCAAATTCAGTTCTGGTTACAGGAATTTGACCTGCTGGATCGTCAAAAAGAACCATTGAAAGCCTTGTCCAAAGGTAATCAACAAAAAATACAGTTACTGAGCAGTATCATACATCGCCCCGAACTGGTGATCCTGGATGAACCCTTTTCCGGACTGGACCCCGTCAATCAGGAAAAAGTGATCCAGTTTCTGACAACCTTAAAAGAACAAGGCACGACGATACTACTCAGTGCCCATCAAATGTCTCTGGTGGAAAAACTGGCTGACAGGTTGCTGCTGATGGCGCAAGGCAAAGCCGTACTTTATGGTGATATGAAGCAAATCAGAGCCGCTTCAACGCTGGGTAGCACATTATCACTAGAACTCGCCGAGCCTCCAGGCAATGAAATATTGGCTATGGCGCAACAACAGCTATCCGATGTGCTAGCAATAACCCCAGTCGACCCGCTCAGCATTCAACTACAGTTGTCGGCGGGTTGTCATATTCCGACGCTATTAAAGCAAGTGATGGCCTTGTTGCCCGTGGCTAACCTACAATTACAGCAGCCCGGATTGCATGAGATTTATTTGCATGCATTAAGTGATAGTACCGCAGAGAAGGAACAGCAACATGGCTAAAATATGGATAGTGGCTCGTTGGGAATTTTTAAAAAACCTCAAACTCAAGCAAGAAATCATTGGTTACCTGGTCATGTTGGCCCTCTACGGGGCGCTGTTTGCCGTGCAATATTGGCAGCAACAAACTCAGCAACAAAAAGTGGAATTGGCGGTAGTGGGTGAAATAGTCGTCAGCTTTAGTGAGCGATTTAACGTCTCGACCCTGCCAGATAACCTGACTGTCGATGAATATCAGCGTTTGATGGCTGATAAATCACTTGCAGGTGTTTTACTGAAACTACAAGAGTCCAATCAATATCAATTGCTTATTCCCAATGAAGTCAGCTGGCGACGAACACTGGAAAGCGAGTTGCAGGACTACGAGCGCAGCCAATTGTTACATGAATTGGCCATATCGCAAGAACAGCTGGAAAAGCTGGAAAATCCTCTGGACATAGAAGTCATTAACAGTGCGGAACAACAAGTAGGCGAAGATGCCAAACTGTTGAGTAGCATTGTTGCCATCCTGACGGCTATCGCAGTGTTTAACAGTTTTGCCTTGTGTATGACCTCAGTGACACAGGAGAAACAGCACAGAGTGACAGAGCAATTACTTACCTGCATTAACTTTCAACAGTGGATTGATGGCAAAGCCATCGGACTTTGTTTATCCAGTATTAAAAGCTTGATTTCCACTCTGATTATCATGGTGCTGATATTTAGTGCTGTCAGTATTTTTTCTCCAGGCAATGAGATTGATTTAAGCCTTTCCGATTCGCCACTGGCAATGATGGTGCTGTTCTGTGTCTTAGGTATCGTGTTCTGGAATTATGTTTTTGTGGGATTTTCTGCCACCATCGACGATCCCAATCACTCAGGAAAAACCGGATTGATGCTATTACCTATGCTGCCCGTGATGTTGGTTTTTATGGTGCTGGATGACCCGGCAGGTGAAGTGGCAACGATTCTGTCTATGATCCCTCTCACTGCGATTTCATTCATGCCAATGCGGATGGCTTCGATGGAAGTGCCTTTCTGGCAAATATCCCTGTCTTTTATCGCTATGGTAGCTGGCATTTGGCTGGTAAGGCTGTACGCAAGTCGCATCTTCCGCGCTAATATTACCCTGTTTGGCAAAGAGCCCACCTGGTATCAAATGTGGAAAAACATGCGCAACAAATCGTTATAACTATCTCAATACTGCGCTGATTCAGCCAGGCGTCAGCGCAGGACCATAAACTAAGACGACTTCAACTATTTTTCCCAATATGAAACAAAACATTGGCTTTATACTGAATATTTTAGCGCTGGGGCTTTTCGTACCCGGTATTATGCTACCGATTTTTTCTATGAATATGGAAATGCAGGCAGATCTTGGTAATTCCGCGCTTTCAACTGCGCTAATTGATAAAGAACTGTCGATATTAGGGACGGTAACTGAGCTCTGGAATGAGCAGCGTTATCTTGTTGGCTTTCTTATCTTATTCTTTTCTGTGGTGGTGCCACTGCTCAAAACCAGCTTAGTGACTATAGCGCGTATTATTAACTCACAAGAGACAAAACAAAAACTGCTGAACTTTGTTACCAGCATTGGCAAATGGTCTATGGCAGACGTATTCGTAGTGGCTATCTTTCTCGCAGTACTGTCCACTGATCACGCCAGCACCACCAGCACAGAGCAAATCAACATGGGCCTGTTCAAAATTACTTTTGAGCTAAGTTCACAAACCTTATCAAATGTGGGCCAAGGTTTCTGGTATTTCACGGCCTATTGTCTGGTGTCACTTGCGGGAACACAACTGTTTTACCGTGGTGTTAAGCAACCCAATAGCTGATTACCATTGGCACGACAGGAAGTTGTGCTATCTTTAAACGATGTCCATTCAGGAATCAAAATAGACAGCAAGATGGAAGCACTGTCACTCACAGGTTTTAAGACACGCTCGATTATTTCGCTCATCACGGTGCTGATGGTATTGCTACTGTCTTTTGCGATTCAACAACGTCTGATTGAGCAACAAAAACACAACCTGGTGCAAGCAGCTATAGCTAACGAGCTGAGCGAACGCAGTAAGTCCCTTACCATGACACTGCAAGGCTTGCTCAGTGCCCAGCCTGGCAGGCATAGAGTGAACCTGAAGCGCTATGCTGTTGAGCACCTTTCCCGCATTTCCGAAAGTCTCAGCTACTTCCAGAGTACTCCCCTGCCTGAGCCAATGAATAATGTTCTGCATCCCGAAAGTAGTGCAGTGCAGCAATTGCAATCATTGATCAATATCACCCGTGCGGTTCTGAAAGATGAACAGCCAGAGCAAATCCCTGACTTTAATTCAGCGTCAATTCGAGAAATGACCACCAACTTACGCCAACTTGCAGACAACCTGCGAGAAGTCCAACGCCAACACCAGGAATTTCAAATAACGGCTTTACAGCAACTGCTAATCCTCTCCCTTACCATTATTTCCGTCAGCATCCTGTTTGTTGTAGTCCCGGTATTGAGGAGGGTTAAAAACGACAGAGCGGCAATCGAAAGGCAACGCACCCAGATAGCGCGCATACGCCATACCTTTGATACCTTTACGGACCATTCACAAAACGCGATTATTAATTATGTTAAGGCTTCGGGTAAAATTAACTTCGTAAATAATAGCTGTGTGGAAATGTTGCAATATCAAAGCAAAAACCAGCTACTTGGCGAATCCATTGATACTGTATATTTGGTGCATACCGATGAAACCCATCCGGTCATGTCCGCCCGGCTGATTGCCATAGATGGCAGTGAAATTCCAGTGGTATTTGACCGCTTCAGCTCTCATCGAATAGAAGACGGAGCAGAATTAGTATGGCTCAACATGACGGATTTAAGACCCATAATTGAAGTTGAGCAACGCTCTCAAAATGCCCAGAAAATGGAATCAATGGGCACACTTGCCAGCGGCATCGCCCATGATTTTAATAATATTTTAGCCATCATTCGCGGTAGTTCTGAACTGTTAAAAATGAGTGTGGATCTCAGTAACAACGCTCAAAAATGTGTTGCTCATATTATCGAAGCCGGGGAGCGTGGTGCCAGTATGGTACGACAGATCCTACAGTTCTCAAGGGCAGATACCGAATATCTGAAAGTGATTGATATTGTTGCAAACATTGAACAGACCTTGGAATTGCTAACGCCCGGACTGAAAAAGAAGAGTGAAGTTGTCTTTCATTGTGAAGCCGAGGGCAACATCCTGGCGGATGAATCTTCCATCAGTCAAATTCTGATCAACCTTGTTAAGAACGCCTCGCAAGCTGGCGCGACAAGAGTTGATTTAACTCTGCGCAAGGAGGGACAGGAATTTGTTTTAATCGTTTCAGATGATGGCAGTGGTATTCCTCAGGAGGCACAGGATAAGCTGTTTGAACCTTTCTTTAGCACCAAGAAAAAGACCGAAGGCACTGGGTTAGGGCTTTCAGTGGTACACGGCATAGTGCAAAAAATAAAAGGCACAATTTCTGTCGTAAGTACCGAGGGAGAGGGAACGCGTTTCACCATTCGCCTGCCGGCGACGCAGTTACAAGTGGAAGAAGTTGTCACCGCCAAACCAAGCTCACCCATGGGCAGTGACCAGCGCATATTGCTTGTGGAAGATGAAGATAACCTGCGCAATATCTATTCCACCTATTTAACCATGAAAGGCTTTTCTGTTACCGAAGCGGCCAACGGCCAGGAGGCCCTTGCCATATTCCAGCAAGCGAAAGATGAATACGATGTATTGCTCACTGACCACAATATGCCGGGACTATTGGGTACTGAGGTGATCCTGGCCATCCGACACCTTACGAAAAAGCCCATACGAACGATCATGGTAACTGGCGACATAGAAGACTCAGCCCGTGAATTAAAAAACCAGGGCATGATTGACGATATTCTCACTAAACCCATTGCGCTCACTAACCTGGATACGGCGATTGGTGGAACGGAAAGCAATGAATCAGCAGGCTGAATAAAAAGCAACCTACAATAGATCATCCGTCGTGGACAATCATTCATCGATGACTGTCCTGTAGGTTCGGCTTTAGCCGGACAAAAGCGGTTGATTTCTGATGCATTGTCGACATGGTCTATTTTTGCTCCCTGCAAAATAGACATTTACGCCATCCATGGCGCTCATTGTCGACCTATAAAATTTGGGGAGCTGACCGATAAGCCGCTGCTCTGTCATAGATAATCCGTCGTGGACAATCATTCAGATATGATTGACTTGTAGGTTCGACTTGAGCTACAAGGACGTAGTGAATGCCGATTTTGTCTGGAACAAGAAATCGGCCAGTCGGACAATGGAGGATAGTTCTTACACCGTCGTCGACATAAATGTCGACCTACAAAATTTGTTGAGCTGACCGATAAGCCGCTGCTCTGCCATAGATAACCCGTCGTGGACAATCATTCATCAGTGATTGACTTGTAGATTCGACTTGAGCTACAAGGACGTAGTGAATGCCGATTTTGTCTGGAACAAGAAATCGGCCAGTCGGACAATGGAGGATAGTTCTTACACCG